>NZ_JAJJZH010000010.1:0-106938 GCF_021029015.1 Halobacterium sp. KA-6
GGCGTCGCACCGGCGGAGTCTTCTCGAGAAGATGGAGGACCACTGATTATGTCCACGAAAACGCAGTACGGAGAGCAGACAGTGAATCGCCACGGGACTGCCGTCGGAACTCGGCGGTCCCACTTCACTATAGCCCGGAATCCACTTCCGGGCCTACTGCTTAACCTTCTAGTAGCGGCTGCTCCACGTTCGGCTTCGTTTCTCGATTCCATACCTACTCTCATGGGGTTGCGCATTGAGTGAATCGCGTTCCCGAATCTGTACACGACTGTGAACCCGGTACGCCGCGAAGCGGTACACGACTCCCTGCTAGTGTAGATTCTCGTGGTGCTCTCGAATCCCTGCCACCCTAACTGTTTAGGCCCAGTTGGGATGCACGACGCGACAGTATTCGTGTGGTACCGAGGATGGCGAGCGAGGCACCACACAGCACCGGTCGGACGGAGTCGTGCGAGAGCTGTCGCAAGAAGACGCCACACAGCGTCACGATAGACCTCCGCGTGGAGAGCACGCCGGAGGCGGACGCGGCGTTCGCTCGCCAGCCGTACCGGGTGTCGGCGTGCCGCGAGTGTGGAACCGAGTCCGTCCGGGCGATGGACGAGGACTGAGCGACCGCGCGCTGGGCGTGTGAGCGGGTTCTGGTGGAAGATTCAGCGTGCTGACTCGTAGCACGTGGTATGATATGACCTGGCGTGGTAGCGCGGGCTATGGCCGTGACGTTCCGGGTGGTGTTGCGCTCGACGGAGACCCAGCCGTCCCAGCAGACCCAGGAGAGCGTGCTGCCGGCGATGTCCCAGAAGTTCGGGCAGCGGGTCTCGATTAGCGCGGCCGACCTCGCGCCTGACGACCGGCTGGGCGCGGCGACCATCGGCACGGTCGACACCGACGCGCCGACGGCGCTCCGGGACGTCTACGAGTACGTGGAACCGCACCGACTCGTAAAGGTCGGTGCGATTCGGACGAACGACGATAGCCGCGTCGCCGTGCGGAAAGCCCACGAGGTCGACCGGGAGGCCGTCGAGCGCCACGAGCGCGCGACCGTGCTCGGGGAGGTGCACGGCGACCTCCTCGTGCGCGTTCGTCGCGGCGACGAGTGAGTCCTCACGAGCCGGTGGCTACGCGAATGTTAGACTGTTGCGTGACGAGTGCGCCGCTGTTCGGCGTGGGTCACAAAAATCGGAAAGTGTAGTTCTACGAAGGAACGCCGGGATTACAGCCGGGTGAGGTTCGTCGCGCGCGGGCCCTTGTCGGCCTGCTCGATGTCGAACTCGACTTCCTGTCCTTCTTCGAGGTCCGGGCCGCCGACGTCCTCCATGTGGAAGAAAACGTCCTCGTCCGCGTCCTCAGATTCGATGAAACCGTAACCGCCCGTGTCGTTGAAGAAATCAACCGTACCGGTTGCCATTGCAACTACAGGTACGCGGGATGCACGGATAACCTTTCCGAGACCGGTCGTGGCACGGGTGGCAGTGACACGGACCGACTCCCAGTCCAGCCAACTGAACAGCGAACCGACGGAGGGCTGCGGGAGAGAACGTGAAAGCCGTCGAACACGGGAGGATTTAAGCGTGGCCCACGTGAGCACCACCGATGAGAATCTCGACCGGCGTCGCCGGGCTCGACAGCCTCCTCGACGGCGGGCTCCCGGCGCGCCGCCTGTACACGCTGAGCGGGCCACCCGGCAGCGGGAAGACCACGCTCGCCGCCCAGTACGTCACGGAGGGCGTGAAGAACGGCGAGGAAGTGCTGTACGTGACGATGCACGAGACGCGCAACGAGCTCGTCGACGACATGGCGAACTACGACTTCGGCTTCTCGCGGGCCGCCAACGCCGAGAACTTCGAATTCCTGAACCTCACGCGGGAGCGCTCGCGGCGCTCGCTCACCCAGTACGGCCGCGAGTCCGGACTCTCCTCGCGGCTCGCGTCGATGATCCGCCAGGAGGACTACGACCGCGTGGTCGTCGACTCCACGATGCTTTTGGCGCACTTCGCCGACGACGCCGACGCGGAGGTCACGCACTTCGCGACCGGCCTCAAGCAGACCGACGCCACCGTCCTGCTCGTCTCGGAGATGACCGACCCGACAGCGTACGCCGAGGAACACTACCTCGCCCACGGCGTCATCTTCCTCCACAACTTCCTAGAGGGCGGCGGGATGACCCGCGGCGTCCAGCTCGTGAAGATGCGCGGCACGAACATCGACTGCGACATCCGGGACGTCTCCTTCACGGGCGGGGGGCTGCAGGTCGACCCCGGCCGGAAAGTCCGCCCCGAGTGATGTACGACGAATCCTTCTCCCGCGACTGGGACGGCGAGGAACTGGACCGCGAGGAAGCCGTCTGGCGGGCGTACGCGCTGGGCGTCGCCGCGGCGCTGGGCGACCGGAACCCACAGGAGTACCGCCAGCTCGTCGCCGCGGCGGGCCGGTCGCTCGTGGAGATGGCCTACGACGAGGGGAAGAGTTCGGCGGCGGACCTCGACAGCCAACTCGCCTCGGGGGAGAGCGACGTCGACCCCTCGGAGTTCCCGTCCCGCGAGCGCGCGGTCTGGTCGAAGCTAATCACGTACAAGGGCGAGGAGGGCGGCGACATCGACGCGAGCGGCGAGGGTGGCGACCGCATGGACCTCCCGGAGCTCCTGAAGCGAATCGACATCGACACGCTCCCCAGAAAAGATCTCGACCGGCTGCGACTCCCGGAGTTTCTCTCGCGGAAGTAGTTACTCGCGCTTCGCCGCGGGGTTGGTGACGGCGCCGTGAGCGGCGGAGCCGAACTGGACGCCGTACTTCCGGAGCACGCCGGAGTCGTAGCGCGGCTCGGGTTCCGCCCAGTCCTCGCGCCGGGACGCCATCTCGTCGTCGTCGACCGCCACGGAGAGTTCGCGGTTCGGCACGTCGACGGTCACCTCGTCGCCGTCCTCCACGAGCGCGATGGGACCACCAGACGCGGCTTCGGGCGCGACGTGGCCGACCATCGGCCCGCGGGTCGCGCCGGAGAAGCGGCCGTCGGTGAGCAGCGCCACGTCGTCCTCGTGGCCCTGCCCGACGACCGCAGCGGTGACGCCGAGCATCTCGCGCATCCCGGGGCCGCCGCGCGGCCCCTCGTTCCGGATGACGATGACGTCGCCGGACTCGATGTGACCTTCTTGCACGTACGCCATCGCGTCCTCCTCAGACTCGAAGACACGCGCGGGACCCGTGTGCTGGGTCTCGTCCTTCCCGGTGACCTTGAGGACCGCGCCGTCGGGCGCGAGGTTCCCCGTGAGCACCGTGATTGCGCCCGTCTCGTGGAACGGGTCGTCGACGGGCTTCAGGAAGTCGACGTCCTCGTCGACGCTGCCGTCGACGCCGAGGTGGTCGAGTTCCTCTTCGATGGTGCGCCCGGTGACCGTCTTCGCGTCGCCGTGGATGAGGCCCGCGTCGAGCAGGCGCGCGAGGACGACGGGGACGCCGCCGACCTCGTGGAGGTCGTTCATCACGCGCGAGCCGCCGGGCTGGAGGTTCGCGACCTTCGGCGTGCGGTCGCTTATCTCGTTGAAGTCCTCGATGTCGAGGTCGACGCCCGCCTCCGCGGCGAGCGCGAGTAGGTGGAGAACGGCGTTCGTGGAGCCGCCGAGCGCGACCTGAATCGCGATGGCGTTCTCGAAGCTCTCCCGCGTGAGGATGTCCGAGGGGCGGCGGTCCTCGCGGACGCACTCCGCGGCGAGTTCGCCGGCGCGCTCGGCGACGTCGTAGCGCTCGTCGCTCTCCGCGGGCGGGCTGGCCGAGCCCAGCGGCGCGAGGCCGAGCGCCTCGGAGATGGAGGCCATCGTGTTCGCGGTGAACATCCCGCCGCAGGCACCCGCGCCGGGGCAGGCGTGGCGCTCCATCTCCTCCAGTTCGTCCTCGCTCATGTCGCCGGAGGCGACCGCGCCGACGCCTTCGAAGACGTTCTGGACGGTAATCTCGCGGCCGTCGTGCTCGCCGGGCATGATGGAGCCGCCGTAGAGGAACACCGACGGGAGGTCGGTGCGAATTGCGGCCATCATCATCCCGGGGAGGTTCTTGTCGCAGCCCGCGACGGTCACGAGGGCGTCCATGCGCTCGCCGAACGCCACGAGCTCCACGGAGTCCGCGATGACTTCGCGGGAGATGAGCGACGCGCGCATCCCCTCGGTTCCCATCGAGATGGCGTCCGAGATGGTGATGGTGCCGAATTCGATGGGCATGCCGTCGCCGCCCTCGACGCCCTCGACGGCCGAGTCCGCGACGTCGTCGAGGTGGACGTTGCACGGCGTGATGTCGGCGGCGGGGTTCGCGACGCCGACCATCGGCGAGGAGAAGTCTGCGTCGTCGTAGCCCATCGCGCGGAACATCGCGCGGTGGGGCGCGCGCTCGACGCCTTCGGTGACGTCGGCGCTCGGGAGGTCCTTGTCCTTCTGCTTGCTCATGTAAGGTGGTTACGCGCGCAGCGGTTAAAGCACGCCGACTGAACAGATGTTGCCGGAGGCCCGGTAGGAGGCGATGATGTTCGCCCGAATCGGGTACCGGGAAGGTTTGCCAGCGGCAGAACCACCAACACCGCCGGTGACGAACCCGGTAGTATGCCCACCCGGGTCGAGAGCGGCGGCCGACTCCACTTCGGCTTCCTGAACCTCTCGCTGTCCCACGACCGGCTGTACGGCAGCCTCGGCGTCGCGCTCGACCAGCCACGGGTGGTCGTCGAAGCCGAGCGCGCGGACGGGATTCGATGCGACCACGAGCGAGCGCGCGAGCACGCCGAGCGCGCCTGCGAGGTGCTGAACATGCCGGGCGTCGACCTCACCGTTCGGGAGGAACTACCGCCGCACGTCGGGCTCGGCTCCGGGACGCAACTCGCGCTGTCGGTGCTCGAAGCAGTCGCGCGAGCCCACGGTCGCGAGGTAGACGTGCGAGACCTCGCGCCCGAACTGGGACGAGGCGGCCGGAGCGGCGTGGGCGTCGCGACGTTCGAGGCGGGCGAGTTCGTCCTCGACGCCGGCCACCCGACGGGACTGTTCACGACGGAGGCGCCGGCGCGCGGGAAGTGGACGGTCCCAGCGGTCGCGGCACGCCACCGGGTTCCCGACGACTGGCGGTTCCTGCTCGTGCTGCCCGACGCGACACCCGGGAAGGACGGCAGCGAGGAGGACGCGAGCATGCGCTCGGCCGTGGAGGCGGCTGACCCCGGGCTCGCGGACCGTATTTCGGGCGTCGTGACGCGGCGCGTGCTCCCGGCGCTTGCCAGCGAGGACGTCGCGGCGTTCGGCGCGGCGGTCGCGGAGGTCGGGCGGCTGAACGGCGCGTGGTACGCCGACGAGCAGGGCGGCGTCTACCGCCCACCTGTAGGGTGCATCGTGGACGCGCTTGACGGGAGCCCCGCAGTGTCGGGCGCTGGCCAATCGTCGTGGGGGCCGGCCGTCTACGGCGTCACCGACGAGAGTCGTGCCGAGGACGCGCTGGCAGCGGGCCGCGACGCGCTGGACGCGGCTGGCGTCGATGGCGACGTCCGCGTGGTCGCGCCCCGCAACGAGGGCGCGCGCGTCACGGAGACGGGGCAGGGAAAAGCGTAAACGCCGCCCGCGCGACTCGGGCGTATGGCGACGATTCCGTTCGGGATATCGCGGCTGGACGGCCGCATCGGGGGTGGCGCACCCGAGGGGAGTGTCGTGTTGCTGTCGGGAGAAGCGGGCGCTGGCGCTCGCGAGTTCGTCTACACGAGCGCCGTCCTCAACGGCCTGCAGGCCGCCGACCCGGAGCTCTTCGAGTTACACTACGGCGACCTCCATGGGTCGGCGGTACCGCCGGAGGACATCCACTACGTCTCGTTCACCGCCGACGAGGCCGAACTCCGCCGGGAGATTTCGTTCACGATGGACGAGGAAATCGTCGACGCGGGCCTCGACGCGGTAACCTTCGAGGACTTCTCGCCGGAGTACTTCCAGTTGAGCCCCGTCCCCCGGGAGTGGTACGCGGGCGAACACCGCTCGATTCTGGACCTCGGGCAGTCCGACAGCGACCGGCGGGACGTCCTCGAAGCATTCGCGGACTACCTCGACGAACACGCCAGCGGCAGCCTCGTGGTCGTGGACTCGCTGACCGACCTCATCGGCGCACGCGAACAGGAGATGGCGTTCAGCGACGTCGTGATGACGCTGAAGGGACTGCGGAAGGCCGCTCGCGGCTGGGACGGCTTGCTCTTGTTGCACTTGACGCGGGACGCGGTCACCGAGGAGGAGTTCGGGAGCCTGATGACCTCCGTGGACGGCACCGTGCAGTTCCGGTGGGAGAGCGGCGGAAACGAGCGTGTGCGCACGATGTTCGTCCGGGAGTTCCGTGGCGTGCTCGGGCGCTTGGAGGAAGAAGACATCGTCCAGTTCGAGACCGAAATTCACGACGCGGGCTTCGACGTCACGGACGTCCGGAAGATCCGGTAGCGCGGGCCAACGATTAAGAGAGCAGAGTGCCAATTCTGGGTGAATGGCCGACAGCACGTCGGACGCAGTCGAGACGACGCTGGAGGGCCCCGTCGCGTCGTGGCTGTCGGAGCGCGCCGACGACCTCGGCGTGCCCACCGAGGAGTTTCTCGAACGGGTTCTGGCGGCGTATCGCGAAGCCGACGAGCAGACTGACGTCGTCACCAGCGACGACCTCGATGACCGCTTGCGCGCCGTTGAGGACGACCTGCGCGCGGATATCGAGACCGTGGACAGCGAGTTCGACGAGAAGATTCAGGATGTCCGCGAGCGCGTCATCCAGGTTAAGCGCGACGCCGACGCGAAAGCGCCGAAGGACCACGACCACCCGGAACTCTCCTCGAAAGCTGAGGAGGCGGTGAACGCCGCCCGCGACGCGCAAGCCGAGGTCGCGGAGGTTTCGGAGGCAGCGCGACGGCTCCGCGAGCGCGTAGACGCGGGCTTCGACAACTTCGAGGAGGTGTTGACGTACCTCCGCGACGAGACCCAGGACCTCAACCGGAAGACGGCGACGCTGGCGACGGCGGTCGTATCGATGCGGGACTCGGTGGCGTCGCTGGCGGCCGCGGAGGCGCGCCGCGAGCGCGCCGAGCGCCTCAAACGGGAGGCCAACGTCGCGGACGTCCGCGAAGCCGAGTGCGAGGAGTGCGGCGAGACGGTGACAATCGCGCTGTTGACCGCCCCGGAGTGTCCGTTCTGCGCGGCGACCTTCGAAGAAGTGGAGGCGAACCCGGGCTGGTTCGGCACGCACATGCTCGTGACGGGGTCGGCACCCGCGCTGCCGACCGACGAGAGCGTGCTCGACGACGAGTCGTGGCTCGGTACCGACGGCGAGACGCTCGAAGCGATGGCCGCCGGTGACGACGAGGATACCGACGAGGGGCCGGAAGTCGTCGACCCGGAGCGCGTCGAGGGCGACGAACTCTCCGAGGTCGCGGACGACTTCGACGAGGACCAGCCGAAGGGTGAGCGCGATGAGTGACGAACACGACGGCGACGACGAACACGACGAGCGGGAGCCGCTGGCGGACCTCCGCGAGGATGTCGAGCGAAGCCGCGAAGCAGAGACGGACGACGAGTTCGAGGAGCTGTTCACGGACGTCGACGTCGGCAGCGTCGACGAGGAGGAGGTCTGGGAGCAACTCTCGGAGTCCGCGGACGAGCCGGTCGCAGACGCGGTGGGCGTCGCGGAGTCGACGAGCGTCGAAGCCGGAGCCAGCGGGGAACTCGACCGCGACGTGCGCGTCGTCGAGAAACGGCTCTGCCAGGGCTGCGAGCACTTCTCGGACCCGCCGGAGACGGCGTGCACGCACGACGGGACGACCATCGAGGCGGAGGTCGACACCGACCACTTCCGCGTCGTGAATTGTCCGGTGGTCGCGGCCCGCGAGGAGAGCGAGGCGAGTGATTTTTCCGCGGACGAGCCCTAGTTCGGGACATGCAGTTCTGCGACGAGTGCGGGTCGATGATGCACAAGCAGGACGACGAGCGGGTATGTTCCGGTTGTGGGAACACCGAGCCCGCCGGCGACAGCGGCGAGTTCGTCACGACCGCCGC
Organism: Halobacterium sp. KA-6; assembly: GCF_021029015.1. Taxonomy (NCBI): domain Archaea; kingdom Methanobacteriati; phylum Methanobacteriota; class Halobacteria; order Halobacteriales; family Halobacteriaceae; genus Halobacterium; species Halobacterium sp. KA-6. The sequence continues at coordinate 8,031 of NZ_JAJJZH010000010.1, forward strand.
TCAGGACACCAGCGACGTCATCGAGACGAGCGAGGAGGCCAACTTCGAGGGGAAACCCACGGCCGAGGAAATCTGCCCGGACTGTGGCCACGACGAGGCGTGGTACACCATCAAGCAGACTGGCGCCGCCGACGAGCCGCCGACGCGCTTCTTCAAATGTAAAGAGTGCGGGAGTCGATGGCGCGAGTACGCCTAGCACACCTCCGAAACGTTCACGCTCGACTGGGGTGACGCGAGCACATGAACGAGTTCGCGTACGTCGTGAACGTGGACTGCGCCGTGGTGAGAGACGACGAGTACCTCGTCATCGAGCGCGGCAGCGAGGAGGAGCACGCACCGGGAACTGTCACGTTCCCGGGCGGGAAAGTCGAACAGGAACAAGGGTTGGATGCCATCGAGAACACGGCCCGGCGGGAGGTAAGCGAAGAGGTCGGCATTGAGGTTGGGGACATCGAGTACATCTGCAGTAACACGTTCGTCGCCGACGAGGGGACGCAGTGCTTGAACGTGGTGACGCGCGGCGAGTACGTCGCTGGCGAGCCACGGGTGCACGCCACCGACGAGGTCGAGCGCGCGTTCTGGCTGCCGTACGAGCACTTCGAAGGAAACGAGAACGTACCCGAGTACGTTGTCGAGTTTGCCAAGCGCGTCGCGGCCACCCGATCGGACTGACGGTTCAGTCGCTGTGTAAGTCCACAGAAGGGCTTTACTGCCGGCGCTGGAGGTCCGAGTATGCGACGCCGAGCCCTCCTGTCGTCGCTGGCGGCGACCACCGCAGCCCTCGCGGGGTGTGCGTCGTCGGGCGATGGCACCGGAACGACCGTCGATGACCTGCAGACGACTAGATCTGTAACGTCGACGAGCGCCGGCGACGTGCCCTCGGGCGAGCCCGATGCGTACGCGAGCATCGTCGAGTTAGAGACGGGACCGCGGACGTACGCGTTCGCGCCGACGCGCCAGCGCACCGACGACGGGGTGGAGGTGGCGCTGTGGTTCGACCGCACGGCGACCGCCGAACACCCCGCGCGCTTGCGAGGGTGGCTGGAGAACCGGGGCGACTACGCGAACCCGGTCGACGTGGAGTGGATTCCTGCCGTCGGACGAGTGCACGGTCGACAGCCGAGCGGCTACGACCACGGGGCGCGCCTGCACTTCGCGCCGACGGAGAACAACGATCTCGCGGCGACGGTGCCGGAGGTGGTGCGCGACGAGTCCGGCTACTGGCGCGTCGAAGATCTTGGACCATGGATGACCGAGACAGAGCCGATGGAGGCGGGCGAGCGCGTCGAACTGGAGTACGTGCTCGTCGGCGAGCCGGAGATGGACGGGCGACCAACAGGCACCTACGAGTTCCGCGGCCGGGACGGCGACGCGCGGGTCGCCGTCTGGGACACGACTAGTCCAGGGCCGGACGCGGCGTCGCGGTTCGACGGCCGGTCGGTCCCGGCGCTCGCCGACGGCGCGACAGTACAGTGGTTCCACGACGCTGACGAACCAACAGAAGTGTTCGTCCGACCGGCCAGCGAGCGCGTCGAACTTGACGCCCGCGTGGCGTTCGAGGTGGTGAACCACAGCCACGAATCGGTGGGCTGCGGGCACTGGAACCTCCACAAGCTCGTGGACGGCGAGTGGTTCCACGTCGCACCGATGGGGCATACGTCGGACTGCCGGCAGCTCGCGCCGGGCAGCCGGGAGCCGTGGGCGCTACGCGCGTTCAACGGCGACGCCGTGCCGTGCGAGGTGAGCGGAGGTGGCTGCCGGGACGGGCTGACGCGGGGCTATCTCGGTGGCGGCGAGTACGCCGTCGTCGCGGGCTACGGCCACCCCGAGGACCAAAGCGCGGCGCTCGTGGAACTCGTTGGCGACCCCGTGACCATCACCCCGACCGAGGATGCGACCGTTGAGGTGAACGGCGACACGGCAGTGGTGGCGACCGGGCGGTACGGCGACGGCGAGCGTCCGCCGGACGCGTCGTTCACGCTGACGCGCGTGGTGGACGCCGACGAGCGCGTCATCGCCGAACAAGTGATGGGCGACGGCGGGTTCGCCCGAGCGGGAAGCGGACTACGGAACGCGCTCGCGGCAGCGACAGACGACGTCGAGCGCGTGGTGGTGCGAACGGACGAGCATGCGGTGGACAGCGCGCTTGGCTACGATGCCGACACGCGGCGGTTCACGTTCCGTGGGCAAGCGTATGAGGTCACGCGCGGCGGACCAGAAGAGTGAGTCACTGCAGCAGCAGCCACGCGGTCGCGACCGCGATGCCGCCGAGCGCGGTGGAGGCGACGGCGTGGAGGCGGAGCTGGTCGAGGACGCCGTGGTCGTGGTCGTCGAGGCCGCGGGTGGCGGCGGCGTGGACTTCGCTGCCGGTCTCGCACTCGGGGAGGAAGTCCATCGCGACGTGGAGGAAGATGCCGGCGGCGAACCCGAAGATGACGGCGCGGAAGGTGGCGTCCGTTGGGAATGAGAGGATAGTGACCGCGAGCGCGGCGATGCCGACGCCGGCGGATGGGAGTAGCAGCATCATCGGGGAGCGGCCCTGCGCGGTGAGCCGGCGCGCGGCGGCGTAGCCCGCGGGGCCTTTGTGGGAGACGATGGCGAGCCCGAGTAGCGGGCCGAGCTCGGGCATCGCGGTGTAGACGATGCCGATGATGGAGCCGGCGGTCAGCGAGTGCGCGGCCAATTCGGCGGACGTGCGGTCCAGCGGGAGGTCGCGGTGTGTGACGAGGTGGCCGATGGTGTGTGCGCCGAAGCCGACGAGGATGCCGGCGGCGATGCCGAAGCCGCCGGGCTTGGGGGCGTAGCCGATGGCCTGCGGGACGAGGAACGCGGCGGAGCTGGCGACCATCGCGCCGCTGGCGAGGCCGTACCCCCAGACGAGGCCTGTTGGGTGTTCGGTGCTGGCGCGTGCGCCGATTGCGGCGGCGCCGGCCATCGCGGCGAACGCGACCCACGCGATGCCGAGGAGTTTCCGCGCTTCGCCCGTGCTGAAGACGTAGGCGGACAGCGCGAGGAACGCGACGAGACTGACGGCGCCGAGGCGCGAGGTGCGCGCCCGGATTGTCGCGACGGACTGCGTGACAGACATTCAGTTATTAAATCCTCCCGGAGAGTTAATACTGTGTCGGTTGGCCGGCACGCCGAAGACCCCAGGTCGCGTACTTCGGGTATGGACGTCGTCTCGATGGAGTGGCGGGACGTATTGGTCGCGAGTTGGCCGGTCGACCCCGAAGTCGTCGCCAGACGACTCCCCGACGGTGTCGAGGTGGACACGTTCGACGGCCGTGCGTGGCTGTCTGCGGTCCCGTTCGTGATGAAAGACGTCCGGCCGTTCGGCATCCCCGCGTCCATCGGCCGGACGTTCGGCGAACTCAACCTCCGCACGTACGTCACCGGCGACGCCGGCCCTGGCATCTACTTCTTCAACCTCGACGCGAACGACCGGCTCGGCGTCGCGCTCGCGCGCACGCTCTTCCTGGCTGCCGTACTACCGTGCGGAGATGAACGTCACCCACGAAGACGGCGCCGTCGAGTTCCGGAGCCACCGCACGCACTCCGGCGTCCCGGACCTGGAGTTCGACGCGACCTACGAGCCCGTCGGCGAGCCCGCAGCAGCCAGTCCGGGGACGCTCGAAGCGTTCCTGCTTGAGCGCTACCGCTTCTACGCGGCCGGCCGCAAGCGGGTGTTCTGCGGCGAAGTCGCCCACGACCCGTGGCGGCTCGCGCACGCCGACGCGACGTTCCGCACGAACGACCTCTTCGCCGCGAACGGCTTCGAACAGCCCGAATCCGTCCCGCACCTCCTCCACAGCCCGGGCGTCGACGTCACCGCCGAGCGCGTGCGTGTCGTCTGACTACTCGCTCGCCGCCTGCCAGTCAGCGAGGTCCAGCACCGCGCCGTCGAGGCGCTCGGGCTCGGACGCCGCCCACGTGAACAGCCCCGCGACTTCCGCGGGGTCTCGGCCGCCCTCCCCGTGGAGTGCGGTATCGACGGCACCGGGGTCGACGCAGCCGACGGCCTGCTCGCAGTCCGCCGCGAACTGGCGCGCGACGCCCTCGACGGCGGCCTTCGAGACGGCGTACGCCCCGAATCCGGGGTCCGGGTCGCGGGCGACGCTCCCAGTCGGAATGACTACGCGCCCTGTCTCGTCCATGTGCGGGAGCGCCTCGCGGACGGCCGCGAACACGCCGCGGGCGTTCGTCCGCATCGTGTCGTCGAACGCGCTGTAGGACTCCTCGGGGAGCGGCGTCTCGCCCGCCGGCCCGTGGTAGACGGCCGCGCAGGGCGCAACCACGTCGATACCGGAGGTGTCGCCGGCCTTCGACGCGCGCTCCATGAGGCGTTCGAGTTCGTACTCGTCGCGCACGTCCGCCCGCAGGAACTCGCCGCCGAGTTCGTCGGCCAGTGCATCGAGCGCTTGTCGGTCCCGGCCGCCGAGCACGACCGTCGCGCCCTCGTCGGCGAACGCCCGCGCGACCGCTTCGCCGAGGCCGCCGGTCGCCCCAGTCACCGCTACCGTTGTCGTCATGGCGACAGCGACGACGCCACCGGGGGTAAATCTCCCGGATGGCTCAGAGGCCGATGTCGTCGGCGTGCGCGTCGAGGAAGTCTGCGATCGTGGTGTCGTGGAACTCCACGTGGTAGTCGACCTGCACGATTGGCGCGTCCACGTCGACGTAGTCCGACAGCGAGTGCGGCGTCCCCGCGACGACGACCTCGGGGTCCACGTTCCGGATGGTGGCTTCGAGGTCCGCAATCTGCTCGTCGGTGTACCCCATCGCGGGCAGCAGCCGGTCGAGGTGGTCGTACTTCTCCAGGGTGTCCGCGATGGAGCCGACCGCTTCCTCGCGCGGGTCGAGGAGCGTGGCGTCGTAGCGCTCGGCGGCGACCGTGCCGGCGCCGTAGTCGGTGCCGCCGTGCGTGAGCGACGGACCATCTTCGACGACGAGCGCGTCCTTCCCGCGGACGACGTCGGGGTCGTCGACGGTCACGACGGAGTCCGCGTGGAGAATCTCGGCGTTCGGGTTCACCTCGCGAACGTTCTCCACGACCGTCTGAATCTGGTCGTCGCTGGCGCTGTTCTCCTTGTTCACGACAACGACGTCTGCGTCCCGGAGATTCGCCTCCCCGGGGTGGGAGGTGAGTTCGTCGCCGGCGCGCAGCGGGTCCGCGAGCACGACGTGGAGGTCCGGGCGAACGAACGGGAGTTCGTTGTTCCCGCCGTCCCACACGATGACGTCGGCTTCCGCGCTCGCGCGCTCGACGATTTCGGCATAGTCGACGCCCGCGTAGACGACGTGCCCACGCTGGACGTGCTGCTCGTACTCCTCGCGTTCCTCGATGGTGAGGTCGGCGAGGTCGGACTCGTCGGCGAAGCGCTCGACGCGCTTCTCGGTGAGGTCGCCGTACGGCATCGGCTCGCGGACGACCGCGACGTCGTAGCCACGGGATTCGAGTTCGGCGGTGAGCGCCCGCGACACCTGGCTCTTCCCGCAGCCCGTGCGCACCGCGTCCACCGCGAGCACGGGCACGTCGGCGTCGAGTTGCATCTCGTCGGGGCCGACGACGCGGAAGTCCGCGCCGGCCGCCAGCGCCCGCGAGGCGACGTGCATCACCTTCTCGTGGGAGACGTCGGAATACGAGAAGACGACCTCGTCGGCGGCGTACTCCTCGACGACGGCTTCGAGTTCGGGTTCGGGGACGATCGGGATGCCGTCGGGGTGGTCCGGGCCCGCGAGTGCTGCGGGGAACGTGGCGTGGTGGTCGCCCGTCTCACCGAGGTTCTGACTTGGTGCGGCGGTGAACGCGACGACGCGGTGGTCGCGGCTGTCGCGGAAGACGGTCAGGAAGTCGTGGAAGTCGCGGCCGAGGGCACCCACGATGACGACTCGTCGCATACTGTGGCGTCGCCACGCCACCACCGTAAGCCTACCCGCCACTACCCGAGGAGGAAGGTGGGGACGTAGAGCACGAGACACGCCAGCGACCCGGCCCGGCCGACGGGCCGGCGCGTGTAGACGACCGCGAGCACGAGCGCGCTGGCGACGATCATGTAGCCGACGGAGGTGAGGACGGCGTCGACGCCGGTGACGGTGACGCCCGCGAGCGCGGCGCCGACGCCCAGCGAGAACAGCGGGTCCGTGATGTTCGAGCCGAGCAGCGTCCCCACCGCGATGCCGGTGCGGTCGCGGCGGACGGCGACCAGCGCCACCGCGATTTCGGGCGCAGTCGTCCCGAGTCCCGTGACGAGGCCGACGAGGTAACTCGGGACGCCCACGGCGACTGCGAGGCGCTGGCCGCCCGTCACGAGGAGGTGGCCGCCGACGACCACCAACGCGACGCCCAGGAGGACGTAGCCCGCGGCGCGCTGGAGCGTCAGCTCCGAGTCCGCGACGTGTTCGGCGTAGTCCTCGTGCTCGGCAAGCACCGCGAGGAAACCCAGGTACGCCAGCACCATGAGCGCGCCCTGGACGCGCGTGATGGTCCCGGACTGGAGCGCGACCGCCATCACCGCCATCGCAGCGAGCATTCCACCGCCGTAGACGCGGGTCTTCTCACGGGCGACCGACAACGGCGCGGCCAGCGAAAGAATACCCACGCCCAACGTAATCTGTGAGGTCGCGGAGCCGACGATGTGGCCGACGACGAGGTCGCCGGAGCCGTACGCCGCGGCGTACAGCGACGTCGCGATTTCGGGCACCGAACTCCCGACGGAGACGACGGTGACGCCGACGAAGAACGTGGAGACGCCGGCGTGGCGGGCGAGTTCGCTCGCGCCGTCGACCACGCGGTCGCCGCCGTAGACGAGCGTCGTGACGCCCGCCAGCAGCGTGAGCAGTGACGCGAACACGCTACCGGGCGCGGGCTACGGGGTGTCGTTCGGACGCGCGACTACGCATCGGTCGGGCGGAGACGCCGCAACGGGAAAACAACCGGGGCCGGTCAGCCCGTCAGCACTGTGCTGGTGAGGTCGCCGAGCGGCCGCGTGACGTCGAAGGCGGGCGTCTGGACGTGAATCGGGGTGTCCTCGGTGACGTCGTAAAACTTGAGGTGGAGGCTGAACGTGCCGTCGTCGCCGATGGGCGCGGCCTCCTGCTGGCCCGAGGGCTCGTGGGTCGCCCACGCGTAGTCGCCGGCGTGCTGGGGGTCGACCTCGCCGTCGACGAACGCCTCCTGGGGCGCGCTGAAGTCGGTGCCGCGCATCGGCTCGCCGTTCTCGTACCACGGCCCGAACCCCTCGTCGATGACGAAGACGTTCGAGAAGCCGGCCTGCTGGAGCGCGGACGCCCGAACCGAGGAGAGGTGGTGCGGGCAGCCGCAGTAGCAGACGATGCGGTCGTCCTTCGACCAGCCGCTGATGCCGCCGCCCTCCGAGCCGCGCTGGGCAGGGCTGCTCACGGCGCCGTAGATGTGCGCGCGCTCGTACTGCTGGAGGCCGCGGGCGTCCACGAAGCGGGCGGCCGCGCGCTGGTGCCAGTAGCGCGCCACCTCGATGGGCGCGAGCCGGATGGTCTCGCCGTTCGTGGTCGTCGTGCGGAACGACGACGGGTCGACGTTACGCTCGTCGGGGTTGCCGTACTCGGGTGGGTAGCCGTCGGCCGGGTCCTCGTCGGCCGGCAGCGAGGTGTTCGCGTGGAACTCCGCGTCGAGGTTGCCGACGTGGTTGACCGACGACGACGAGGAGCCCAGCAGCCCGAGACAGCCCGAGACCGCAGCCAGCGAGCCCGCGGCACTGGCGGCGAGGAACGCGCGGCGGTTCATACCCGTATCTGTGGGCGTCACCGAAGTAAGGGCTGTCGCTGTCCGCACCGCTCGCTCGTTCGCCGCAGTCGGCGACGATACATTCGACTCACTGGCGCGTGTCTAGAGCCGTTCCAGTTCGTCGACAGTCCGCTCGCTGTCGTCGGCGTCGCCCGTGTTCGTCGTGCCCGCCGGCTCGAACAGCACGACTTTCGTCTCCTCGTGGGCGACCGGGCGGTGTTCGACGCCAGCGGGCGCGACCGTCAGGTCGCCCGGGCCGAGGTGGACCGCGTCCTCGTGGTTGTCCTCGCGGTACTCGATGGTGAGGTCGCCCTCGACGACGTAGAACAGTTCGTCGGCGTCCTCGTGGGCGTGCCAGACGAACTCGCCGTCCAGCCGCGCGACCTTGACGTGCTGGTCGTTCAGTTCGGCGAGCACGCGGGGCTCCCACGTCTCCTCGAACGACGCGAACGCTTCGGCGAGCGAACGAGCTTCCATACAGGCGTCTACGCGCCGGAAGCCGAAAAACGAGTCGGCGACGGAAGCCCGACGCCGAGAGTGTGACGTTCGGGCCGTGCTGCGACCGCAGCGCGAAACGACTTTGCCGGTGTTCGCGCAACCCCCAGACGTGACCTACGACGCAGTCGTATTCGACAACGATGGCGTTCTCACACACCCCACGCCGCTGGACGTCCTCAAACAGGCGACCGTCGAGGGGTTCCGGGCGATCGGCGTCGACGATCCGGACCCCGAGCACGTCGACCGGATGACGATGCACGTGACGCCCGACGACCTCGAGGCGGTCAGCGAGACCTACGGCGTCGACCCGGACGCGTTGTGGCGCCAGCGCGACCTGTGGTTCTCGAAGAAGCAGGTCGCGGACATGCGCGACGGCCGGAAACCCCTCTACGGGGACTACGACGCCGTCCGGAACCTGGACGTGCCTCGCGGCATCGTTTCGACGAACCAGCACCGCACCATCGAGGAGATTCTGGACTTCCATGGTATCCGCGAGGACTTCCACGCGTACTACGGGCGTGAGATGGAGCCGGCCAGCCTCCACCGGAAGAAGCCGGACCCGCACTACCTCGACCTTGTACTCGACGACCTGGATGCGGACCCGGAGCGCACGCTGTTCGTCGGCGACAGCCAGAGCGACGTCGAGGCGGCCACGAATGCCGGCACAGACTCGGCGTTCCTGTGGCGCGACCACCGCGCTGACTACGACCTCTCGGCGTCCCCCGACTACGAACTCGACACGCTCTACGACCTCCACGACATCGCGTGATGGTGTGAGTGGGTCACAGACCACAGCGGGGACGCAACCCGTTTGTACGGCGGTCCACTGTATCCAACAATGAGTTATCGGATTGGGCTCGTGGGCAAGCCCTCTGTGGGGAAGTCCACGTTCTTCAACGCGGCGACGATGAACGACGTGCCGGAGGGCGCGTACCCGTTCACGACGATCGACCCGGCGGTCGGCGAAGCCTACGTGCGCGTGGACTGCGCGGCACCCGAATTCGACGAGACGTGCACGCCCTCGACGGGCTACTGCGAGGACGGCACGCGGTTCGTCCCGACGAAACTCGTGGACGTCGCGGGGCTCATCCCCGGCGCTCACGAGGGCGCCGGCCTCGGCAACCAGTTCCTCACGGACCTCAACGAGGCAGACGTGCTCGTCCACGTCGTCGACTTCTCCGGGACGACGGACATGGAGGGCGAGGCCACCGAGGGCCACGACCCCCGGAAGGACATCGACTTCCTCGAAGACGAACTCGACCAGTGGTACCTCGACATCCTGGAGAAGGGCATCGAGCGCTTCGAAGGCCAGCACGCCGGCGAGACCGCGCTCGAGGTCGAACTCGCCGAGCAGATGAGCGCGTTCCGCACCACCGACGAGGAGATAAAGCAGGTCATCCTCGCGCTGGGCCTCGAACTCGACCCCGCGACGTGGGACGACGACGACCGGATGGAGCTCGCCCGGGAGATTCGCAAGCGCACGAAGCCGATGGTCGTCGCCGCGAACAAGATGGACACCCCCGAAGCACAGGCGAACTGGGAGACCATCACCGACGACCCCGACTACGACCACCTGACGTTCGTGCCGACGAGCGCGCACGCCGAGAAGGCGCTCAAGCAGGCTAGCGAGAGCGGTGTCGTCGACTACCGCCCCGGCAGCGACGACTTCGAGATTACCGGCGACGTCGGCGACGAGCAGGCCGCCGGCCTCGAATCCATCCGCGAATTCCTCGGCGAATTCGGCGGCACGGGCGTCCAGCAAGCCCTCGAAGCCGCGCTGTTCGACGAACTCGGCGTCGTCCCTGTCTTCCCGGGTTCGGCGAACGGTCTCGGGACGACCGACGGCCGCGTGCTCCCGGACGTCTTCCTGCTGCCGGAGGGCGCGACCGCCGAACAGTTCGCGTACCACGTTCACAGCGACGTCGGTGACGGCTTCCTCCACGCCAAGGACTGCCGCGCGAACCGCCAAATCGCCGCCGACCACGAGCTCGACCCGCGGGACGTCGTCGAAATCATCACCACGAACTGAGCGCTCGTCCGGGTCCGACACGTTGAGGGACCCGAGCGCTCTCTATCCGGCCATGTCGCCGTGGCTGGTGTTGCTCGTCGCCGGACTGTTCGAGACTATCTGGGCAATCGGACTGGCGTACACTGACGGCTTCACGGAGCCGCTGCCGTCGGTCGCGACGCTGGCGGCGATGGGCGTCTCCGTCTACTTGTTGTCGCGGGCCGTCCAGCAGATTCCGGTCGGGACGGCGTACGCCGTCTGGACGGGCATCGGCGCGGTCGCGACCGCGATTCTCGGCGTCTACCTCTTCGACGAGCCGGTGTCGGCGCTGCGCGTGGGCTGCATCGCGCTCGTCGTCGTCGGTATCGCCGGCCTCCAAATCACGAGCAGCGGCCACGCCTAGAGCACGATTCCCGAGCGCAAGAACGCGATGAGCACCGTCAACACCGGGATGCCGAGCAGCGTGGTGACGAGCACGCACGTCGAGACGTACTCGGGGACGGAGACGCCCTCCGAGCGCGCGCCGGCGGCGAACTCGCCGACGAGGATGACAGGCGTGACTGCCGCGGGCATCGCGGCTTCGAGGACGAACACGCGCGCGACCGTCGCGTCCCCGAACGGTATCACGAGCGCGACGCCGAGCGCGACGAGCGGCGCGACCCCGAGCTTGAGCGCCGTGGCGGGCGCCGTTCGGGAGACCGCCGCGCCCGTGTTGGTCCGCGCGAGCTGGATGCCGAGGACGAGCAACATCACGGGAATCGAGGCGTCGCCGACCAGTTTGAGCGACTCCATGCCCGCGTTGCTGGCGGGCGGGACGACACCAAGCGCGCGTGCGGCGAGCGCGGCGACGACGGCGTAGACGAGCGGCAGCCGGAACACGCGCCGGAGGCCGACCAGTCCCGCGGAGCCGCCGCTCCGGGACGCCGCGTAGACGCCGAGCGTGTACATCAGCACGGACTGGACGGAGAGGAACACGACCGCGGTCTGGCGGCCGACGTCGCCGAACGCGAAGTCCGACACGGGGATGCCGAGGTTACCGGAGTTCGTGAACATCGCGACGAGTACGAGCGCGCTCAGAATCGGTTCGCGCTCGCCGAGCAGGCGGCCGGTCGCCTCCGCGACGCCCCACATCGCGACCGTGAACGCGACGATGCCGACCGTCAGCCACTGGAGCGTGGCGGCGTCCAGCTCGGTGACCGCGAGGCTGTGAAAGACGAGCGCGGGCGCGAGTACGTAGACGACCGCGGTGTTCAGCGGCTGCGGGTCGACGTCCTTCAGCGTCGCGAGCACGTAGCCGACGGCCGCGATGGCGACGATGGGGCCGACAGCGCCGAGGAAGATGCCGGCGAAGTCGACCATCAGTGAGTGGCCTCCGGGCGGCGCGAGCGGTTCGCGAGCGAGGCGACGGGACGTGAGTCCGAGAGCACGGCTTGTTTCGATGCTCGCAGGTAGGGCCTTTCTGTATTTCGACACCGGACCACGGCCGGGAAGCCGTACGGCAATCTATCGCGTGAGATGTGGTACCACTCCTTCCCGTTGATTTAAACGTCTCGGACGGCTATACTATGTGTGAGCGAAGAATCTGGGCGCCGCAACCTGCGGATGCCCGACGAAGACGAACTTTTCGCCGTCGTGACCGAACACAACGGCGGAAATCACGTGCGTGTGCAGTGCGAAGACGGCGAGAACCGGATGGGCCGCATCCCCGGCCGCATGAAGTACCGGACCTGGATCAACGAGGGCGACGTCGTGCTCGTCGAGCCGTGGGACTGGCAGGACGAGAAGGCCAACATCGAGTGGCGCTACGACGAGCAGGACGCGGACCAGCTCCGCGAAGAAGGCCACATCAACTGAATCGCGGCTCCGAGTAGTTCTGCAGTCTTTTCCCGTATTTCGACGTCGTAGCGACGCTGCTGACTTACTCGTCGTCGGTTAGCGACACCGTGAGCACGGGCACGTCCGCGGAGGTCACGACCTCCCGGGAGACGCTGCCGAGCATCGAGTTCTCGAAGTCGCCGCGCCGCGTCCCCATCACGACGAGGTCGACGTCCGACTCGTCGGCGTAGTCGAGGATCTCCTCGCCGGGGTTGCCACGGCGCAGTTCCGTCTCGACGGTGACGCCCTCGGCCTCGAAGGTCTGTTTCGCGTCGCTGAGCGCGCCCCGACCCTCCGCGCGGAGCTGTTCGACGGCTTCGCTCTGCATCGCGTCGTCGAGCGTGAGGAACGCGCGGTCGTCGACCACGTAGAGCACGTGGACGGTCGCGTCGCGGCGCGCGGCGATGTCTGCGGCGTGCGCGAACACCTTCGGCGAGGCGTCGCCGCCGTCAGTCGGGACTAGAATCCGGTCGTACATGCTCGCCGGTAGCACCGACTGCGTAATAGGCGCCGGGATTTCGCTCGGGTGCACAGAACCGCGACGCCGTCGCTGTGTGTCGTAGTTCCGAAAGAAACGTTAGTGTCTGTGTCGCCGTGGGGCGACGGAAAGAGCCGAATTAGAGTCGGACGACGTTCGTCGCGCGCGGACCCTTCTCAGCCTCTTCGATGTCGAATTCGATCTCGGTGCCTTCGGTGAGGTCCTCGCCGCCGACGTCCTCCATGTGGAAGAAAACGTCCTCGTCCGCGTCCTCAGTCTCGATGAAACCGTAGCCGCCCGTGTCGTTGAAGAAGTCAACCGTACCGTTTGCCATTACAACCATACGAAGGCCGGGTACACGGTTAAGGGTTGGCATCCAGCCGTCGACGCGGCGGAGACCCGCGACACGCACGTCCGGGCTCGCGACAGTTCGAACGGCCAACTGATTTTTGGCAGCCTGGGTCGCACATCCGATAATGGCGACACACCACATTCCGAAGGGCGTGAGCCTCGACACGCTCCGGGAGATTATCGCCGGCTGGGACGCCGTCGGCGCGGCGGCCGAACCGAAGTACACCACGGCCGTGGAGGACGCCACGGGCATCAGCGACGCGGTCGGCCGACAGACGCGGTTCCTCGAAGACGTCGGCGTGCTCACCGAAGAGGGGCAGAAACACCGGCTGACGGACCGTGGGCAGGCGCTGGCGGGCGCGCTCGCGGTGGACGACGAGGAGCGCGCTAGCGGTCGCGCGCGCGAACTGCTGGCCGACTGGCCGGTCACGGAGGAACTCCGCGGGCTCGTTCGTGGGAACCCCAGTACGGAGGACGAACTCGTGCCGCTCGTGGCCGCCATCACGGGCCACGACCCCGAGGCGAGTCGCGTCCGGAGCGGCATCACCACCCTACTGGAACTGTACGACTGGGCGGGCCTGCTCGACCGCGACGAGGACGGGCAGTATCGCCTCCCCGAAGGAGAGCGTCTGCCGAGCGACGAAACAGCCGAAGCGGCGACCGGCGAACACGAGACCGAAGCCGGTGCGGCGGTCGGCCGCGTCGCCGCGGAGGCCGAGTCCGCCGCCGAGACCGCCGAGGACGTCGAGGAGACGGTCGAGACGACGGCCGAGCAGGCGGAGACGGCCAGAGACGCCGCAGAAACGGCCGCGGCGGAGGCCCACGAGGCGGCCAAGCGCGCGGAAGCGGCGAGTGAGTCCGTCGAAGGGGCCGCGGTCGCGGTCGAGGAGGCCGCTGCGGACGTCGAGACGGCCGCGGAGCAGGCACGCGAGCGCATCGAGTCGGTGGCCGAAACGGCGGCGGGCGTCGAGACGACCGTCGACGAAGCCGTCGAAGCTGTCGAGGAAGTCACCGAGACTGCCGAGGAAGTTTCTGAAACTGCCGGTGAAGCCACCGAAACCGCCGAAGCCGCGGCAGTAGAGTCTGCCGTCGAACCGGCTGCGGAGGCCGCCGCGGAAGCCGAAGAAACGGTCGAGTCCGCCGTCGAGCCAGTCGCAGAAGCGGCCGAAGCAGAGGGAGAAGCCGTCGAGTCGGCGGTAGAGCCGGTCGCCGAAGCAGCTGGCGAGGAGGCGACGGAAGTGGAGTCGGCTGTGGAACCAGTCGCAGAGGCAGCCGAAGCAGGAGCGGAAGCGGTTGAGTCCGGCGCGGAGCCGGTGAGCGAGGAACTCGAGTCCGCCGTCGAACCCGCGACCGAGGAAGTCGAAGCTGCGGAGTCGGCGGTCGAGGAGGTCGCCGAGGAGCCGGCGACGACACCCGAATCAGCCGTGGAGTCGGTGCAGGACGTCGCGCGCGAGGCGAGCCGCGGCATCAGCCCGGAAGCCGAAACTGAAGCCGGAGACGAGGGTGAAGCCGCGGAAGCCGCTGAAGTAGCAGAGGGAGCCGCCAGCACGTCTCTCCCGCCGGAAGTCGAGTTGGAGTTAGACGACGGGACGAACGTCCACATCGCGGTCGGGGACGACGACGGCATCCAGATTTCCGTCGACGGCGACGTCGACCTGGAGGATTTGAGCGTGGGCGGCGACCTCGATGTCGAGGAGGCCGCGGACGGCGGGTCCGACGACCTCCAGCCCGACGGCGGCGAGCCCGAGCCGGACGTCGACATCTCCGAGGAGGGCGAGACGGTGACCATCGAAATCGGTGCCGAACCCGGAATCACGATTTCGGTCGGCGGCGAGGAAGCCGGTGAAGCGGCCGAAGAAGCCACAGAAGAAGGTGAAGCGGCAGCCGAGGAAGGCGAGGAGGTAGCCGAAGAAGCCACGGAAGAAGCAGCAGAGGCCGCCGAAGCAGGCGAGGAAGAAGCGGAAGCGACGGAGGAGGCGGCCGAAGAGGAAGCGGCCGAAGCAGCCGAGGAAGTCGAAGAAGCGGGCGAGGCGGCTGCCGAGGAAGCCGAAGCGACCGCCGAGGAAGCGGAAGAGGCAGTCGAAGGCGAGGCCGAGGCGGTCGCCGAAGAGGGCGAAGGAGCCGCTGAAGAGGTGGAAGAAGCGGGCGAGGCGGCCGAAGAGGCGGCGGAGTCCGTGGAAGCGGCCGCGGAAATCGAGGGCGTAGACGTTCCCGAAGAGACTATCGAGGCGCTCGTGGATGCGGCGGACGTCTCAGACGTCGAGGCACTCGTCGACGAAATCGAAGCCGCTGCAACGGCGACGGCGGAAGAAAACGGCGAAGGCGGCGAGTCGGGTGACGGCGAGCACGCAGTCTCGCTGGAAGTGGACTTGGACGCCGACCCCGAGGACCTCGAAGTGCTCGTGGGGAGCATCCGGCGCGGGCTGACTGGCGAGAGCGCGGAGGACTAGAACAGGCGGTCGGTGGCGACCGCGGCCCCGTCGACGAGTGCTTCGAGCTTCTTCCACGCGATCTCGGGGTGGACCATCGCGAGGCCGGCCTGCGTGTCGAACCCGCAGTCGGGCGCGGCGACGATGCGCGTGGGGTCGCCGACGGCGTCCGCGACGCGCTCGATGCGGTCCGCGACGACGTCGGGGTGTTCGACGACGTTCGTCTTCACGTCGACGACGCCCGGAAGCAGGTCCCAGCCGTCGGGAAGCGGGTGTTCCGCGAAGACGCGGTACTCGTGTTCGTGGCGGGGGTTGGCTTCCTCGATGGAGAGCCCGCCGACGTCGAGTTCGTACAGTTCCGGGAGCACGTCCACGAGCGGCGTGTCGCGGTGGTGGGGGCCTTCGTAGCTCCCCCAGCAGGTGTGGACGCGAATCTGGTCGTCGGGGATGTTCCGGGTGGCTTCGTTGAGCGCTGCGACGTGCAGGCGGACGATGGGCTTGAGCTTCTCGACGGGCGGTCGCCGAAGCCGCGGTGCCCGGTCGTCAGCAGGTCCGGGGCGTCGAGGTGGAGGATTGCGCCGGTGTCGGCGATGGCTTCGTACTCCTCGCGGAGGGCGTCGCCGACGGCGTGGACGAACTCCTCGTGGGAGTCATAGTACTCGTTGACGAGCGTCGCGGCGGCGACGCCGGGGGAGGCCGCCGTCAGGAACGTTCCCTCGAAGTCGGCGTCGACGGCGTCGAGCGCGTCGGCGAACGTCTCGATTTCCTCGTCGACGGCTTCCGTGCCGTCGTACACGACCGGGCCGGTGACCGACGGCTGCTTCGTGAGGTCGATGGTCTCGGTGTCGAAGGCGTCGCTGGCGTACTCGGGGAAGTCCGCGAGGTCGTCCCACAGCGGCGCGTCGCGCTCGCCGCCGATGCCGGAGAGGCGGTTGGCGACGTACCAGTTGAAGGAGACGCGGGGCTGCTCGCCGTTGTTCACGACGTCGAGACCGACGTCGGCCTGCTTCCGGACGACGGACTCGGTGGCGTCCTGGACGGTCTGGTGCCACTGCTCGGGGTCGACGTCCTCGCCATCCTGGCGGCGCTGCAGGAGGTCGAGGAGTTCGGGGTCACGGGGGAGACTGCCGATGTGCGTCGTGGAGATGTGGTCGTCGCTCATTCGTTGTTCGTGCAGAAGCCGACGACGGTGATATGACTTGCGGTAGTATCTCAACTCAAAATATTCCTATAGGTTATCTAATTCCGGTGGGAAACGGCGACCCAGCACGAACGAGCAGTCACCGAACGGGCCAAACGCCCTTTCTCCCGGCCGCCTGAACGACCGGTACAGTGATTCCGCCGATGCTCCCGTTCGACTGCGGGCTGGCGGCACCGCCCGCGGTCTGCTCGCTGGCGCTGCTCTCGACGATACTCTGGGGGCTGACCCCGGTGGTCGTGAAGTACGCGCTCTCGCGGGGCGGCACACCGCTCCAGGCGCCGGTCGTCATCGTCTCCGTTGACGCCGCCGTGCTCTGGGTGGTGACCACGGTGCTCCACGGCCCCGCCGCCGTGTTGCAGTTCTCCGCGCGTGCCGTCGGGCTGTTCGCGCTCGCCGGCGCGATGGGGACAGCGGTGGGCCGCCTCGTGGTCTACAGCGGCATCGACCGCCTCGGTGCCTCCATCAACACCGCCGGCGTGAGCACGCGCCCGTTGTTCGCGGTGGTCATCGGCGCCGTCGTACTCGGCGAGCGCGTCGGCCACCTGACGCTCGTCGGCGCCGCCGTGTTGACCGTCGGTCTAGTCGTCCTCTCGCTGTCGAAGGGCGGCGACGTCAGGGGGTGGCAGCGGCGAGACCTATTGTTCCCGCTGTCCGCCGCCGCGCTGTACGCCGCCGCGAACGCGGTCCGCCGCACCGGCCTCGACGCCGCCGGCACGAGCGCGCTCCCCGCGGTGACCGTCAACGAAACTGCCGCCGTGCTCGTCATACTCGGATACGTGCTCGTCCGCGGCCGCACAGACGAACTGGCCGCGCCCCGAGAGACGTATGTCCTCTTCGCGCTCGTCGGCGTGCTCACCGCCACCGGGATGGTGTCGCTGTTCACCGCACTCGAACACCCCGCCGGCCGTCTCGTCGTCGTCGACCCGCTCGTCGCCGCCGCACCGCTGTTCACGACCGCGTTCGCGGCCGTCCTGCTCAGCGACGTCGAACGCGTCACGCGCGGCGTGGTCGCTGGTGCGTTCGTGGTCGTCGCTGGCGCGGCGTTCGTCACGCTCGGCTAGGTACTCGAAGTCGAAGAGTCGGCCTCGGCACTCATAGGGCTCGTCGTCCCGCGGGAGCCACCCCGGGTCGGCCCGGTGGCGTCGTCATCGGCCGCGTAGACGTACTGGAGCCACGGACAAGAGGATTCCGAGAGCGTTCACTCGCTGCGAGGCACGTCGAGGGGTCAGACGCCGTCCGGCATCGCGTGGTTCGCGTCGTCGGCGAGGTTCCGGAGGCGGTCGCTGCGCGCCGCGTCGAACTGGGACTGGCAGCGGGCGACCCACGACTCGGGCGTGTCGCCGTGCTGTCGGTCCGTGTCGTCCGAGGCGGGCGTGGGCTGGCTCGCCGTCCCGGGAGGTGTCTCGCTGGTGGTCGGGTTCGATTCGGTCGCGTGCTGTGGGTGTGTGCTCACGTCTGGAGTGTGGGAAAAGTCGGTCTGAAGACTGTACGGCCCGGAAGGAGTTACTCGCGTACAGGTACGACCGACATGGGTTGTCCACTACTGCGACGAGGAATATAATAAAAGTTCCTGTACTACACTGGCGGTCGACGAGAGCGATGCGAGCCAGCGGAGACGACCGGCTACCGAGTAACGAATCCGGCGGAAAAGCGCGAAACGAGGAAGGGGTCGAGCGGCCGGTCAGTCGTCGGCGGCGGCGCTCGCGGTGGCGTCGTCCTGCTCGGCGTCGGCTGCCTCTTCGTCGTCGATGCGCGGGAAGTTCCGGATGGTGGCGTCGCGGAACGCGTCCTCGTCGAATTCGTGGTCGTCGTCGAAGAACGCCATCAGCTGCTCGGTGTCCCGCATCGCGTTCTTCAGGCACGTCGACGCGCCCGGCGAGGGCGTGATGTTGAAGATGATGCCGTCGCCCGTAATCTTGGCCTCGCCCATGTCCAGGGACTTCTTCTCGGTGTCGACAATCTGGGGGCGGACGCCGCCGTAGCCCTTCGCGCGCTCGATGTCGTCGAGGGTCGCGCTCGGCACGACCTTCTGGACTTCCGGGAGGAACGTGCGCTTCCCGATTTCCGGGACGTCGTAGACGAGGTTGCGGACGACGTACGGGAAGAGGATGCGGTCGGCGAGGATGTTCCCGTAGCTCAGGAACGAGTCGACGTTCAGCCCGAACACGTCGAAGAAGTCGCCGATGGTGTCGAGTTCGCCGCGTTCGAGCGTCGGCACGAGCTTCGCGGTCGGCCCGAAGCGCGTGATGGAGGCGTCGTGGACGTCGGCGTCGCCGTGGACGGCGGCGAACGGGAGTTTCTTCATCTGGAGGGTGTACACCTTCCCGTTGAGGAAGTCCTCCGCGAGGAAGAAACTACCCGCGACCGGTAGCAGGCTCTTGTTCTCGCCGTAGCCCATCTCCTTGGCAATCTGGAGGCTGTGCGAGCCCGCGGCGACGACCGTGACGTCGCTCTCGAACCAGCCGGCGTCCGTCTCCACGAGGAACTCGTCGCCGGTGTCGTTGATTTCCTCGACTTCGGTGCCGGTGAAGACGTCGACGCCGTCGACTTTCTCGGCTTCGTCGACGAACGACTGGGCGGTCATCCCGTAGTCGACGACGTAGCCGTCGGGCGTCTGGAGCGCGAGCATCTCCTTGTCGGGGTCGCGGCCCTCGACGACCTTCGGTTCGAGTTCCGCGATTTCCTCGCGGCCGATGTCCCGGAGCTTCGGGTAGAGGTCGCCGAACCCTTCGTCGTGGTAGCGGGATTCGAGCTTCTCGACTTCTTCCTCGCCGACCGCCAGCACCATCTTCGAGCGCTTGCTGTGCATCTCGCGGTCGGGGTCCTCGTCTTCGAGGTAGCCCGCGAGCAGCTCCGCGCCTTCCTTGACCTCCTCGGCTTTCTCGAGCGTGTAATTCGTCTCGATGTCGCCGAAGTGCAGTGTCTGGGAGTTGTTCGTGCGGTGGGAGTTGACGCTCGCGATTTCGTCCTCTTTCTCCACCAGCGCGATGTTCTCGATGTCCGTGAACTTCGCGGCCGTGTACAGCAGCGAAGCTCCGCTGATACCCCCGCCGACGATGAGTAAGTCGTATTCGTCTCTCATGCTTGAGTGGCTCCCGCGCGGTAGTCCGTACAGTAACTTGGGTTGCGATTCGGCTACTTAACTCTCCCTTTCCCCGCACGAGAGTAAGTATTGCGCCACTCCCGAGAACACCACACAGAAGGCGCCTAAAGGTATTTTTCGAAGTAAAGACGCCACGTGACGAAGGGTGGTTTCGTCAGTCGTCGTCTACCGCGAGGGAGTCGGTCGCGCCCCGCTCGGTCGTGCCGACGACGCGGTCGATCGCGTCCGCGCCCAGCACCGCGAACGCGACGAACCCGACCTTGCTGATGAAGTCGAGGTAGACTACGACGATGGCCTCCATCTCGGGCCGGAGGACGCCGAGGCCGGTCGGGGCGAGCAGCCACACGACCGGGTACAGCGTCCAGAGGACGACCGTGAGATTCCGGAGCGTCGTGAACGTCGCGTCCACGCGCGGGTCGGCGTCCTCGCCCAGCGCCGCGGGCAGCGTGCGCAGGAGGCCGTACAGGAGCGCGACGTACGCGAGACAGCCGACTGCGTAGAACGCCCACTTCTCCGGCGCGGGCGTGAGGGCAGCGCCGACGCCGGCCGTGATGACGACGACGTCGGCGACGACCAGCCCGACGTACGTCCGCCGGCCTGGGCGCGAGAGCATCGCGAGGTAGAGCACGAGCAGCGGCGTCGTCACCAGCCAGTCGGCGTACCGCGCGAGCTGGACGGTGAAGCCGTCCATCGGGAGCGCGCCGACGCCCAGCGCCATGAGTGCGTACGCGACCGCGGCGACGCCGGTGACGCCGACGAGCACGGCGTCGAAGCGGCGACGCGCGGGGTTCCGAACGGCGTCCCGCACGGGCAACATCGTGCCCAGCGTCATGCCGACGGCGCCGATCCAGAACCACGTTTCGGGCGTCATCTCAATTCACCTCCTCCTCGCCGCGGGCGTCGAAGTCCGCGAGCAGGTCTTCCAAGGTTACGGCGCGCTCCGCGAGGTCGGCGGCGGCGTCCCCGACCTCCGAGAGCGTCTCGGTCTGTTCGTCCGCCGCGTCCGCGACGTCCGTCGACTGTGCGGCGGTCTCCTCGCTGATGCTGGCGACTTCGTCGACCGCCGACGCGACCCGCGAGGCGGCTTCGGCCTGCCGGTCGGTGGCGTCCCGAATCTCGCCGGCCGCCGAGTCCGTCTGCGCGACGAACTCCACGACGTCGTCGAGGGCGTCCGCGGTCTCGTCGACCGTGGCGCGTCCGTCCGCGACGTGCTGGCTGGTCTCGCGCATCTCGTCGGCCACGTCGCTCACCTGCTCCTGCAGGTCGAGTAGTCGGTCCTCGACGTCCTGGGCGGCGGCGTGGGACTCCTCGGCGAGGCTCTTGACCTCGTCGGCGACCACCGCGAACCCGTCGCCCTCCGCGCCGGTGCGCGCGGCCTCGATGGACGCGTTCAGCGCCAGCAGGTTCGTCTGCTCGGCGATGTCCGCGATGACGTCGACGACCTCCCCGAGGTCGTCCATCTCGCCGTCGAGGGCGTCCATCGCGTCGGCCGCGGCTTCGGCCTCCTCGGCGACCTCGTCCATCGTCGCGACCGCGTCGTCCGCGGCGTCCTGCCCGTCCTCGACCGCGTCCGCGGCCTGGCCAGCGGTGTCCGCCAGCGACGCGACGGTCTCGGCGACCTCCTCGGCGCTCGCGGAGAGGTCGTCGACTTCCCCCGCGACCTCGTGGAGGCGCTCGGTCTGCTCGGTCGCGCCGTCCGAAATCTCGTCCACCGCGCCGGAGACGTCGGTGCTGGCGTCCATCGCGGCGGTCGCGCCGTCGTCGACGCTCGCGGCCGCCGTGGAGACGTGGTCGGCGAACGACGACGCGGCGGCGACGCCGTCCTCGATGTCGTCGAGCATCGCGTTCAGCGACCGGCCGACCCGCGCCATCGCGTCGTGGCTGCGGTCGGCGTCGACGCGCCGCGTCAGGTCGCCGGCCGCGACCGCGGTCATCGCGTCGTCGTAGTCCGCGGCTGCGGCCTCCAGTTCGCGCGCGGTCTCCTGCGCGGCTTGCCGGGCTCGCTCGGCTTCCTCTCGCTGGGCTTCGGCGTCCTCGCGGGCGGCCTCGGCGTCGGCCTTCGCGGCCTCCGCCTCCGAGAGCGACTCCGACAGCGAGTCCCGCATCCGCCGGAAAGACGCCGCGAGCGTCCCGAACTCGTCGTTCCGGTTGGTCTCTATCGTGGTGTCGAGGTCGCCGTCGGCCATCTCGTCGGCCCGCGCGGATAGCTGGCGCAGCGAGACAACGGTCGTCGACCCGAGGGTCACGCCGACGAGCGCGAGGCTCACCACGGTCAGGAGGATGAGCCCGACGACGCTGGACGCGACGTAGTCGCCGAGCGCGAACGCCTGACTCGCGGGCGCGTGCACCATCACGGTCCAGTCCGCGCCGGCGACGGGCGCGGCCGCCATCACGGTCCCCCCGTGGTTCGTGAACGTCGACTCGGTCAGCGAGCGTTCGAGCATCGACGCGCTCCCCTCGTGGCTCGCCAACACCTGCGAGGCGTCGGTGTGCGCGACGTTCGTCCCCTCGCTGTTCACGACCACGGTGTCGCTGCCCTCGACGACCTCGCTGAAGCCGCTGGTGAGTTCGTTCACGTTCACCAGATAGACGAGGCGCTTCCCGGCGGTCCCGTCGACCGGCGACAGCACGGCGACGACCGGGACGTCGACGGCGTCGACCTCGAACGGCGCGGTCACGGCGACGTCGTCGGCGCTCTCGAACGCGGGCGGGTTCGTGGCGAACGCCGCGCCCTGTTCGCCGGCGTCCACGCCGGTCAACTGGTCGCTGGAACTCTCGATAATGCGCTGGCTGTCGGCGTCGTAGTAGCTGACCGCGACGACGCCGTCGGGTAGCGAGTCGCTGGCCGCGAGCGCGTCGAGGAACGACGAAATCTGCTCGCGGTCGCCGGACTGGAGTTCCGAACGCGAGGACGCCAGCCGCGTTTGGCCGCGCACGTTGTCGAGGAACGCGTCGAGCTGCGCGGCGCGGGCGTCTGCCGTCGCGGACAGCTCCGTCCGGACGTCCTCCTGTAGCTGGTCGTTGGTCTGCTGGTACACCATCGCGCCGACGCCGACGGCAATCGCGACGACGACGAGCAGGGCGACGGCGAGTTTCGCGCCGTAGCTCCCCCGGACTCGTTCGAACTGGCGGGCAATCCCCATCTTCCTGCGTGGCGTCTTGGGGATACGACAAAAGGGTTCGCCCCCGATTTTCGCTCGTGATACTGTCTCTCGGCGAGTCTCGCCGGATGCCGGCGAGTGGTGTCACCTCGACTGGCCCAGTCAGAGGCCGGTCGGGTGGTCGACGAACGTCGTCTCCACGCCCCAGTCCTCGGCGACCGACTGGAGCGCGCGTACGCCCAGCGTCTCCGTGGCGTAGTGACCCGCCAGGAACACCGAGATGCCGGCTTCCCGGGCCTCGTGGTAGAGCTTCTGCTTGCCCTCGCCGGTGATGAACGCGTCCACCCCGTCGGCCTCGGCCTCCCGAATCCAGTCCGCGCCGCTGCCGGTCACCACCGCGACTTCCTCGAGCGTGTCCGGCCCGAAGCCGAGCACCTGTACGCCGCTCTCGGGGTCGAGTTCGTCGTCGAGCGTCGCCGCGAGTTCGTCCGCCGTGAAGCCCGTCGGCGCGGTGCCGCGCGACCCGAGGTGTTCGCCGGCGTGCGCCCCGAACGGCGCGCGGTTCTCCAGCCCGAGCAGGTCGGCGAGCTGCGCGGCGTTCCCGAGTTCCGGGTGGCCGTCCAGCGGGAGGTGGGCGGCGTACAGCGCGCAGTCACCGTCCAGCAGCGCTTGCACGCGGTCGTACTCGCGGCCCGTCACCGCGTCGATGCCGCCCCAGACGATGCCGTGGTGGACGACGAGCAGGTCCGCGCCCCACTCGACGGCCTCCTCGATGGTCGCGGTCGCGGCGTCCACCGCGAACGCTACCTGCTCGATTTCGGCGTCGTCCGGGCCGACCTGGAGGCCGTTCGTGGCGGCGTCCTCGTAGTCGTCGACGCGCAGTCGCTGGTCGTACTTCGCGACGATGTCCGAGAGGTCCATGTGCGAGTGCGGGGGCTCCGGGGACTTCTAGGCGTCGGCAGCGAGACCGACCGAAGGGAGGTCTCGAGTTGCGAGCGGTGAGCGGAGCGAACCGCGAGCGCCCGGCTACCACTGAACCCCCTGTAACCGTTTAACCCGGCGGGGCGCGTAGTGCCACCGTGACACGAGACGACTACGAATCCGAAGTGACTGCGAGCCCCGAGGACGCCGCGGCCGTACTGAGCGACGTCGCGGACGGCCTGCTCGCGGGGTCGATTCGACTCGGCGAGGGCGACGACGCCGTCGCCGTCGATGTCCCCGCGGAACTCTCGCTGGAAGTGGAGTTCGAGCGCGAGGACGACGAACTGAGCCTCGAATTGGAGTTGGAGTGGGACGACGAGGCGAGCGACGCTGTCTCTGCAGTCGAAACCAGCGACGAGGAAAGCGAAACGGCTGACGAAGAGAGCGACGCCGACGTATCGGCCGAAGCCCCCGACGTGGCCGACCGCGCGGTTCCCGTCGGGGCGGCCGACGGCTCGCAGTCGCTGGCCCGCTTCGAGGTGTTCGAGGACAAGGCCGGGGAGTTCCGCTGGCGGCTCCGCCACCGCAACGGCAACGTCATCGCGAGCAGCGGAGAAGGCTACACGGCCAAGCACAACGCGTGGAAGGGGCTGCGCAGCGTGATGCAGAACGCGCCCGAGGCGGACGTCGTCGAGGAGTAGCGGACTACGCGTCGGCGTGCGTGTGGACGAACTCACGGACGAGTTTCGCGGCGAGCGTGGCGGCCTGCCCGTCGTCGCGGTCGTTGACCTCCACGACGTCGAAAGCCACCGACTGCGGCGCGAGCGCGCGGACGAAGTCCCGCATCGTCGCGGAGTCGAGGCCGAACGGCTCCGGCGTGCCCGTTCCAGGGGCGTACGCAGGGTCGGCGGCGTCGATGTCAACCGAGAGATAGACCGAGCCGTCCACGTCGGGCGTCCAGTCGGCCGCTTCTTCCGGCGTGACGACGGTGACGTCGCTCTCGGTGGCGCGCTCGTACTCGACCTCGTTGCCCGAGCGCGCGCCCACGACGATTGCTTCGTCGGCGACGTCGAGCGCGTGGCGGGTGACCGTCGAGTGACTGAGCGGGTCGCCGCCGAGTTCCTCGCGGAGGTCGAGGTGGGCGTCCAGCGCGACGAACACGTCGGGGTCTGCAGCGCGCACGCCCGCCACCGAGACGGTGTGTTCGCCGCCGAGCAGCACGGGGACGGCGTCCGCCCAGTAGACGTCCGTCAGGACACCTTCGAGGTAGTCGAGGTACTCCGCGGTGTCGTGCCACGCGTGGACATCGCCGTGGTCGGCGACGTGTAGTTCGGAGAAGTGTGTCCCCGTCGTGGGGTGGAAGTCCTCGAACGTGCGAGCGAACTTCCTGATTCGGTCCGGGCCGAACCGCGCGCCCGGACGGAACGACGTAGAGGTGTCCAGCGGCGCGCCCACGGCGACGTAGTCCGCGTCGGCGAACGGCGCGTCCGCGGACTCGTCGACGGGGCTGGCGCCGGGGAACATCCGTTACTGGAGGATTTTCCGCTTGTCCTCGAATTCGAGGAACTCGATGTTGTCGTCCGCGGAGAGGTCCAGGTCCGCAGGAATCTGCATCGTCACGGTCTCGTAGGTGTCGAGGTCCATGACCTGCGCGACCGTCTCGGATTCGATGGAGACGACCTGACCCTGCTTTCGCTCGATGATCGGAATCCAGACCTTCGCGTCGACGGGCTGGCTGAAGCTGCGCTTCTTCCCGTCGAAGACGCCCTCGGCCTCGACGCGGGCCTTCGCGCTCCCGTGCTTCCCGGGCTTGGCGGTACTGTAGGCGTTGATCTGACACGGCGTGTCCTCGATCATCACGTAGTTACCTTCCTGCAGTTCCCGGACTTCTGTCTGCTCTTTCGCCATACGCCCGGATTCACGCCTGCCGTGTATAAACGGTTTGGAACGCGTTCCGGCCGGGAGAGGCCCCCACACTCGCGGAGACGGCCACGTGAGAGTGGACCGAACCCGCGCACTTCAGAGCACGTCGTCCACGCGCGCCAGCCCCTCGCGGAGTTCGTCCGTCGACAGCCCGAAGCCGAGCCGGAAGTAGTCGTCGTAGGACACCCCGCCCGTCGAGAAGCAGTCCCCGGGCGCGAGCACGACCCCAGCGTCCTCGACGACCGTCCGGCAGAACGCCCGCGAATCCACGAAGCCGTCGGGAACGCGCAGGAAGACGTTACAGCCGACGGGGTCGGGCCAGTCGAGGCCGTGGCCGCGCGCCCACTCTGCGGTAATCTCGTGGTTCCGCCGGACGTGCGCTAGCGCCTCCGAGCGCAAGTCCTCTTCCTCGCCGTCGAGCACCTGCCGCGCGACGTGCTGGCCGAACTTCGACGGGGAAATCGTCGTGTAGTCCTTCCAGCGCTCCGCGGCCTCGACCACTTCCTCGGACCCGGCGAGCCAGCCGAACCGGAGGCCCGCGAGCCCGTACGCCTTCGAGAGACTCGCGGTGCTGATGCCGTACTCGCCCATGCTCGCGACCGACGAGACTGGGTCCTCGGCGAGCAGCCGGTACACCTCGTCGCCGAGCAGGTAGGCGTCGTTGTCGGCGGCGACGTCGTAGAGCGCGCGCATCGCGTCCTCGGGATGCTTGCGGCCGGTCGGGTTGTTCGGGTTGTTCACGACCACCAACTCGGTCTCGGGCCGCATCGCGTCCGCGACCGCATCTACGTCCAGCGTCCAGCCGGGCTCGTTCAGCGGCACTCGCGTCACGTCGCAGATGGAGTCTGGAACGGCGTGGAGACTCTGGTAGGTCGGCGTGACGACGACCACGTGGTCGCCGGGCGAGAGCAACGACTGGAACGCGAGGAAGTTCGCCTCTTGCGTACCCACAGTACAGAGCACTTCGTCGGCGCTCCGGCCGTAGTCCGCGGCAATCGTCTCGCGGACGTCGGGCGCGCCCGCCGTCGGGATGACGTAGCCGAGGTCGCCGGGGTCGGTGTCGAAGCGGTCCGCCGGGAGGCTGCGGACGCCGCTCTCCGCGAGCATCACGTCCGCCTCGTGCTCGTACGCCGCGAACCACCGCTCCAACTCGAAGGGGTCGACGTCCATAGCCGGCGTTCGCGCGGCAGCGTGAAAACAGGGACGGCGTCGGCAGCCCGTCAGTCCTCGCGGCGCTCGCCGAGATTCTGGCGCGTGAATTGCGGGGTCGCCAGCGTCCCGCGGCGCTTCCGGAACGACCGGTAGAGGCCGATGCCGACCGCGGCCGTGAACGCGGCCATGACGCCCGCTGCGACGAGGTCCGCCTCCACGTACAGTAATGCGGTCGTCGGCACGCTCGTCGCGAACACGAGGCCGAGCACGACCCGGCGCGCCAGCCGGTCGACGACACCGTCGCTGTCCTCGAGGTCCGCGCGCACGTGGAAGTCCTCACGCTCCACGCGATCGAGCGCGGACTCCAGTTTCGGCGGAATTCGGACTGCCGACTGCGCCGAGCGTTGGAACTGGTCGGCGGTCTCCTCGGCGAACTGCCGGACCGACTCCTCGCGGTAGCCCTGCTCGGTGAGATACTCCGTCGCCACCGAGATGAAGTCGAACTCGGGGTCCAGGGTGACGCAGACGCCCTCCACGACGGTCGCGACCCGCAGCACGAGCGCGAGATTCGACGGGAGGCGCAGCGGGAACTCGTAGATGGTGTCCTCGACCTGGCCGACGATTTGCTGGACGCGGTACGTCTCGATGTCCTCCCCGCGGGCGTCCTGAATCGCGAGCTCCATCACGTCCGCCATCGTCGCGCGGTCGGCCTCCGGGGAGAGCGTCCCCATCTCGATGAGCGCGTCCAGAATGGCGTCGATGTCCTGGTTGGCGACTGCGACGTAGAAGTCCACGATCTTCCCTTGGACGAACTCGTCGACCCGCCCGCTCATCCCGAAGTCGTAGAACACCACCGAGCCGTTGTCGCGGACCGCGAGGTTCCCCGGGTGGGGGTCGGCGTGGAAGACGCCGTCCTCGATTATCATCTGGAGGTACGCGCGCTCGACGGTCTCTGCGACCTGCGAGCGGTCGACACCCCGGCGGTCCAATTCCTGAACGTTCGAGATCTTCGTGCCCGGGATATACTCCATCGTGAGCACGCGGTTGCTGGAGTGGGTTCCGTAGACCGCCGGAATCACGACGTCGGAATCGTTCGCGAAGTTGCCGCGAATCTCGGTGAGCATCTCCGCCTCGCGGGCGTAGTCCATCTCCTCGCGGATGGTCTTCGCGAACTCGTCGGCGAGGTTCTGGAGGCTGAACGCCCGCGACTCCCCGACGAACCGCGCGACGATCGGGAGCGTCCACCGAATCACGCGGAGGTCCGCCTCCACGAGGTCCTCGATGTCCGGCCGCCGCACCTTCACCGCGACCTCGTCGCCGTCCACCTTA
The DNA here is from genome assembly GCF_021029015.1 of Halobacterium sp. KA-6. NCBI lineage: Archaea > Methanobacteriati > Methanobacteriota > Halobacteria > Halobacteriales > Halobacteriaceae > Halobacterium > Halobacterium sp. KA-6. The sequence goes on from NZ_JAJJZH010000010.1 coordinate 36,162, forward strand.
GCGGTGTACACCTGGCCGAGACTCGCGCCGCTGATGGCGTCCGTGTCGAAGTCGTCGAAGCGCTCGTCGACGGGCCCGAGTTCGTCCTCGAGGACGACGCGCGCATCCTCCCAGTCCGCGGGCGGCACGCGGTCCTGGAGGTCCGCCAGCACGTCCACGTACTCCGGCGGGAGCACGTCCGGCCGCGTCGACAACAACTGCCCGAGTTTGATGAACGTCGGCCCGAGGGTCAACAGCGAGTCCAGCAGCCGGCGAGCGCGCGCCACCCGCATTTCCGTCGTGACCCGGCGCTGCCCGCCGAACAACACGAACCGCCGGCGGTCGCGCAAGTACCCCCACACGAGCGGGAAGAACTGCCAGACGACGACGGCGAACCGCCGGTACGCCTTGAGCACCGCCACTCGTCTACCCCTCGATGGGGACGCTGTGGCTGTCGGTGCCGCGCTTCGGCAGCCGAACGTCGAGCACGCCGTCCTCGACGCTCGCGGACGCGCCCTCGTCGGTGGCGTCTGGCGGCAGCGGGAGTTCCAATTCGAGGAACAGCGACCGCTCCTCGCTGCGGTAGTCGAACTCTGCAGGCACGTCCTTCTCGCGGCGCGCGTCCACCGCGAGCGTGCGACCCTCCACGCGGACGTCCACGGTGTCGCCCGTCGCGCCCGGAACGTCCACGACGAAGGCGTACGCGTCGTCACTCTCTAAGACGTCGACGAACACGGAATCGGGCAGGCTCCCCAGCGCTTCGCGCAAGCGGGACATGCTCGGGCGTTGGGTCGGCGCAGCGTTAAACCCGGTGGTCGTCGGCGGGAACGACCGCGAAAACGGAGCAGACCGTCCACGATGGACGGGCGCACTCGCGGCGGGGGACGTCCGCGAGGGCGCGAAACCGGCTGTGCTTCGACACACCGGATGGCGTCCTGACAGACTCTGACGTGGACCACGCCGGTGGGGGGAATCGCGTGGCCCGACCGCGTCGCCGGCGGCGAGAGGGGGATGTGGGGGAGTGCAGCCGGCGACGCACCGTGACGCTCAGTGTGCCCTGACCGGCGGCGAACGTCTGCCGCCACTCGACTCGTAGACCGCCGGGGTATTCAACGATGCAGTCGCTCGCCCCGGATTAGCGACGGTTAAGCCGAATTAAGCGCGGTTTTCCGGTTACTGGGCGGGTTCGTGGGGTGGTTCGGTTGTCGGGGTGGGTGCGCTAGGGTGTTCACGGGTCGGCCGCGTCGGTCGCGGGTCGCTTCGCTCCCCGCTCGCATCAACGCGGCGCGCCAGAGGCACGCCGCGCAGCCTTTACCCCTACCCCAACCCAACAGACGCTCATGACCGAACACGACCGGCACGACGCCGGCTTCAAGGAACGAACACGCGTCGAGGCCGCGCGCGAGCGGCTGCTCGACCGGGTCGCGGTCCACGACCGCACCGAGCGCGTCGCGCTCGAAGACGCGGACGGGCGGACCGTCGCGACCGCGGTCACCGCCGAGCGGGACGTCCCACACTACCGGCGCGCGGCGATGGACGGGTTCGCGGTGCGCGCCGAGGACACGTTCGGCGCGAGCGACCGGTCGCCGGCTATCCTCCGCGAGGACGGGGCCGAGCGCGTGCACACGGGGAGCGCGGTCCCGGAGTGGGCGGACGCGGTCGTGATGATCGAGCAGACCGACACCGCTGACGGCGACGTCGAAGTGTTCTCCGCAGTTGGCGAGGGTGAGAACGTCGCACCAGTCGGGGAGGACGTCGAATCGGGCGACCGGCTCTACGAGCCCGGGCACCGCCTCCGGCCCTCTGACCTCGGGCTGCTGAAGTCCGTCGGACTGCGCGAGGTCGAAGTGTACGAACGCCCAGACGTCGCCGTCGTCCCGACCGGCGAGGAACTCGTGCAGGACGACCCCGAGCCCGGCGAGGTCGTGGAGACGAACGGGCTCACGGTCTCGCGACTTGTGAAGCGCTGGGGGGCGAGCGCGCGCTACGAGGACGTCGTGACAGACGACGAGACGGCGCTCGCGGACGCCATCAAGGCGAACGTCGACGCGGACGTCGTCGTGACCACCGGCGGGTCCTCGGTCGGCGAGCGCGACCTTATCCCGGAAGTCGTTGACGACCTCGGCGAGGTGTTCGTCCACGGCGTCGCACTCCGGCCCGGCCACCCAGTCGCACTCGGCGAAGTCGCGGGGACGCCGGTCGTGATGCTCCCCGGCTACCCCGTCGCGTGCATCGTGAACGCCGTGCAGTTCCTGCGACCCGCGGTGAAGCGCGTCGGCGGAATGCCCCTCGACGACCTGCCAAGCGTGCAGGCGCGCCTGGATGGGAAGATTCGCTCCGAACCGGGCGTCCGGACGTTCGCGCGGGTCCGCCTCCGGGAGTCGGACGGCGAGCGCGTCGCGGAGCCGGTGAGCGCGAGCGGGAGCGGCGTGCTCTCCAGCGTCGCGCTCGCGGACGGCTGGGTCGTCGTCCCCGAGCAGACGGAGGGCATCGACGCCGGCGAGACAGTCGCCGTCGAAAACTGGGAGGCGCACCGATGAGCGACCGCAAGCAGTTCCGCGACCTCGCGAGTCCCGAGGAAGCCCGCGAGGTCATCGCCGGCCTCGACCTCTCGCCGGGCGTCGAACGCGTGGACTTGGACGACGCGGACGGCCGCGTGCTCGCGGACCGCATCGACGCCCGCCTCGACGTGCCGGGGTTCGACCGCGCGAAAGTCGACGGCTACGCGCTCCGCGCCGCGGACACGTTCGGCGCGAGCGAGACCGACCCCGTCGAAGTGGAGTGCGTCGGCGACATCCATGCGGGGAGCGAGCCCGACGTCAGCGTCGGAGACGGGGAGTGCGCGGAGATTTCGACGGGCGCGCCCGTACCGCCCGGCGCGGACGCCGTAGTGATGGTCGAGCGGACGGCGCGAGACGGAGACACAGTCACCGTTAGAACCTCGCTCGCGCCCGGCGACGGCGTGATGGTCGCGGGCGCGGACGTGGCGGCTGGCGACCGCGTGCTCGGCCCGGGGACGCTTTTGACGTCCCGCGAAGTCGGGCTGCTCGCGGCGCTCGGCGTCGAGAGCGTGCCGGTGCGCGCGAAGCCGCGTGTGGGCATCGTCTCTACGGGTGACGAACTCGTCCGGCCGGGCGGCGAGGTGAGCCACCGCGCGGGCCAGATTTACGACGTGAACAGTTACTCCATCGCCGCTGCGGTGCGGGACGCGGGCGGCGAACCCGTACTCTACCCGCACGCGGGCGACGACTACGAGGAACTGGAGCGCGTGCTCCGCGACGCCGCGGACGACTGCGACCTCGTGCTCTCCTCTGGGTCGACCTCGGCGAGCGCGGTCGACGTCGTCTATCAGGTCGTCGAGGAGCGTGGCGAACTCCTCCTGCACGGCGTCAGCGTCAAACCCGGGAAGCCGATGCTACTCGGCGAAATGGGCGGGTCGGCGTACGTCGGCTTGCCGGGCTACCCGGTGTCCGCGCTCACCATCTTCCGCGCGTTCGTCGCACCCAAAATCCGAGATGCAGCAGGCCTCCCCGAACCGCGCTCGGCGACCGTCGAGGGGCAGATGGCAGTACGCGAGCGATACGCGGAGGGGCGCACGCGCCTGATGCCCGCGGGCCTCGTGGAGTCCGGGGATGGCGAGACGCTCGTCTACCCCGTGGACAAGGGCTCGGGTGCGACCACGAGCCTCGTGGAGGCCGACGGTACTGTGACCGTGGACGCCGACACGGAGTACCTCGACGAGGGCGAGACCGTCGAAGTCGAGTTGTTCTCGCCGGACGTCCGCCCGCCGTCGGTGTTCGCCGTCGGCGAGCGCGACCCCGGGTTCGACCGCGTGCTCGACCGGCTCTCGAACCCGCGGTTCCTCGGACTCGGCTCCCGCGAGGGCGCGCGCCGCCTCCGGAACGGCGTACCGGACGTCGCCGTGACGACCGACGGACGTGGTGAAGGCGAGAAACTCGCGTCGTGGACGCGCGAGTGGGGGCTCGTCGTCCCCGCGGGCAACCCGCTCGCCGTCTCCGGCATCGCGGACCTCGTGGATTCGGACGTGACGCTGTCGAACCGCACCGGCGCGAGCGGGCTGCGCGACGCGTTCGACGACGCGCTCGCCGAATTGGCCGACGAGCGGGACAGCGACCGCCGTACGCTCGCAGAGAACGTCGACGGCTACGAGCGCGAGACGAAAGGCACGGAGAGCCCGGCACGAGCAGTGTTGGAGGGCGACGCCGACGCCGGGCTCGCGCTGCGCGCGACGGCGGACCGCCTCGGCCTCGAATTCGTGCCGGTCGGCGAGCAGACGGTGCGCGCGCTCGCGAACCCCGAGCGCGTCGAGAAAGCCGGCGTGCAGGAACTCGCGGACGTGCTCGACGATTTGGAGGCCGTGCTCGCGGACCTCGCGGGCTACGAGGCTTAGTCCGCGCTCCGGGGCGCGAGGAAGAGGTCGTCGAAGGACTCGACGCGGTGGTCGCCGAGCACGCAGTGCCCCCGCTTGTGCGGGTCGTGGCGCTCGACGTGGACGCCGTCCAGTCCGGCGTTGCGGGCGGCCCCGACGTCGCTCTCTGCGTCGCCGACGTAGACGCCGTCGTGGTCCGGGCTCGCGTCGAGGTCGGCGAGCGCGAGCTCGATGGGGCGTGGGTCGGGCTTCCAGCCGGTGTCGTCGTCGCAGCAGACCACGACGTCGAACCAGTCGCCGATGTCGAGGCTGTCCATCACCGGCTCGGTGAGGAACTCCGCGCAGTGCGTGACCACGCCCACGGGCCCGTCGAGGTCCGCGACCTGCGCGGCGTCGTCGTAGAGGTACGTCGCCTCCGCGCGTGCGGTCGGGTCCTCGACGTCGTGGAACGCGTCCCAGAACGCCGACGGCTCGAACCCCCACTCGCGGAGCTGGGCGTCCCGCGAGCCGCCCAGGCCGTGCCACAGCACTTCCGCCTGGTAGTCCGAGAACTCGTGGCCGACCCGGTCGCCGACGCGGTCGAACACCTCGCGGGTGTACGACCACTCGGTGTCCACGAGCGTGCCGTCGAGGTCGAACAGCCAGACGTCGTAGTTGGAGGGCTGCATCAGACCGGAGCGTAAGGGACGCCCTGACAAGTGTTTTGCCCCGGTGTGTCAGTCCTCGACTTCCACGGAACTGCCGAGGTACTTGTTGAGCACCTCGGGCGTGCTGTCGGCCTTGAACAGGTCGAGGTGCGCGCTAATCTCTTCTTTGAGCGCGTCGTAGTACTCGCGGTCGGTTTCGAGCGCACGATACTCCACGGCGTCGACGGGGACGCCGAGCGCGTCCTTCGTCAGTTCCCGGAAGTGGTCGTGGTCGCCGATGTCGCCACGCCAGAGGTTGTCCCGGAAGAACAGCCAGCCGGGCTCGCCGGGCTCGGCGGCGACGCGTTCCATGCGCGTCTCGAAGACCTGCGGGTCGACGCGCACCTCGTAGTCGGGGTCGAGGCGGAACCGCACCGCGAACACGTACTGCGCGTCCATCCTACCGGAGGTCGTTGCAGAGCTCCGCGAGTTCGATGTCCTGTGTCGTGATACCGCCCGCCTCGTGGCTCGTGAACCGCACCTCGACTTCCTCGTAGCGAATCCGAATCTCGGGGTGGTGGAACTGCTCCTCGGCGAGTTCGCCGACCTCGGAGGCGAACGCCACGCCCTTCAGGTAGTCGTCGAACTCGTAGATGCGCACGATTTCGTCGCCGTCGCGCTCCCATCCCTCGGGGAGTCGTTCCTCGACTTGGTCGTCGGAGAGGAGTTCTGCCATGGTCGTGCCGTCGCACGCCAGTCACATAATCGTACCCGCCGACACAGCGAAGGACCCGCGCGACGACCCAGTGACTGATGGACGCGAACTGGTCGTTGACAGTCACCACCGTGGTCGGCGTCGTGCTCGTCCTCGCAGTCGCGGTCGCCGCGAACGCCGCCGGCCTCACGGGCACAGTGGCGCTACTGCCGCCGCTGGCTGCCGGGATAATCATCGCCGCAGGAATCAGACTCGGGTACGCTTAGTCCTCGGACTCGGCGGGCGTCGCCTCGCCGGCGGGCGCGTCGAACGGCATTCCGTCCTCGAAGTCCGGGTCGAACAGCTCCAGCGCGGTCGCGATGGTCGACCAGTCGTCCTCCTCGGCGGCGTCCCGCAGGCTCTTCGTCGGTGCCGCCAGGAGTTGGCTGACCAGCGCGTCGGCCATCGACTCGAGGACTTCGCGCTCCTCCTCGGAGACTTCGCCCTCCGCGGCCTCCAGTTTCGAGACCGCCGTCGAGACCTCGCGGGCCTTCAGACGGTCGGCGCTCTCGTACATGCGCGCGATGACCTCGTCGGCGCGCTTGCGCTTGTACTGGGCGAGCAGCCGCTGGAACTCCGCTTCCAGCATCGCCTCGACCTCGCGGGCGGCGTCCTCGCGCTGCTCGCGCGTGGACTCCGTGACCGCGTGGAGGTCGTCGAGGTCGTGGACGGACACTGCGTCGAGAGCAGATGCGCCCGGCGCGACGTCCCGCGGCTGCGCGAGGTCCACGACCACTGTCTCGCCGGCGTCGGCGAGTTCGGCTTCGTCGAGGACGTGGTCCGGGCTGCTGGTCGCGGTGACGACGACGTCCGCGGCGTCGGCATGCTCGGCTGCGTCGGCCAGCGACGCAGTCTCGGTGTCGGCGTCGACGGCGTCGGCGACGCGGTCGGCGCGGGCGGTCGTCCGGTTGGCGACGACGACGCGGTCGACGCCCGAACTCGCGAACGCCTTCGCCGCGAGCGCGCCCATCTCGCCGGCCCCGACGACCAGCGCGGTCGCGCCGTCGACGTCGACCTCGTCCTCGACGAGGCGGACGGCCGCGCTCCCGAGCGACGTGACGCCCTCGTTGATTGCGGTCTCGGTGCGCGCGCGCTCCCCGACGTGGATGGCCTTCGTCACCGCCTGCCGGAGCACGTGCCCGATTGCGCCGGCGTCCTGGGCGGTGTCGTAGGCGTCGCGCACCTGGCCGAGAATCTGATCCTCGCCCACCACGAGGGATTCGAGGCCGGCGGCGACCCGGAGGAGGTGGCGCAGGCTCTCCTCGTGCCCCATCGCGACCGCGCCCTCCGTCGCCGGGTCGAACCCGGCGGCGGCCAGCGCGCGGCGGCCGTCCCGCGGTTCGTCCGCGACGACGTACGCTTCCGACCGGTGGCACGTCTGAATCACGAACGCTTCCTCGACGGCCGGCTCGACGAGCAGCGCGTCGAGGGCGTCCGCTTCGCTGTCCGCACTCGCGGCCTCCAGCTCCGAGAGGGAGGCCGACTCGTGGGAGACGCGCACGCCCGAGACGACACCTGTGTTTCCGTTCACGTGGACCACTCTGAGTTCCCCACGACGTCGGCGACGACGTCGTCGGCTGTTTGCCGGGCGTTTGTCCCACCAGTACGTAAAGCCTTCCAAACCGGCCCCGACCGCACCACCGCCCGGACCGCGTTCCGGCGGGTTTCGGGGTCGACCTCGGCCGCTCGTAACTCCGTGCGGAGGTCGGCCGTCAACTCGGCCATCGCGCCGGCGCCGGCGAGTTCGTCTTCCAGTTGCTCGCGGAGGTACTTCGAGAGCGCGGGGCTCGCGCCGCCCGTCGCGACGGCAACCGCGACCGGGTCGTCGCGAATCGTCGCGGGGACGACGACGCTGTCGGCGTCCCTGCCGCCGGATTCGTCCGCGCGGTTCACGAGCGCGCCGGCATCTCGCGCCGCGGCCACGAACGCGTCGTTCACGTCTCTGTCGTTCGTAGCGGCCACCACGAGTGCCGGGGCCGCTCGCGCCACCCAGTCGGCCGCGTCCTCGGGTTCGGGCGCGGTCTGCACACGCTCGGCGTCACCGAAGTCCGCGTCCACGAAGTCGGGACTCAACACGAGCACGTTTGATTCCCGGGCGAACTTCCGAGCCTTCCGCGCGCCGACCGGTCCGCCGCCGACGACGAGCACGGTCTCGTCCGCGAAGTCGTGGAACAGCGGAATCACAGTGCCTTCCTCCGAGTGTGCTCCCGTCGGCCGCTCATGCGGTGTTCGCGTCAGCGCGTTCGGCGAGCCGGATGCCCGTCTTCTTCAGGATGCGCGTCGAGAACAGCGTGTCCCAGTCGTCGTCCTCGACGTCCCAGTACTCGGCCATCACGTCTCGCACCTGCTCGATGCGCTGCTGGCTCTCCTCCTCGCTACGCCCGTGCGTCATCGCGAAGAAGTTGTACTCCCAGACGCCGTCGTGGCGCGGGCGCTCGTAACAGTGTGTCACGAAGTCGAGGCTCGCGACGGCGGGGCCGACCTCCTCCACGAGGTCGTCGGGCACGTCCCAGACGGTCATCCCGTTCTCCGTGTACCCCAGCGAGTAGTGGTTCGGGATGACGCCGACGCGCCGGACCTTCCCCTCCTCGTTGAACCGCCGCAGCGTCTCCACGACCCAGTCGGTCTCCTGGCCGATTTCCTCGGCGACCGCCTGGTAGGGCGTCTCCACGATGGGAAGGCCATCCTGGACTTCCAGCACGAGGTCGCGCTCGGCGGGCGTGAGCGTGTCGCGGTCGGTCGGGTCCGGCGTCGGCCCGAGGTGCGAGAGGTCCACGTCACCGTCCGAAATGGGGCCGTCCACGAGGAACTTCGCCTCCACACGGAACTCCTGTTGCTTCGGGAGGTTGTACGTCGGCTGACCGGTCTCCTCCTCGATATCCGCCAACACGTCCTCGACGCGCTCGTCGTCGGCGACCGACACGACGAACCACATGTTCAGGTGTGGGTGCTCGCGCTCGTAGTTGTGCGCGACCTCCCGGTAACTGTTGACGACATCGGCGATTTCCTCGAACTCGTCCTCGGGCGCGTGCATCGCGACTAGCGACGCGTTCCCGCCGATTTCCTCGGCGTTGATGAGCGCGCCGAACCGCGTCAGCACGTCCTCGTCGTCGAGGCGGCGCACGCGGTCGAGCAGGCCCGCCGGCTCAATGTCCACGCCCCGCGACCGGAGCGCGTGCGCCGCCGGCTCGAAGGGCCGGTGCACGACCGGGAACCCCCCCTGGAACGCGTTCAGTACCGCGCGGTCCCGGTCGTCGAGGTCCGCGATATTCATAGCCACTACTGAGGGAGCGCGAACCATAAACGACCCGACTCACACCGCGGACTGGGAACCGTGAATTACAGATACAGCCCGTGAGTCGGCAACGCAGAGAATCAGCGCGGGCGGCTCGCAGCTGTCCCGGAGTTAGCCCTCGAAGCCGTCCTCGGTGATGCCGACCACGCGTTCGACGCCGTCGAGGGCGCGAATGTCGTCGAGTACGGCGTCGTGCTCGCCGGTCGCTTTCCAGTACAGCACGAGGTCGAACGTACCCTCGCGGAGCAGCTGCTGGCACTCCCAGACGAAGTCGTCGCCGTCGAGGGTGAGCCCCTGGTGCTGGTTCACGCCGAACTCGTCGCTGTCGTTGCCCGAGTAGACGTACGTGTCGCCGACGTCGGCGTGCTCGGCGACCGCGCTGCCGGCGTCGAGGGTGAGCTGGTGGAGCAGGCTCTCCGCGCTGGAGTCGTAGGTGGTGTGGACGACCGCGCCCGCGAGCTCGATGTCGCCGGGCTGCAGGAGTTCGACCGTCTCCCGGTAGAGGTCCTCGTTGACCGTCTCGCTCATGGCCGAGACGACACACCTACGAGCCATACGTGTGGCGGTTCGCCGCCGCAGCCCCCGGTCGCGCGCGAGCAGAAGGCTGATACGTACGACCGTCGTCAACTCGCGTGATGCGAGACTGGCTCCGTTCGGTCCTGAACGCCGGCTACGAGCGCGTCCTTCGCCATGAGGTCGACGGCGCGCCTGCGCACGTCGCCGTCATCCAGGACGGCAACCGGCGGTACGCCCGCGAACGGGGCAAGGACGCCACCGAGGGCCACAGCGAGGGGGCCGAGACCACGGAGAACATCCTCGACTGGTGTGCCGAAATCGGCGTCGAGGAACTCACGCTGTACGCGTTCTCCACGGAGAACTTCGACCGCCCCGAGGCGGAACGCCAGCACCTCTTCGACCTCCTCACCGAGAAGTTCCGGGAGTTCGCGGACGCCGACCGCGTCCACGACCAGGGCGTCCGGATTCGCGCCATCGGCGAGACCGACATGCTCCCCGAGCGCGTGCGGGACGCCATCGAGTACGCCGACCGCCGCACCGTCGGCTACGACGACTTCACGCTGAACATCGCGGTCGCGTACGGCGGCCGCGCGGAACTGCTGGGCGCTGCGCGCGGCGTCGCCGAGGCGGTCGCGGACGGCGACCTCGACCCCGAGGACGTGGACGTCGCGGAAATCGAGGACCGCCTGGAGACGAGTCCCGTCCGCGACGTCGACCTCATCGTGCGCACGGGCGGCGACGAGCGCACGTCGAACTTCCTGCCGTGGCACGCCAACGGCAGTGAGGCCGCCGCGTTCTTCTGCACGCCGTACTGGCCGGAGTTCTCGAAGACCGACTTCCTGCGCGCCGTCCGCACGTACGAGTCCCGAGAAGCGTCGTGGCGGCGGACGCGAGCGGAGCGCGCCCTCGCGCTCGTTCGCGCGCTCGGCAGCGAAGTCGGGGAGGCGCGGCGCATCCTCGACCGTCTCCGGGACCACCTCCCGAACCCGCCCGAAGACGTCGAGGCGGAGGGGCAGTCCGCGGACTGATTCGGCTCAGTGACCGAACCGCCGCTGCCGGTTCTCGTAGTCCAATACCGCGCGCAGGTAGTCGCGTTTGCGGAAGTCCCGCCAGTTGACGTCCGTGAAGTACAGTTCCGAGTAGACGGACTGCCAAATCATGAAGTCGGAGAGGCGCTCGGCGCCGGTCTTGATGACGAGGTCGGGCTCCTCGGGGAAGACGAGTTCCGACTCGACGACCTCCTCGTCGACGTCTTCGGGCTCCATCTCGCCGGCTTCGACGGCTTCCGCGACGTTCCGGACGGCGGTCGCGAACTCCTGTTTGCCGCCGTGGCCGACGCTCACCTGAATCGGGGCGTCCGCGCGCTGGTCGTCTTCCGGCCCGCGAACGGCGACCTCGCGGGGCGCGGAGACGCGCGCGAGTTCGCGTTCGAGCGTCGGGACGGCGGCCTCGTCGAGGACGCTCACGTAGACCGTGACGCGGTCGGCGCCGTAGTCGAACGCCCACCCGAAGAAGTCCGCGAGCGTGTCGTACGCGCCGGCTTCGAGGAGGTCACGCTCCGTGATGACGAGCGCGACGTGGTCGGGCGCGTCGGCGTCGTGGCGGCGCACGCGGAGCGCGAGGTAGCGGTCGTAGAGGCCCACACCGTCGTCTCCGCCGTCGCGGCTCAAAACCTTGCGGGTCTGCGGGCGTGGCGACCCTTTTACCGGCGGGCAGCGGGTGTCGCGGTTCCCGGTTCGGGGAAGTTAAGTACGGTCCCGGGTAACCCACGACGGACGTGAACTGGAGTCTCCGGCGCGCCGCGGCGTTCGCGCTCGTGGCGTCGCTCTCGCTGCTCGCGCCGTTGCTCGGCCGGGCAGCGGCCGCCCCGTTCGTGCTCGTCGCCGCGGCAGCCGCCGTCGTCCCCGAGGGCTGGCTGTTCGAGGTGTTCTCGACGCCGCGCGACCGCCGCGAGGGACGGCTGTGGACGCTCGTCGGATTCTCGCTCGCAGCCGCCGGTCTCGGTCTGCTCGTGCCGCTGTTCGAGGTGCCGGTGGGCGTGTTCGTCGCGAGCGTGCTCGTCGTCGGCTACGGCGACCTCGGCCGGCGGCTCGTCCTCGCTGCCCGGGAGAGCCGCGCGCTCTCGATGGTCGGCTTCGTCGTGCTGGGCGCGCTCGCGGCGCTGGCCGGGCAGAGCGTCATCGCGGCGCTCGCCAGCCAGCCGGTCGTCACCCCGACGCACGTGTTCCTCGCAGCGAGCGGCGCGCTCGCCGCGGGAATTCTGCGGTCGGTGTTTATCGGCCGTGACGACCCGGTCGTGCTCGTGACGGTCGCGCTCCTCCTGTGGCTGTTCGCCGTACTCGCGCCGTTCGCCGACGTCTCGGCGGCGACCGCGTGGGAGCGCGTCGTCGTCGCGCTCGTCGTCACCTCTGGGTTCGGCTACGTCTCCTACGCCCTGGACGCGACCTCGGTCGCCGGGATGCTGACGGGCGTGCTCCTCGGACTGCTCGCGGTCGTGCTCGGCGACTACGGCTGGTTCGTGGTACTCATCGCGTTCTTCGCCATCGGCAGCCTCACGACGAAGTTCCGCTACGACCAGAAACTCGAACGCGGCGTCGCCGAGGACAACGAGGGCGCCCGCGGCACCGGGAACGTGCTCGGGAACTCCGCGGCCGCGCTCGTCGCGCTGCTGTTGTACGCCGCGCACGCACACGTGCCCCTGTCGGACCTCGCGTACCAGTTCGCCTACGCTGGCGCCGTCGCTACCGCGCTGGCGGACACGCTCTCCAGTGAGGTCGGCGGGCTCTTCGACACGCCGCGGCTCGTGACGACGTTCGAGCGCGTCGAACCCGGGACCGACGGTGCGGTGACGTGGCAGGGCGAAGTCGCGGGGCTCGCGGGCGCGGGCCTCATCGCCGCCATCTGCGTCGCCGTCTTCGGGTTTGGGCTCGCGGGCGCCGGCGTCGTGGTCGCTGCGGGCTTCGTCGGGATGACTGCGGACAGCGTCGCCGGCGCGGTCATCGAGGGCGACGTCGTCGGCAATCAGGGTGTGAACTTCCTCGCGACGCTCTCCGGTGGCATCGCTGGCGGCGCGCTCGCGCTGCTGGTCGGTCTCGCCTAATTACTCCAGAATCAGTAGTCGTCGGCGGTGTGGACGCGCACGCCGGCGGGCTGTTTGACGAAGTCGCCAGCGCTGGTGCCGACGAGTTTCGCGACGCCCCGCTGGGCGGCCACATCGAGGAGCCGCTGCGTGATGGGGCCGTCGAGGACGACGACCCGCGGCACCGTCGTCGCGGAATCCAGCGTCTCCATCGCCTCGTCCGCGTCGGCTTCCACGAGAACGTCGAGGTCGTCGCCGAGCAGCCGGACGGTCCCAGAGCCGACGACCTCGTCGACGTGGTCGCCGACGGTCTTCGAGACGGGTTCGGGTGGCTCCGTGGGGGACTCGGGTTCGGTCTGCACCTTGCTCGCCGTCGACGAGGTCGAAGCGGGCGCGGGCGTCGCGCTGCCGTCGGTCGCCGCGGTCGCTTCGTCGGCCGTGACCGATTCGACGACGGACGCTGGTGTTCCGCCAACCACGTCGTCGGCGGCCGTCGCGTCCGCGACTGCGGGCTCGTCCCGCTGTGTCTCCTCGGACTCGTCCGCGTCGTCGGGGTCGCTCACGAGCGTCGCGGAGTCCGCCGGCGTCTTCTCGCGGAGTGCGACGTCGACGGCCCCCCGAGAGAGGTCCTCGACGGACTCCCCGTCGGGCGGTCGCGCGACGTAGTCGAGGTCGCCGACCTGCCGGAGTTCCCGGAGGATGAGGTCGCCGCCGCGGTCCGCGTCGAGGAACGCGGTCGCGGTGCGCTCGTGCGTGAGGTCCGCAACGGCGTCGGGGACGTTCGTCCCCTCGACAGCGATAGCGTTCTTGATGCCGTACTCGAGGAGGTTGACGACGTCAGCCCGTCCTTCGACGACGAGGACGGCGTCGCTCGTGGCGACGTGCGGGCCCGCTGGCAGGCCCTCGTACTCCGTGACGTCCTCGACGCGGACGCTCTCGCGGACCTCGCGGAGAATGTCCTCGGAGTCGATTGCGCCCTCGTCGAACGCCGACGCGAGGAGTTCCTTCGCGCGGTCAACGATTTCCCGGCGCTTGGCGGCGCGAACGTCCTCGATGCGCTCGACTTCGACCTGCGCGCGACACGGGCCGATGCGCTCGACGGCCTCCAGGGCCGCCGCGAGCGTCGCCGTCTCGACGCGGTCGAGACTCGACGCGATGGTGATGGTGCCGAAGGACTGGCCGCCCTCGCTGTCGACGGAGACGTCGATGCGGCCGAGTTTCGCGGAGTCCTGCAGGTCACGGATGTCGAGGTCGTCGCCCAGCAGGCCCTCGGTCTGCCCGAAGGCGGCACCGACTACGTCGGTGCGCTCGACGACCCCGTCGGCGACGAAGTCCGCGTGGATGAGGTACTTCGCGGTGTCCTCCATCAGTATTGTGCTCTCCTAGAAGTATGGAGGCGTGCGGGAAATAGCTGTCGCGACGGCGACCAGCGCCGCTGTCTGCCGCCGAACGACGGTTTCGGCAACAGAGGGAACACGCTCGGCTGGGCGAATCGCCCTCGTCGAGAGTGTGACGCGACACGTCCGCGAATAGGAGAAAAATTTTCTATGAAGTGTTCTTCGGAGGTTTTCAGTAACACTTAACCCAGATAGGTAGACACCTAGCAGTAACATGCCATCACGTTCGGCACTCGGTTGGGGAATCGTCTTCGTCGTGCTCGTCGCACTCGCCATTCCGTGGTTCCTGTGGAACGACGCCTCGATGGTCGCCGGCCTGCCCGTCTGGGTGTGGTGGCACGTCGGCTGGATGGTCGTCACCGCGGCGGCGTTCGCCGCGTTCGCGCGCCGCGACTGGGGGACGTTCGCGGGGGTGGCGAAATGAGCGCACTACTCGAAATCAGCATCGTCGCGGCGTACATGCTGGTCGCGCTCGCGGTCGGCGCGGTCGCGTACCGCGTCACTGACCGCACCGCCGAGGACTACTACCTCGCGGGCCGCGGACTCGGTACTGGGGTGTTGCTGTTCACGACGTTCGCCACCCTCCTCTCGGCGTTCACGTTCTTCGGCGGCCCGAACACCGCGTTCTCCGCGGGGCCGGAGTGGATTCTCGTGATGGGGCTGATGGACGGCGTCCTCTTCGGCCTCCTGTGGTACCTGCTGGGTTACCGCCAGTGGCTGCTCGGCCGCGCGCACGGCTACGTCACGCTCGGCGAGATGCTCGGCGACCGCTTCGGCTCGAAGACGCTGCGGGGGCTGGTCGCCGCGGTCAGCATCTTCTGGCTGTTCCCGTACGTGATGCTCCAACAGGTCGGCGCCGGCACCGCGCTCGAAGCGCTCACTGATGGAGTGGTCCCGTACTGGGCGGGCGCGGGCTTCATCACGCTGTTCATGATCGCGTACGTCGTGCTGTCCGGGATGCGCGGCGTCGCGTGGACGGACACCCTCCAGGGCGTGTTCATGCTGTCGATGGTGTGGCTCGCGTTCGCGTGGATTGCGAGCGCGCTCGCCGCCGAACCCGGCGGCATCGGCGCGGCGATGCCCACGGAGTTCCGCGCGCTCGGCGGCGGCGTCTACTCGCCGCAGTGGATGCTCTCGCAGGCCGTCGGCATCGCGTTCGGCGTGACGATGTTCCCGCAGGTGAACCAGCGCTTCTTCGTCGGGAAGTCCGAGAAAGTGCTCAAGCGCACGTTCGCGCTCTGGCCCGTGCTCGTCGTGCTCCTGTTCGTCCCGGCGTTCCTGCTCGGGTCGTGGGCGCAGGGCGTCGGCCTCGCGATGCCAGACGGCGGGAACATCCTCCCCGTGCTGCTCGCGGAGTACACGCCCGGCTGGTTCGCCGCACTCGTCGTCGCCGGCGCGCTCGCCGCGATGATGAGCTCATCGGACTCGATGCTGCTCTCGGGCGCGTCGTACTTCACGCGCGACCTCTACCGGCCGTTCGTGAACGCCGACGCCAGCGAAGGCTACGAGAACAAACTGGGGCGAATCGGCGTCGTCGTCTTCGCCTCCGCGACGTTCGTCGCGAGCCTGTTCACGCCCGGCACGCTCGTCTCCATCGGGGAGACGGCGTTCGGCGGGTTCGCCCAACTCGCGCTCCCGGTCGGCGTCGCGCTCTACTGGCGCAACACCACGCGCTCGGGGATGCTCGCGGGCGTCGGCGGCAGCCAACTGTTTTACCTCGTGACGGTGTTCGGCCCGACTTTGTACGTCGGCGGCGTCCCCGTGTTCGCGGACGCCTACTGGGGCTGGCTCCCCTCGGTCGTCGGCATGGCTATCGGGCTCGTGCTCACGGTCGGCGTCTCCGCAATGACCGCGCAGGCCACCAGCGAGGACACGAGCGTCTACTTCGAGGCGGCGGACTGACTACCAGTCGGCGAGGCGCTCGGCGACCCACTCGCGGTGCTCGCGGAGGCGCTGTTCGCCCGCTTCCGTGAGCAGGAGGCGGTCGTGGACGCCGTCCGGTTCGCGCTCGACGAACCCCGCGTCTTCGAGTTTCCGCACTGCGCCGTTGAACCGCTTCGGTCGGATGCGCTCGTCGTTCTTCCGCTCGATGGCGCGCTTGACGGACTGCTGGGTGGGGTCGCCCTCGCTGGCGACGACCACGCAGACGTCGCGGCGCAGCCCCGACGACAACCACTTGCTCATGGCCGCGTGTTCGCGCGAGCCGAAGAAACCGCTGACGGTCGCCGCGTTCGAGTGGTTTACCGGAAGTCCACGCTGCCGAGGAGGTAGCCACCGAACGCGAGCACCCACGCGAGTCCGAGGTACGCGACCCAGCGCTCTAATCCACCGATACCGAGCGGCGTCGCGTCGGCCAGCGCCACGAACGCGACGAATGCAATCAACTCCGCGACGCCGAGCACGATGGAGACGTACCGCATCGGCCCGCGGACGGTCGCTGCGGCTGCGAGCGCGCTGAGGCTGAGGCCGCCGAACGCGACGAACGCCGCGACGAAGTGCGGGACGCCGGTCTGGGACGGAAACACACCGACCCCCACGATGCCGACGCCAGCGACCGCGAAGATGCCCGGAAACAGCGGTCGGTCGTACACCGCCCGGAGCGCGTACGCGGCGAACATCACCAGCAGGCCATCAACGACCATTGTCCCGTTGAACACCGCCTGTGAGGCCGGCGGTGCGCCCGCCGCGCCGAGCGCACTAATCGTCTGGTCGGCCGCACTGTACCCCGGATAGAGCACTTCCGCGGTGACGAAACCCAGCACCGTGAGTACGCCGCCGACGACGAGTGCCGTGCCAGCGAGAGTGCGAGCGCGACCAGCGTCCATGCTCGTCGCATCGGCGTCGTCCGGCAAGTAAGTACGCCCCGCCACGGTAGCCTTTTCAGCGGGATTCCCCAAGACTCGGGCATGCAGACGCACGTCGTCCCGGTCGGCTTCGACTACGACCGGCTCATCGCGCCGCTCGTGCGCGAACAGCTCTCCGTCGACCGCGTCGTCCTCCTGGAGGGTGCGGTCGGCAGCGAGGCGAACGTCGAGTACAGCCAGCGCATCTCCCAGAAGCTCGAAGACGACTTCCGGAACCTCCTCGGCGCCGAGACCGAGCGCGTCTCCGTCGTCGACGTCTACGACTACGACGCCGCCTTCGAGCAGGCGTTCGACCTCATCGAGGACGAACTCGACGCCGACCCCGAGGGCGAAGTCTGGGTGAACATCGCGTCGATGCCCCGCACCGTCTCGTTCGCGTTCGCCATCGCCGCCCACTCCATCATGGTCGAGCGCCCCGAGGACCGCGAGCGCATCCACACCTACTACACGGCCCCCGAGAAGTACCTCGAAACCGAACTCGCGGAGGAACTGCGCGCGAGCGCCGACCTCCTCGAAGCCGTCGCGGACGGCGATGTCGACGAGAGCGACGTGCGCGACCAACTCGACGACGCCCGCGACCTGCTCGCGGAGTTCGACGAGCGCGGCACCACCATCGGCGCGAAGGAAATCGACGGCAGCCACGTCGTCGAACTCCCCGTCGCCTCCTTCTCGAACGTCAAACCCTTCGAGGAACTCATCCTGTTCACGCTCGGCGAACACGGCGAATTCGACTCCGTCAGCGACCTCGCGAAGACCCTCGCCGCCGAACTCAACGAGGAGTACACGGACAGTTTCCGGTCGAAAGTCACCTACACCGTCGACAAACTCGGCCCCGGCGGCAAGGGATACGTCGAACGCGAGGAGCACGGGAAGTCCTACCGGACGCGGCTCTCGCGCATCGGCGAGCTCTGGGTTCGCGCGCACCAAAACGACGACTAGGTCGAACGGTGCGTCTGGTCGGGCGCGCTGCTAACTGCTTCTTCGCTACTCACTGAAAGCCCTCGGCCCGCTCGCGGTCGCTCGCTCGCTGCGCGCTTCGTTCGCTGCGCTCACTGCAGGTGCTTGCGTCGCGAGACGACCACGCGAACGCGAGCGCGCCTCGCCCTTTCAATCCACCAGGGGCCGGTTGCTCGGGCTGCTACAGTCCGAATCCAATGTGGTCCTCGGGCGGCGAAATCGGGCTCTTCGGCGGTTCTTCGGGGAGTTCGGGGTCGTTGTAGGAACCGGGCGCGACGTCGTTCGGGCCGGCGGGGTAGAAGAGGCCGGCGAGTTCCTGAATCTGGCCGCGACCGACCGAGAGTTCGAACTGGCCGCCGCCGTAGAGCGCGACGTCGTGCTCGAACGCCCAGTCGAGCGTCTCGAAGAGGGATTCGAGCGTGCCGAACCGGGACGGTTTGACGTTCAGCCAGCGCACGTCGAACGGCGTGTCGAGCACGTCGTCGAGGCCGTGAATCGGAGCGTCCCACGCGACGCGGTCGGCGTGGTCGGCGACGACGTCGCGCGTGGCGTCCGTGACCGCGGGGTCCTCGACGGTGGCGTCGGGGAACGTCTCGAAGACGCGCTCGTAGAGGCCGGGGTCCGGGGCCTGGTCGACGTCGGTGCCCTCGTAGTGGCCCTTCAGGTCGAGCACGCGGACGGCGGCGGTGTCGGCGAGGTAGTCGAACGTCTCGTCGGGCCAGTCAGTCGTCGGGTCGAGTTTGAATTCGGCGTCCGGGTAGCGCGACAGTAAGGTCTCAACGCGCGAGGTATCGCCCTCGGGGAGCCGGCTACTGACAACGAAGCGCACGGGGTCGAGCGTCCGGTCGAGGCGGTCGGCGAGCGTCTCTCCCGCTTGCCGGAGCGCGAGGTCGAGCGCGGCGGCCTCGAACCCCCAGCGGCGGTACTGCTGGAAGGCCTCGCGCGCCGGGTCGTCGACGGGCCAGAGGTCGGTCTCGTCGAGGACTGTGGAGAACTCTGCGAGCGTGTACTCGCCCGCGAGGTCGAACGCTTCACCCTCGGGTGTTTCCGTCTCGTGTTCCTGGAGTGCGTCGTGGTGGACGGCTTCGTAGGTGACGTCCTCGCCACGCCCCGTCTCGCCGGCGCCCGAGAGCGAGACGACCGTGGTGGCACGCGTGAACGCAGGCGTCTCGCGTTCCACGCGGTCGAGGGTGACGGCCTCGACTGTCAGCGGGAGGTCGGCAATCGTGTCGTACATGGCTGGACGGACGACGGCAGGCGGGAAAAAGCCAGCAGGAACTCAGTCCGCGAGCCGGGATTCGAGCGTCTTCACGCGCGTGGCGAGCGCGAGGAACGTCGCGAGGAGCGTGAGCGCGACCGCAGCGGCCGCGGCGAGGTCGTGGGCGGGAATCGAGTGGCCGACGCCCGCGACGACTTCCGCGCGCAGGAGCGTGTGGTGCGGGCCGCCCGCCACGCTGACGAAGTAGTCCACGACGTCGTTGAAGCCGTACCACGCCGCGGCGACGGCGACCGCACCCACGGAGAACTTGGCGTAGCGGTGAATCACGAACGCCTCGACGGCCATCCCGAGGTGGCTGAGGACGAGGAACCAGTACATAACCCACCAGAGATCGCCCTGGCCGTTCACGACGAGCTGGACGAACGGCGTCCACAGCCCGAGTTTGATGCAGCCGAAGAAGGCCAGCGCGTGCAGCCAGTCGGCGTCGACATCGAGCTTGTACGCGGCCAAGGACAGCCCGATAAACAGCGTCGCGACGGGGCTGTCCGGGACGACCGGCCACGCCAGCATTGGCGTGGCTTCGAACTGCACGCGGTAGTACCAGAACCCGAACGCGGTGCCCGCGAGGTTAATGGCGACGATGACCCACGCCAATCGGAGCGCGAGGTCCTCCAGCCAGTCGGGCAGCGGCGCGAGATACCACGGGAGGTCCGACCGGGACGGCAGCGACATATCCGAGAGCGTCGCGGGACCGCCGCATAGACTTGACGGAAACCGAATCCGGCTACCGGCCGAACAGCCGCTCGAGGATGCTGCGGTCGGTCGCGCGCTCCGCGAGAATCATCGACGTGTCGATATCCTGGACGATGTCGTAGTGGAGCGCGTTCTGGGCGAGGCGCGCGAGCAAGCCCTGGGAGGTCGCGCCAATCAGAAGGAGGGTGTGGTCGCCGCACTCGTTGGCGATGGCGGTCTCGACGTTGCCGGAGTCGTCGACGCGGAACGTCGCGTCTTCGAGGCCGTGTTCGGCCGCCCAGTCGGCGAGGAACTGTTCGCCGGCCTCGTGGTCGTCGGGGCTGTCGACGACCCGGAGGAGCGTGACCTCCGAGCCGGCGGTCTGCCGGAGGATGCGCGCGACCTCCGCGTTCAGGTCGGCGTGGGGGTTGTCCGCGACCGGGAGCAGGATGCGGGAGGCGTCGAGCCCGCGGTCCCTGAACACGAGTACGTCCGACGGCAGCCGGTTCGTGAGTTCGTCAAGCGGGCGCTCTGCGCGGCCGTTCGACCAGAGGCGGTCGTCGCCCCACCCCATCACCATGAGGTCGGCGCGCTTGCGCTTCGCGACGTCGAACAGTTCCTCGAACGAGCGATGCGAGACCACCGTCGACGTCTCGCAAGGGACGTCGTAGCCCGCCGCGCGCTCGCGGAGGTCGGCCATCAGCTCGTCGGAGTCCTCGACGATGCGCTCGTGCTGGTCGACTCGGTAGCCGCGCGGCGTGCGGTCGGGCATCTGGACAATGTGAACGATGTGGACGCTCGCGCCGGGCTTCCGGCTGGCGAGCGTGTACGCGAGGTCCACGAGGTTGGTCTCCGTGCGGGGGTTCGATATCGGGACGACGATGCGGTACTCGTCGGCTTCCGCGAGTGCCTCCTCGCTCGTGTGGTCGATGAGGGGCACGTACGACCGGCCGACGAGACCGCCGAACACCCACTCGCGGATGGAGAGCTGACGGTCGGAGCCCTCGAAGCGCGCGGACGCGAGTCGGTGTTCGGTCGTCTGGAAGTAGTTGACGACGGTGACGAGCACGACGCCGCCGATGGTGTTCCCGAGCAACACGGGGAGCACGAATTCCCAGAGGCCGGTCGTCATCGACAGCGACCCCTGGAAGACGAGGTACATCATCTCCGTGAACGAGACGACGGAGTGGTAGAGGCCGCCGAGCGGAATCGCGAGGAACGCGATGTAGACGACGACCATCCGGGAGATAGTGTCGCGGGCGGCGTACTCCACCCAGACGACGCCGGCGACGACGAGGCCAGCGAATGCGGCCTTCGAGAAGAGGCTCCACCACGGCGTCGAGACGCCCTTCTCGCCGAGGTACACCGCGACTTCGGCGGCCTCCGGGGAGATGACGCCGCCGAACGCGAGCGCGGCCGCGCCGAGCGCGCCGCCGAGGAAGTTCCCCGCGAGCACGACCGACCAGTTGCGCAACAGCGCGGGGATGCTGGCGAGGCGCTCCAAGGTCAGCGCGACCGGTGGGAGCGTGTTCTCGGTGTAGAGCTGGTAGCCGCCGATGATGATGTAGATGAAGCCCAGCGGGTACAGCAGCGCGCTCAGGATGGGGTCGCCGCCCGTCGTCGCGGTCAGCGAGACGTACAGCATGAACGTAATCGTAATCGCGAAGCCGGCCGCGAGCGCGCTGAAGAACAGTTCGCGGCTGCCCGAGGTAATCTCCTCGTCGGCGGCCGCGATGATGCGCTGGAAGATTTCGTTCGACGTGAAGCGGTCGCGGACGACCGAGCCGACTGCGGGCGCGCCGCTGCGCGAACGCTCGATTGCCTCGCGGACCGACTCCTCGGGGTCGGGTGCGTCCGGCGACGCCAAGTCCACGTCCGTGTCCCCCTCGGGCGGATGCTGGGAGTCGGGCGTGGGTGGCGCGTCCGAATCGTCTCCGTCAGCCATTACCGGTGCGTCGGCGGGGTCGCCCTAATCGTTTGCCATCACAGTACCCGGTGGCCGCCGCCACAGCGGGCGTTCCGCAACCAACCCAATTAAGCGGCGGCGCACGCAACACCCTCGTATGGCTACCGAGACCGACCTGGAGGACTTGCGGCGCGGCAGCGACCTCGTGAAACGCGGGTTCGCGAAGATGCAGAAGGGCGGCGTCATCATGGACGTGGTGAACGCCGAGCAGGCGAAGATTGCCGAGGAAGCCGGCGCGGTCGCCGTGATGTCCCTGGAAGCGGTGCCGGCGGACATCCGCAAACGCGGCGGCGTCGCGCGGATGGCCGACCCCGCCGACGTGCAGGAGATTATCGACGCGGTCTCCATTCCGGTGATGGGGAAGTCCCGCATCGGCCACACGAAGGAAGCCGAGATTCTGGAGGCCGTCGGCGTGGACATGATCGACGAGTCGGAAGTGCTGACGCCCGCCGACGACAAGTACCACATCGACAAGCGCGAATTCACGTCGCCGTTCGTCTGTGGCGCGCGCAACCTCGGCGAGGCGCTCCGACGCATCGACGAGGGCGCGGCGATGATTCGCACGAAGGGCGAGGCCGGCACGGGCGACGTGAACCAGGCCGTCCACCACCAGCGCACCATCAAGAGCGCCATCCGCGAGCTCGAAGGGATGACCTACGAGGAGCGCGAGCACTACGCCCGCGACATCGAGGCGCCCGCGGAGCTCGTCCACGAGACCGCCGAGATGGGGCGACTCCCGGTCGTGAATTTCG
The DNA here is from genome assembly GCF_021029015.1 of Halobacterium sp. KA-6. Lineage (NCBI taxonomy): Archaea > Methanobacteriati > Methanobacteriota > Halobacteria > Halobacteriales > Halobacteriaceae > Halobacterium > Halobacterium sp. KA-6. The sequence continues at coordinate 58,688 of NZ_JAJJZH010000010.1, forward strand.
CGGCGGGCGGCATCGCGACGCCCGCCGACGCCGCACTGATGATGCACCACGAGTGCGACGGCATCTTCGTGGGTTCGGGCATCTTCGGCGCAGAGGACCCCGAGTCGATGGGCCGCGCCATCGTCGACGCCGTGAACAACTGGGACGACCCCCAGCGCCTCGCCGAGATTTCGGCGAACATCGGGTCCGGCATGAAGGGCGAGGCGAACGTCGACCTCCCCGAAGAGGAGAAGCTGCAGGGCCGCGGGAACTGACGGCGCACTGCTGAGGGCCGCGGTTCGGTTTCTTCGTTCGGCGACTGACTGTAGTAAGCCGCGGAGCCGTGCCGAAACGGCCATCCGTCCCCAGTCGGTTGTGGTGGACGTTCGATGGTCCGCATGCCGAGCACGTACGTCGACTACCGAGTGAGCGTCGCCTACGTCGGGACTGTCCTCAAGTACATCGGCGTGACGCCGCTGTTCCCGCTCGTTCTGGCGCTCTACTACGGGGAGGACCCGGTCCCGTTCGCCGTCGGGGCGGCCGTCATGGTCGGCGTCGGCGCGCTGCTGGAACGACTACGCACCGACGAGGAACTCGGGAACCGGGAGGCGTTCCTCCTCGTGAGCCTCTCCTGGCTGGTCGTCCCGCTGGTCGGGACGGTCCCGTACCTCGTCGCCGGGACGGGCACCATCGCGGGCCCCGTCAACGCCCTCTTCGAGAGCATGAGCGGGTTCACGACGACGGGTGCGACCGTCCTCGGCGAGATTTCCGTCGAGCGCCACGGCCACGCGATGTTGATGTGGCGCCAACTCACCCAGTGGCTCGGCGGCATGGGCATCCTCGTGTTGATGGTCGCCATCCTGCCGAAGCTGTCCGTCGGCGGCGCGCAGGTCATTAACCAGGAGGCGCCGGGGCTCGCGCTGGAGAAGCTGACGCCCCGAATTCAGGAGACGGCACGCGCGCTGTGGGCCGTCTACGTCGGATTCACGGTGCTGGCAGCGGTGGTATACTACGCGCTCAACGTGGTCGGCGTCGCGCCGAACATGGACCTCTACAACGCGGTCGCGCACGCGCTCACGACGCTCCCGACCGGGGGATTCTCGCCGGAGGGCCGGAGCGTCGAGGCGTTCGCACCCGTCGTCCAGTGGGCGTTCGTGCCGTTCATGCTCGTCGCCGGGACGAACTTCGCGCTGTTCTGGTACGTGCTCAAGGGCGAGCCCCGCCGACTCGTCGACAACACGGAGTTCCGGTCGTACCTGCTCGCCGTCGCCGGCTTCGGTGCGGTGGTCTCGGGCGTCCTCTTCGCGGGCGTCGGCATCGCGGAGACGCCGACGAACGTGGGCGCCATCTCGGGGAACGTGGAGAACGCGCTCCGACAGGGGGTGTTCCAGGTCGTCGCCATCGTGACGACGACCGGGTACGCGAGCATGGACGTCAACAACTGGGACGCCTCAGCGCAGACGATACTGCTGTTCGCGTACTTCCTCGGCGGCTCGGCGGGTTCGGCCGCCGGCTCCATCAAAATCGTGCGCTGGGTGCTCGTCAAGCGCGCCATCGGCCGGTCGCTGTTCACGGCCGTCCACCCCGAGGCGGTGCGGGCGATACGGCTGGAGCAGGAGGTCGTCGACGAGGAGACGATTCGGGACGTCTTCGCGTTCGTGCTGTTGTTCTTCGGGCTGTTCGCGGGCTCGACGATACTGCTCTACCTCGACAGCTTCCGCACGCCGGACGTGACGCTGTCCGGCCTCGACGCGATGAGCGTCGCCATCGCCACGCTGGGGAACGTCGGCCCGGGCTTCGGTGTCGTCGGCCCGATGGAGAGCTTCCGGCTGTTCTCGGACCTGGGGAAGCTCTACATGGTCTTCCTGATGTGGATTGGCCGCCTCGAAGTGCTGTCGGTGCTGGTCGTGTTCACGCCGTCGTTCTGGCAGCGCTGACGCGCGGGCCAGTGGACGGTGCTTCGAGTCAGAAGCCGCCGTAGCGGATGTACACCATCGTGGCGACGACGGCCAACTGGAAGACGCCCTGGATGCCGCCGAGTTTGGCGTTTCGCATGCCGATGTCGGCGATGACCTGGGTGTCGGGGTTCTCGGAGGTCATCTGCTGGTACATCCGGACCTCGCCGGGCATCAGCACGCCGAACCCGAGCACGTTGAGGACGGCGACGATGGCGAGCGCGACGACGAAGACGGGTTCGGTCCACCCGAAGTCCGGGACGGTAGTAGCGAGGAACGCGAGGGAGCCGACGAGGACGACGCCGAACCACGCCTGCCAGCGCCAGTCGTCGAACGCGTCGAACTGCCAGCCGACGAGCAGCAGCGTCGGGACGAGCGCGACGAACGTGAAGATGGCGAGCCAGACGTAGGCGTGTGAGAAGATGGCAGGGATGCGGAGCGCGAGCGTAATGCCGCCGGCGATAGTGACGGCCGACAGCGACGGCAGGAGGAACGACGTCTTCGGGGTGAGTCGCTGGAAGACGTTTGCGCGCTGTTCGACGTCGAGGCCGCCGAGGACGGGGCCGAGTACGAGCGCGATGAAGACGTCGATGCCGGTCCAGAGGACGCCAGCCATGACGTGGACGTACGTGTGGTGGACGACGTTCGCGAACGTCGTCGCGTAGACGAGCGCGAGCAGGGGGAGGCCGACGACGGCGACGGCGAACGCTGGGTTCGCGCGCTCGGCGAGCCCGCGGATGGTGCCGCGGATGCTCATTCGACCACCGCGGGGGAGTCCCGCGTCTGGAGTCGATGCGTTCTGGGTGTAGCCTGTCGGTGTCGCACACCGACCACGTTTCAATCGCGTATCATAATCGTTACGCAGGCCGCGACGGGGTGTGGTGAGCGCGCGCTCGTCGCGCGCCCTCCACGAATGTCCGATTTTTACCCCCGAATCGGGGAACGAGTCGGACGTTCGGACATTCAGGCGTATGTAGTGAAATAGGTTCCTTATATCCGATTTGACGTACTGCTGTCTTGCGATTCTCGCTGTTCCAACTGAACGATGATGCAGAATCGTCGCGGGCAAGTTTCTGTCAGGGGGAAACACGTAAATAGTCGGGGCCCCGCGAGAGTGGTACGATGTCTCACAACGAGGCGCCCGGTGCAAGTCCGGGGGAACGAGTTCTTCCAGGGCACGTTAGCCCAGCGTAACGAATTCGAGACGGTACGAATCTTCGACACCACGCTGCGTGACGGCGAGCAGACGCCACGGACCTCATTCAGCTACGACGACAAGCGCGCCATAGCGGCCGCGCTCGACAACGCGAACGTCGACGTCATCGAGGCCGGGTTCCCGGCCAACAGCGAGCAGGAGGCCGAGGCGGTCGCCGACATCGCGGCTTCGACAGAGGCTACCACGTGCGGGCTGGCCCGCGTCGTGGAGTCCGACGTCGAAGCAGCCGTGGATGCGGGCGTGGACATGATCCACGTCTTCGCGTCCACGAGCGACGTGCAAATCGAAGACTCGATGCATAGCACACGCGAGGACGTCGTCGCACGCTCGGTCGCGGCCGTCGAGCAGGCCGCCGCGGCCGACGTCGAAGTGATGTTCTCGCCGATGGACGCCACGCGCACGGACCCCCAGTTCCTCGCCGAAATCGTCGAAGCGGTCGACGACGTCGGCGTCGACTGGATCAACATCCCGGACACCTGCGGCGTCGGGACGCCCAAGCGGTTCGGCGAGCTCGTCGAGTACGTCGGCCAGCACACCGACGCACGCATCGACGTGCACACGCACGACGACTTCGGGCTGGCCACCGCGAACGCCCTGACGGGCGTGGAGTACGGCGCCGACCAGATGCAGGTGTCGGTCAACGGCATCGGGGAGCGCGCCGGCAACGCCGCCTTCGAGGAGGTCGTGATGGCCGCCGAGAGCCTCTACGGGGCGGACACCGGCATCGACACGACCGCTATCACGGAGCTCTCGAAGCTGGTCTCCGAGCGGTCATCGGTCCCGGTCCCGGTGAACAAGCCCGTGGTCGGCGCACACGCGTTCGCCCACGAGTCGGGCATCCACGCCGCTGGCGTCATCGAGAACAGCGAGACGTTCGAGCCGGGTGTGATGACCCCCGAGATGGTGGGGGCCGAGCGCGAAGTCGTGCTCGGGAAGCACACGGGCACACACGCCGTCCGCGACCACCTCGAAGACGCCGGGTACGACCCGACCGACGAGGAGGTACGCGAGGTCACGAAGAAGGTGAAAGCCCACGCTGGCGATGACGAAGTCGTCACCGACGCTGTCCTCCGCGCGTTCGCGGGTGAGGTCGGTATCGAACGCGCCACGGAGGAGGTGACGGCGTAATGCCGTCCGGCAGGTATTGCGCCCCCAGCAACGGCTTTATTCGTCGAGCCCGACTGTCGGGCTACGATGCTGCCCGACGCTACACAGGCGGGTCTTCTCGCGGGCAGCGGTGCTCTCGTCGGTATCGTAGGGGCGTAAGCTCCCCTACCACCACTTCTCCACGAACCGACCCGATTCACCGACAACCGACAGCCACCGCAGCATCCGCCATGACACAGTCCACACAGAACGCGACACCGCGGGAGGGGTATCGATGACAGACCACGGCGCAGTGACCGAACCCGACGACGCCGACGACGCGACCGCCGACGAGCCGGCCGAGGACGGAGAGCCGACCGAATCCACGGCGCAGACGGGCGCGGAGTCCGTCATCGCGTCGCTGGAGACGGCGGGCGTCGAGACGGTGTTCGGCGTGCAGGGCGGTGCCATCATGCCCGTCTACGACGCGCTCTACGACTCCGACCTTGACCACGTCACGATGGCGCACGAGCAGGGCGCCGCGCACGCGGCCGACGCCTACGGCGCCGTCACCGGTGACCCCGGCATCTGTATGGCGACGTCCGGGCCGGGCGCGACGAACCTCGTGACCGGGCTCGCTGACGCGGACATGGACTCCGAACCCGTCGTCGCGCTCACCGGCCAGGTCCCCACGGAGCTCGTCGGGAACGACGCGTTCCAGGAGACGGACACGGTCGGTGTCACGACGCCCATCACGAAGTCGAACTACTTCGCGTCCAGCCCCGACAGCGTCGGCGAGGACGTGAGCACGGCGTTCGCGCTCGCGAACCACGGCCGACAGGGGCCGACGGTCGTCGACCTGCCGAAGGACGTCACGACCGGCGAGACCAACGTCGACCCCGTCGAGCCCTCCGTTCCGGGCACCGTCGACGTGCAGACGCACGCCGACGACGAGAACGTCGCGGCCGCCGCGCAGACCATCGTGGACGCCGACGAGCCCGTGATTCTGGCGGGCGGCGGCGTCGTCAAAGGTGACGCCACCGAGGAGCTGTACGCGTTCGCGACCGAGCACGAGATTCCGGTCGTGACGACGATGCCGGGCATCGGCGCGTTCCCCGAGGACCACGACCTCGCCATGGAGATGGCGGGGATGCACGGCACCGGCTACGCGAACATGGCAATCACGCTGACCGACTGCCTGCTGGCAATCGGGACGCGCTTCGACGACCGCCTCACGGGCGGCGTCGACTCGTTCGCGCCGGACGCCGAAGTCGTCCACGTCGACATCGACCCCGCAGAGATTTCGAAGAACATCGAAGCCGACCACCCGCTAATCGGCGACGCCGGCACCGTCCTCGACCAGTTGGACGAGGCGATGCCAGGTTCGCCCGAGACCAGCGAGTGGGCCGAGCAGTGCCGCGAGTGGCAACAGGAGTACCGACTCGACTACGCGGCACCCGAGGACGAGCCGCTGAAACCCCAGTACGTCGTCGAGGCCGTCGACGAGGCGACCGCCGGCGACACCGTCGTCACGACCGGCGTCGGCCAACACCAGATGTGGGCCTGCCAGTTCTGGACGTACACGGAGCCGCGGACGTGGGTGTCCTCCCACGGCCTCGGCGCGATGGGGTACGGGCTGCCGTCGGCCATCGGCGCGCGCGTCGCCGCCGACGACGACCAGTCCGTCGTCTGCTTCGACGGCGACGGCTCGTTCCTGATGACGTGTCAGGAACTGGTCGTCGCGGTGCGCGAGCAGATGGACATCACCGTCTTCATCCTGAACAACGAGGCCATCGGGATGGTCCGCCAGTGGCAGGACGCGTTCTTCGAGGGCCGCCGCATGGCCTCGGAGTACCCGTGGGTGCCGAAGTTCGACACGCTCGCGGAGGCGTTCGGTGCGGACGGCTTCCGCATCGAGGGCTACGACGACGCCCCCGACGTCATCGAGGAAGCGCTCGCCACCGACGGTCCCGCCGTGGTCGACGTCTACATCGACCCGACCGAGGACGTCTACCCGATGGTTCCCTCGGGCGGCGACAACGGCCAGTTCGCGCTCTCGGAGGAGCACCTATGAGTGAACAAAACACCGAACGAGAGGGACTGCCGGGGCCGGCCCCGGAGGAGCGCCGTCGACCGAAGGGACGGCGGAGCTCGCAGGGCATCCGCATTGACCCCGAAGCGGAGGCCGAGCACCCGCCGCGGCGCACCGTCATCTCCGCGCTCGTCGAACACGAGCCGGGCGTGCTCGCGCGCGTCTCCGGGCTGTTCAGCCGGCGGCAGTTCAACATCGAGTCGCTGACCGTCGCGGACACCCAGAACGACGACTGGGCGCGTATCACGGTCGTCGTCGAGGAGCCCGACCCCGGCATCGACCAGGTCGAGAAACAGTTAGAGAAGGTCGTCCCGGTCATCCACGTCCGCGAACTCGAGACCGACGCGGTGACCCGCGAGCTCGTGGTGGTGAAAGTCGACGCCGACCGCCCCCACGAGGTCCACGCCATCACGGAGATGTACAACGGGAAGACCCTCGACGCCGGTCCGCGGACGATTACCGTCGAGTTGACCGGCGACGAACAGAAGATAAACGACGCCATCGACGCCTACCGGCAGTTCGGTATCCGGGAGATTGCCCGGACCGGGCAGACGGCGCTGGCGCGTGGCGAGACCAAGACAGCAGTCGTTCCAGATCACCTCAAATGACAGCAGAAGACGCAGACTTCACGCAGCCAGTGTACCACGAATCGGACGTCGACCGCCGCTACGTCGACGACAAGACCGTCGCCGTACTCGGATACGGCAGCCAGGGCCACGCGCACGCCCAGAACCTCGACGACAGTGGGGTCGACGTCATCGTCGGCCTCCGCAAGGACTCGTCCTCGCGGTCCGCGGCGAAAGCCGACGGCCTGCGCGTCGAGACCCCGAAGCAGGCCGCACGCGAGGCGGACATCGTCTCCGTGCTTGTCCCGGACACCGTGCAGCCGTCGCTGTTCGAGACCATCGAACCGGAACTGGACGCCGGCGACACGCTCCAGTTCGCGCACGGGTTCAACATCCACTACGGCCAGGTCGAGCCGCCGGAGGACGTGGACGTGACGATGATTGCGCCGAAGTCCCCGGGTCACCTCGTGCGCCGGAACTACGAGGCCGGCCAGGGCACCCCGGCGCTGCTCGCCGTCTACCAGAACGCCACGGGCGACGCCCAGCAGGAGGCGCTGGCGTACGCCGACGGCATCGGCTGCGCTCGCGCGGGCGTCGTCGAGACGACGTTCCGCGAGGAGACCGAGACCGACCTGTTCGGCGAGCAGGCCGTCCTCTGTGGCGGCGTCACGAGCCTCGTCAAGACCGGCTACGAGACGCTCGTGGACGCCGGCTACAGCCCCGAGATGGCGTACTTCGAGTGCCTGAACGAGCTCAAACTCATCGTCGACCTGATGTACGAGGGCGGCAACTCCGAGATGTGGGATTCGGTTTCCGACACCGCGGAGTTCGGCGGCCTCACGCGCGGCGACGAAATCGTCGACGAGCACGTCCGCGAGAACATGGAGGAAGCCCTCGAAGAAGTCCAGAACGGCGAGTTCGCCCGCGAGTGGATCGCGGAGAACCAGGCGGGCCGGCCGTCGTACCGCCAGCGCCGGCAGGCCGAGCAGAACCACGAAATCGAGGAAGTCGGCGAGCGCCTCCGCGACCTGTTCGCGTGGGCCGACGACGACGCGGACGTCGAGCAGGCCGAGGTGTCCGCGGATGACTGAGCAGACGCTCGCGGACGTCAGCCAGCGCAACCCCGAGGCACCCGAGGGCGTCGGCTCGGTGTTCCGACGGGGTCCCGTGGTCGCCGCAGACGGAGGTAAACGTGAGGCGACCGAAGAGCAGACGATGAAAGACGTCGACCAGACGCCGCCGGCCGAGGACGAGGGTGCCAACCCCGTCTGGGAGCGCGGCGGCGAACCCGTAGCGGACGAGGACGGACGCGATGAGTGAGAACACGCTCTACGACAAGGTCTGGGACCGACACGAAGTGACCGAACTGCCGACCGGACAGTCCCAGCTGTTCGTCGGCCTCCACCTCATCCACGAGGTGACGAGCCCGCAGGCGTTCGGGATGCTCAAGGAGCGCGACCTCGACGTCGCGTACCCCGAGCGCACGTACGCCACCGTCGACCACATCGTCCCGACCGCGGACCAGTCGCGGCCGTACAGCGACGACGCGGCCGAGGAGATGATGAGTGAATTGGAGGAGAACGTGCGCGCGGCGAACATCGACTTCGCCGACCCGACGACCGGCCGACAGGGCATCGTGCACGTGGTCGGCCCGGAGCAGGGACTCACACAGCCCGGGATGACCATCGTCTGTGGGGACTCCCACACGGCGACGCACGGCGCGTTCGGCGCGCTCGCCTTCGGCATCGGCACCTCCCAGATTCGGGACGTGCTGGCGACCGGCTGCGTCGCCATGGAGAAACAGAAGGTCCGCCGCATCGAGGTCACCGGCGAACTCGACGACGGCGTGACGCCGAAAGACGTCATCCTCCAGGTCATCCGGAAGCTGGGCACCGACGGCGGTGTCGGCTACGTCTACGAGTACGGCGGCGAAGCCATCCGCGACATGGACATGGCCGGCCGCATGAGCATCTGTAACATGTCCATCGAGGGCGGTGCTCGCGCGGGCTACGTCAACCCCGACGAGACCACCTACGAGTATCTGGAAGGCCGCGACCGCGTCCCCGACGGCGAGGAGTTCGAGGAACTCAAACGCTACTGGGAGTCCATCGCCTCCGACGCGGACGCCGAGTACGACGACGTCGTGGAAATCGACGGCGACGACCTGGAACCCACGGTCACGTGGGGGACGACGCCCGGGCAGGGCATCGGCATCTCCGAGGAGATTCCCGCGCCCGAGGACCTGCCCGCGGACAAGGAGGACAGCGCACGCGCCGCGCAGGAACACATGGACGTCGAGCCCGGCGACACGATGGCGGGCTACCCCATCGACGTGGCGTTCCTGGGGAGCTGTACGAACGCGCGCCTGCCGGACCTACGCGAGGCTGCGGAGGTCGTGAAGGGCCACGAGGTCCACGACTCCGTGCGCGCGATGGTCGTACCGGGCAGCCAGCGCGTCAAAGCCGCCGCCGAAGCCGAGGGCCTCGACGAAGTGTTCGAGGAAGCCGGCTTCGATTGGCGCGGCGCCGGCTGTTCGATGTGTCTGGGCATGAACGAGGACCAGCTGGTCGGCGACGAGCGGTGTGCGTCCTCGTCGAACCGGAACTTCGTCGGCCGACAGGGCTCGAAGGACGGCCGCACCGTCCTGATGAGCCCGCCGATGGTCGCCGCAGCCGCCGTGACCGGCGAGGTCACGGACGTGCGTGAATTGGAGCGTTTCGAGGAGGTGCGCGCATGAGCGACGAAGGACCTGCGGAGACCGTGAAGCAGGTTTCGGGCACGGGCGTCCCCGTGCGCGGGAACGACATCGACACGGACCAGATCATCCCCGCGCGGTTCATGAAGGTCGTCACGTTCGACGGTCTCGGCGAGTTCGCGTTCTTCGACGTGCGCTTCGACGACGACGACAATCCCAAAGAGCACCCGTTCAACGAGGACCACTTCCAGGGCGCGTCCGTCCTGACGGTGAATTCGAACTTCGGCTGTGGCTCCTCCCGCGAGCACGCGCCGCAGGCGCTGATGCGGTGGGGCATCGACGCCATCGTCGGCGAGTCGTTCGCCGAGATTTTCGCGGGGAACTGCCTCGCGCTCGGCATCCCCACTGTCACCGCCTCCCAGGAGGACGTCGAAGCCCTCCAGGACTTCATCGACGAGCACCCCGACGAGGAAGTCGAGGTCGACGTCGTGAACGAGGAAGTCCGGTACGGCGACACGACCATCGACGCCGAGGTCGACGACGCGCAGCGGCGCGCGCTTGTTGACGGCGTCTGGGACACGACCGCGCTGATGGGCGCGAACGCCGACACCGTGCGCGAAACCGCCGAGAGTCTCCCCTACACGGATGTCTGAGGAGATTGCGGTCATCCCCGGCGACGGCATCGGGCAGGAAGTCGTCCCCGTCGCCGTGGACGTCCTCGACGCAGTCGGGGACTTCGACTTCGTGCACGCCGACGCCGGCGACGCGGTGAAGGAAGAGACCGGCACCGCCCTCCCAGCGGAGACGCGAGCGGCCGTCGAAGCCGCGGACGCGACGCTGTTCGGCGCGGCCGGCGAAACCGCCGCGGACGTCATCCTGCCGCTGCGCTCGGCAGTCGAGTCGTTCGTCAACATCCGCCCCGCCCGCGCGTACCCGGGAGTCGACGCGCTCCGCCCGGAGACCGACGTGGTGTTCCTCCGGGAGAACACGGAGGGCGTCTACGCGGGCCACGAGGACGACCTCAGTGACGACCTCTCGACGCTCACGCGCGTCGTCACGTCGTCGGCGTCCCGGCGGCTCGCGGAGTTCGCCTGCGACTTCGTCGAGGCGGGCCGCGGCCCCGAGGGCACCGACGGCTTCACGGTTGTCCACAAGGCGAACGTGATGCGGAAGACGGACAGCCGCTTCCGCGACGGCGTGCTCTCCGTGGCCGATGAGCAGGGCGTCGCGACCGACGAGGAGCTGATGGACGCGTTCGCGACGCGGCTGCCGCTGTACCCCGACGACTACGACGTGGTCGTCTGTCCGAACCTCGCGGGCGACGTGCTCTCGGACCTCGCAGCCGGCCTCGTCGGCGGCCTCGGCCTGCTGCCCTCGGCGAACGTCGGCGAGGAGCGCGGGCTGTTCGAGCCCGTCCACGGCACCGCACCGGACATCGCCGGCGAGGGCGTCGCCAACCCCGGCGCGACCGTGCTGTCGGCGGCGATGCTGCTGGAGTTCCTCGGCTACGAGGAGGACGGCCAGCGCGTCCGCGACGCCGTCGAAGGCGTGCTCGCGGACGGTCCGCGGACACCAGACCTCGGCGGCGACGCCACGACAGAACAGGTCGGCGACGCGATTCGCGACCGGCTGTAGCGGCTCCCTCTTTTCAGTAGACGAGTTCGCCGTCGATGAACTTCCGCGCGCGCTCGTCGCGCGGGTTCTCGAAGACGCGGTCCGCGGGCCCCGACTCGATGACGCTGTCGTCGAGGAGGACGGCGACGCGGTCGGCGACGCGCTGGGCCTGATTCATGTCGTGGGTCGCCACGACGACGCCGATGTCGCGCTCGGCGGCCGCGGTCATGGCGTCCTCGATGACGGCGGTGTTCCGCGGGTCGAGGTCCGAGGTCGGCTCGTCGAGCAGCAGGAAGTCGGGGTCGTACGCCAGTGCGCGCGCGAACGCGACGCGCTGGGCTTCCCCGCCCGAAAGCGAGTCCGCGGGCTTGTCGACGTAGTCGGCGAGCCCGACGACGTCGAGCGCGTCGCGGGCCGTGTCCGGCAGTTCGGTGGTACCGACGAGCGCGCGGAGTTCGTCGCGGACGCGTTCGCGCCACGACCGCCGGACGCGCAGGCCGTACTCGACGTTGCGCGCGACCGACGCGTCGAAGAGACTCGCTTCCTGGAAGACGACGCCGACGCGCCGCCGGAGCGCGAGGCGGTCGTCGGTGGGCAGCGACCACGCGTCGGTGCCGTCGACGGCGACGCTGCCCTCGTCGGGCGGCGTGAACAGCCCGAGCAGGCGCAGCAGCGTCGACTTCCCCACGCCGGACGGCCCGATGATGGCGACGACTTCGCCCTGCGGGACGCGCAAGTCGACGTCCCGGAAGACCACCTCGTCCCCGTAGGCGCGCGTGACGCCGTCGGCGCGCAGCGTCATCGCATCTGCCCTCCGTCCCCGAGACGGACGACGACGGCGTTCACGGCGAGCACGAGCACGAGCAACACCGCGCCGAGTACGAGCGCGGTCTCGTAGCGGCCCTGCCGGGCTTCCAGTTGGACGGCGGTCGTGAGCGTGCGCGTCTTCGAGACGCCGTCCGAGCCGGCGATGTTCCCGCCGACGATGAGCACGGACCCGACCTCGCTGATGGCGCGCCCGAACCCCGCGAGAACGGCGGTGGCGATGCCGTAGCGGGCTTCCTTGACGACGGTCAGCGCCACGTCGAGGCGCGTGCCGCCGAGCGCGAACGCGGCGTCCCGGACGTCCGCCTGGACGCCCGTGACGGACGCCAGCGCGATACCGGTGATGGGCGGGGTCGCGAGCACGAACTGGGACATAATCATCGCTTCCTTCGTGAACACGAGATTGAGTTCGCCGAGCGGCCCCTGATTCGAGACCGCGAACAGCACGACCAGCCCGACGACGACGCTCGGGAACCCCATGCCGGTGTTGATGGCTGCCTTGACCAGGCGCTTGCCGGGGAAGTCGGTGAAGCCGACGACGAGCGCGACGGGGACGCTGAACAGCGTGCTGAGCGCGACGGCGGAGAGGCTGACGTACAGCGAGACGAAGATGATGCTCGTGATGTACTGAGATTCGAACGGGAACTCCACGAACAGCGGCCCGGCGGCCACGTGTGCGAGCACGGAGAGGACGTCAGCCAGCGACACGAGTGCAGCCAGCACCGCGACCATCTTCACTCGTTCGACTCGTCAGCGCTCCAGCCTTCGGGGACGTACTGCTGGAAGTTCGGGTCCTCGGAGAGCGCGCGCGGGAAGAACAGTTGTTCACCGTTCGCGGTGTAGTCCGAGATGACTTGCTGGCCCTGCGGGCTCGTGATGTAGCCGATGTACGCCATCGCGAGGTCGTAGTTGGCGTCCTCGTGGCGCGCGGGGTTGGCGGCGAGCACGCCGTAGGGGTTCGCGAGCAGTTCCGGGCCGCCCTCGATGGGGCCTTGGACGAGAATCGTGAGGTCGATTTCGGACTGCTGGGAGAGGTAGGTGCCGCGGTCGGCGAGCGTGTAGCCGCCCTGCTCGTTGGCGATGTTGAGCACCGCGCCCATCCCTTGACCGGTCTCCTGATACCAGCTGCCGCCGGGTTCGACGCCGGCCTCCGACCAGATGGCGAGTTCCTTCGTGTGCGTCCCGGAGTTGTCCCCGCGGGAGACGAACTGGGATTCGGATTCGGCGATGGTGGCGAACGCGTCGGCCGCGGAACTCATCCCCTCGATGCCGGCGGGGTCGTCGGCTGGGCCGACGATGACGAAGTCGTTGAACATCAGGTCGCGGCGGTTGACGCCGTGGCCGTTCCGCATGAACTCGTCTTCGAGCGAGCGCGCGTGGACCATGATGACGTCGGAGTTGCCGTTGCGCGCGGTCTCCAGCGCCGCCCCCGTCCCCTGTGCGACGGAGTCGACGGTGACGCCGTACATGTCCTCGAAGGGCGCGTTCAGCGCGTCGAGCAAGCCGGTGTCGTACGTGCTCGTGGTCGTGGTGAGCGTGAGCGTCTCGCCGGTGACTTCCGCGCCGCTCTCGTCGCTGCCGAGCACGCTCGAACAGCCCGCGAGGCCGACTGTCGCCGCTGTACCCACTGTCGCGAGGAACTTCCGCCGTTGTATTGGCATAGATACATCGCTGGACGCCATCCTCAAAAGTGTTGCCAGAACGGAGTGATGACTATCAGTTACGCTAATGGAAGAATGTGAGTGGAAGTGAACGGCAGTGGGTTCGTCAGCGATTCAGAGGATGGTCGCGCCGTCACCGACTCGCGAGCGGTACGCGGTCGCGTCGACGCCGTCGCGCTCGAAGCCGTCGACGAGCGCGCTGGCGACGCCGCGCTGGTTGTCGTCGTGGCAGACGGCGAGAATCGCGGGCCCCGCGCCGCTGACCGTGACGCCCGTCGCGCCGGCCTCGCGGGCGGCCTCGCAGGCGGTGTCGTAGCCGTCGATGAGTTTCGCGCGGGCGGGCGTGACGAGGTGTTCTTCGAGGCCGCGGCCGACGCGCTCGGGGTCGTTGCGGCACATTCCGATGGAGAGCGTCGCCGCCGATCCGACGGTGTCGACGAGGTTCTCGATGGACGCGGTTTCGGGAACGACGCCGCGGGCGTCGCGCGTCGAGACGACGATGTCTGGGAGGCAGACGACCAGCGCGAGGTCCGCGGCGACGCGTTCGATGCCGTCGTCGCGGACGACCGTGAACCCGCCGAGGATGGCGGGCGCGACGTTGTCCGCGTGCGCGTCCCCGGAGACCGCGGCCTCCCCCTCCGCGGCGACTCGGACGAGTTCGCGCTGGCTGAGGTCGCGGTCGTACAGTTCGGCGAGCGCGACGGCCGCGCCCGCAGCGCTGGCGGCCGACGACCCGAGTCCCGACGACGGTCGGACGCCCTTGTCGATGGTGATGTGAGCGGGCGCACCCAGTTCCTCGGCCACTACGCCGGCCGTGTTGTCCATCGGCTCCTCGGGGATGAAGTCCGCGCCCATCCCAGTCATCTCGATTGTCGTCTCCGATGCGCGCTCGACGTGGACGACGTCCGCGGGTCGGTCGAGCGCCACCCCGAAGACGTCGAAGCCGCTGCCGAGGTTCGCACTCGTCGCCGGCGCGCGGACGGTAACCATGCCCGTCCGTTACCGGGGCCCGCGCAAAAGCGTAGCGGACTCCGCAACGCACGGGCGACCGCAACGTTAACCCGGAGTCGCGCCCGACCTGCGACTATGATTGCCATCGTCGGGGGCGGCATCGCGGGACTGGCGGCCGCGCGCCGACTCCAGGGCCACGGCCACGACGTGCGCGTCTTCGAGGCGTCCGGACAGGTCGGCGGCCTCGCGGCGACCACCGAGACGGCCGGCGACCCCATCGAGACGTTCTACCACCACCTCTCCGCCAGCGAGGAGACCATCGTCGACCTACTGGACGACCTCGGCCTCGGCGACGACCTCCAGTGGCCCATCGGGAAGAACGCCTACTACGTCGACGGCACCGTCCACCCGATGGACAAACCCTGGGAGATTCTCGCGTTCCCGCACTGGAGTCTCTACGACAAATTCCGTCTCGGGATGCTCACGCTCGACATCGACGTGCGCGGCGGCATCCCCTCCTTCGACACGTACGACGACCTCGAGGACTTCGAGGACGTGCCGGTCAAGGAGTTCTGCATCGAGCACACCACCCGCAACGTCTACGAGACGTTCTTCGAACCCCTCCTCGAAGCGAAGTTCGGCGAGCGCATGGAGGACGTCTCCGCGGCGTGGCTGCTCGGTCGCATCAAATTCCGCGGCGAGCGCGATCTCCTGCGCGGCGAGCCGCTGGGCTACCTCGACGGCGGCTTCGGTCGGCTGAACGACGCGCTCGTCGAGGATGTCGGCCGCGACAATATCGACACGAACGCGCGCGTCACGAACGTCGGCACCGCCGACGGCGAACTCCAGACCGTGACCGTCGAGCACAGCGACCCCGCCGAGGACGGCTTCACGAACGTCGAAACCGTCGACGCGGACGCCGTCGTCGTCGCCGCGATGCCGAACGTCCTCGAAGCGCTCACCGGCTACGAGTGCGACATCACGTTTCAGGGGACGGTCTGCTCCATAATCAGCATGGACCGCCAGCTCACGGACACGTACTGGCTGAATATCGCCGACGACGCGCCGTTCGGCGCGCTCATCGAGCACACGAATTTCGTACCGCCGGAGCGCTACGGCGACGAACACCTGCTGTACGTCCCGAAGTACATCCAGAGTCCCGACGACCCCGTCTGGCAGATGAGCGACGACGAGGTCGCCGAGCACTGGCTCGACGGCATCGAATCGCTGTTCCCCGAATTCGACCGCTCGCACGTCAACTGGATTTCCACCGCGCGCAACCCCCGGACGGCGCCCGTCTACGAGCGCGGCTACCTCGACATGGTGATTCCCTACCACCTCGACACCGAGGTCGCCGACGGCGTCTACTACGCGGGGATGGCTTCTCGCGCCCAGTACCCAGAGCGCTCGCTCAACGGCGGCATCGTCGCCGGGTACGAATGTGCCGACCGCATCGCCGGCGAGAAGGAGGCGTAGTTACGTCCCGGGGCTCTTCGACGGGTCGACGTCGTCGGGTTCCTCGACGTCGCCGCGCTGCACCTCGCCGTCCTCGGTCTCGACGTAGACGTCGTCGGCGTAGCCGCCCTCGGTGTGGTCGAAGTCGGCCTCGTCGAGACGGTCGGGTGTTGCGGGGGCGTCCGCGACGCCGTCGGCGGGCCGGAACTCGCCGAGCGGGTCGTCGACGCTGATTCCGTGGGCGTCGAAAAACTTCTCGTAGCGCTCGTAGTGGTCGGTCAGTTCGCTCGGCGGGAACTCCATCATCTCCGCCCAGCCGTGGTTGTAGAAGTCGAAGTTGGCGACGATGTGCGTAGTCTCGCGAGCCTCGGCCTCCGAGTAGCCCTCCTGGAGGGCGGCGAGGTACATGTCCATCGTCGCGTCGAAGAAGTCCTCGAGGTGGTCGCGGCGCTCCTCGCGGCGGGCCTCGTCGGCCTTCCCCGAGAAGATGCGGACGTGGAGGTCGACCAACCCCTTCTTGGCGACCGAGCGCACGCCGGGCAGTTCCAGCGCCTTCCGGGACGCGAAGTGCTTGGCGTTCTGGTGGAGTTTCACGTCCACGGCTACGGACGCGGGCCTAAAGAACGTCCCGACGCGGCACCGTTCGCGCTCGCTGCCGATTCGGAAATCACGTGCGTGCGCCGCGTTCGCGCAATATTCTCGTCCCGCCGGAGAGATAGCAATCCACTTTAACCCGGAATGCCACAGTCCGAACATGAGCGAGTCCTACGTGATAATCGGCGACGGCATCGCGGGCAGCTCCGCCGCCGAAGCTATCCGCGAGGAGGCTCCCGACGCCGACGTCACCGTCGTCACAGACGAGGGCGAGGCCCTCTACAACCGGATTCTCATCAAGGAATTCGCGAAGGGGAAGCTCCCGGAAGCCCCCATCAGCATCCACGAACCGGACTGGTACGACGAGCGCGACATCGACCTCCAGTTGAACACGCTCGTCACGGGTGTCGACCCGGACGCCCACACCGTCGAAACCCACGAAGGCGACGAAATTAGCTACGACAAGCTGCTGGTCGCGGCGGGCGGCACGCCCAACCAGCTCCCCGTCGAGAACTCCGACGCCGACGGCGTCCACCACTTCTGGACGTTCCAGGACGCACGGAAGATTCGAGAGCACGCCGAAGACGCCGACACGGGCGTCGTCGTCGGCGCGGGCCTGCTCGGCATCGACCTCGCGGCCATCTGCGGCGGCCAGGACGTCGACGCGAAGTACCTGATGCGCGGCGACCGCTGGTGGCGGTACGCGCTCAGCGCGGAAGGCGCCGAAATCATCCACGAGGGGCTCCGCGAGAAGGGCGTCGAGCCCGTCTTCGAGTCCGGCGCGGACCACTTCGAGACGAACGACGACGGCGAAGTCGTCGCGACCGTCGACGGGAACGGTGACCGCCACGACTCGGACTTCGTCGGCGTCGCCATCGGCCTTGACTTCAACGTCGAAATCCTACAGGACACCGAAGCCACCATCGACAACGGCGTCCACGTCGACGAGTACATGCGCACCGACGTCGAGGACGTCTACGCCGCTGGCGACATCACCCAGTACTGGGACACCATCATGGACGAGCGCGCGCAGAACGGCTCGTGGGGCTCCGCGAAACAGCAGGGCGCCCTCGCCGGGAAGACGATGCTCGCGGACGAAGGATACGACGTCGACATCGAGCCGTTCCGCTGGGTGTCCTCGTACTCGATTACGCACTTCGACTTCCCGTTCCTCTCCTTCGGCTTCCCGACGATGGGCGACGAGTCCTGCGAGCGCAAGTACAGCGACACGGAGTGGCGCCGTCTGACGTTCAAGGACGGCAAACTCATCGGTGGCGTGCTCATCGGGAACCTCGCGCCGCAGTCGAAGTACAAGAAGCTCATCAAGGACGAGGCCGTCGTCGCCGACCAGCAGGACGTCCTCCTCCAGGAGAACTTCGAAATCGACGAGCTCGCGATTCCGCAGGAACAGTAGGACCCGCCTCGCGCTCGGTCGTTCGTCGCTCGTTTCTACGTATTCGGTCCGCGTTCCTCGTTCACCAGCCGACCTGCCGGTATCCTTATGTTCTTTCGTGGCATACGTTGGCACGGCACACGATACTGCCGGTGAGCACATGAACCCGATTCTGGAAGCAACCGAGACCGCGCCGACGACCGTCGAGGAGACCGTCCGCGACTACGACGAACTCCACGACCGAGCACAGGCCGCCCTCCCGGACGCCGTCGACGGCGACGGCGTGACAATCCCCGAGGAGGTCGCCGACGACCTCGCCGACGGCGAAGTCGTCCGCTTCACCGGCTACTATCGCCTCGACATCGCCCAGTAGCGCGGCCCGCGACCGAAGCCGTTTTTCCCGTTCGCGCCCGATGTTCCGCCATGAGTCAATCCGGCGGGAGCACGGACATGACCCTCGCGTTCGAGCTGTCCGCGCTCCAGGAACTCGCGAAACCCGGGACCGCGTTCGCGGGCGCGCGCCAGTGGACCGAGTACGTCGGCGTCGTCTCCGACGAACCCACGTACGTCGTCACCAACTTCACGCGCAAACGCCGCATCCGCCAGGACTTCTTCTCCGGCCCGAAGGGCCGCAAGGAGAGCCTCGAATCCGTCAAACGCCAGTTCGACACCGAACGCCACGTCTTCGTCGGCATCGACGACGACGACCGCGCACTCGCCGAGGAAGTCGGCTGGGAGTACCTCCCGCTGGAGGACGCCGCCGCGAAAGCCGACTGGGACCTCGCCAGCGAGACCGACGACGAACCCGAAGACGAAGCCGAAGTCCGCGACGACTGGCCCTGAAACGCACTTTTTGCTGTGGGAGGGCGCCTGCGGCGCCCTCGCTTGCAAAAACTTGCGGAAAAAGCACTCCTCACCCCCTTCGGGGGTTCGTCGGCCTCGCGGCTTCGCCGCGAGTGAACCGCTTCGTTCGGGTCCTTCGGACCGCTCACTCGCGGATACTGGCCACCGGTTGGGTCTGCTGTCGTTAGTTCACGTCCTTCTGCCGGAAGTACAGTTGACTGCCAGCGACCAGTAACAGCGTCGCGGCCACGAGGATGACGGCGCCGGCGACGTCGTAGGTGCCGTCGACGAGAATCGCGGTCGGGTCGAAGTACCGCATCGGCGCGACGGCGCCGGCCCACGCGTAGTCCGTGCTCGCGAGCAGCGATTCGAGCAGGAACAGCCCGAAGACGGTCGCCATCGCCGCGCGCTGGGCGATACTCTCGCGGTCCGCGAGGACGCCGAACGCCAGGCCGATTGCCGCGCACGCGAACAGGTACGGGAGCGAGAGTAGGTGGACGGCGACGAGGTCGACAGTCCCGATTGGGTAGCCGATGGCGCGCGTCGCCACCCACGTCACCGCGGCGACGACGACGTTGATGAGGAGAACGCCGGGAACGAGCGAGAGGAACCGCTCGCCGACGAGGCGGGCGCGGGAGACAGGCAGCGAGAGCAGGACGTCCATGCGACCGCTCTCGACGTCACCCGAAATCAGGGAGGCGGCGCTGTACGCGAGGTAGAGGCCGAGGAGGATGACCCACGCGAACTGGTAGAGTTCGGTCGCGAGGAACCCCTCGATGGTGTTGAACGCGCGCAGGCCGAACGCCTCCACGAACACGGGCGGGAGCGCCTTGATGTACTCCTCGAGGTCGAGGTTCCCGGTCAGCGACGGGAAGAACGCGGCGTACATCGCGCTGAACGCCGAGAGGCCGACCGAGAGCGCGAGCGCACCCTTCACGCGCTTGCGAGCACCGTACGCAGCAATCTCAAACATCGTCGTCACCCCCGTAGAAGTCGAGGAAGACGTCCTCGAGTGGCGCTTCCTCGACGTCGAGTTCCTGCAACGGGTAGCGGTCGAGTTCGTCCACGAGCGCGTCCACGTCGCCCGTGAATGTGAACGAGACGCGTGTCGCGCCGTCGATGGGCCGGCGCGCGAGGTCCGAGACGCCGGGGATGTCGAAGGCGCTCTCGGGGACGTCGTCGGCGACGCGAGCGCGGACGACCTTCCCGCTGCGGTCGAGCAGGGTCTCGACGTCCTCGACGGCGACGAGTTCCCCGTCCCGGAGCACGGCCACGCGGTCGCAGATGCGTCGCACCTCGCTGAGGACGTGACTGGAGAACAGGACGGTGACGCCACGCTCGCGCTCGTCGCGCACGAACTCGTTGAAGCGGTCCTGGAGCAGCGGGTCCAGCCCGGACGTGGGTTCGTCGAGGACGACGACGTCGGGGTCGTGCATGAACGCCTGCACGATGCCGAGTTTCTGGACGTTCCCCGTGGAGTACTCGCGCACGGGACGGTCCAGCGGCGGTTCGAACCGGCCGAGGAGGTCGGCGCGCCGAGAGCCACCTTTCAGCGACTCGTGGAGGTTGAGCACCTCGAAGCCGGTGGCTTGCTCGTCGAACTGCGGGTTGCTCGGGAGGAAGCCCGTGTCCGCGAGCGCGTCGAGGCGCTGGCTCTCGACGGTGGTGTCGTGCCCGAGAATCGAGACGGTCCCCGAAGTGGGTGCTTGCATCCCGAGAAGCGTGCGGAGGGTCGTCGTCTTGCCGGCGCCGTTCGGCCCGAGGAAGCCGAACACTTCGCCGGCTTCGACCTCGAAGGAGACGTCGTCGACGGCGACGAGGTCCCCGTAGCGCTTGGTGAGGTCGCGGAGTTCGATGGCGGCCATAGCGGACAGACGCACACACCCGCCAAGAAGATTCGGCCCGAGAACAGCCAACAGCGACCCGACCAGCCGGCAGTGGGTGGACTGAAAGGGGCGGCGCGGTCGCCGAACCCCGGCGAAGTAAGCACCGCAGCGAAGCGAGGAGCGCAGCGAGCCGCGGGAGGCGAGCGCGCCGGGGCTTTCTGGACGGTCTCGACGGCGACCGATTCAGTGCTGAGAGAGTCCAAACGGTCAGACGGTGTTCGCGGGGCTTAACCGGTCGGCGGGCCAACCGCGTGGTAATGACCGAGCCGCGCGTACCGGGGGCCGAGGACGACGACGCGTGGGTGGACCTCCCGTGCGGGGAGCAGGCTCACGTGAAGGACTTCGACTTGGGGATGCGGGAGTACGACTGTTCGTGCGGGGAGACGCACGCGGTCGTGATGGACATGCATCCGCCGTCGCGGTTCGTGCCGGAGGACATCGTCGCGGTGCTGAAGGAGGCGGTGACGCCCGCGCCCGACGACGAGTTCGAGGAGTTCGGAACGCCGCACCTGATGGGCGCGGTGATGGAGCAGCTCCCCGAGGACATCGTCGCCGTGGACGAGAGCGAGAACGGCAGCGTCGGCTACGCGCTGCTGTGGGTGACGGACCTTGAAGCGCGCGAACTCCACGAGGTCGTCGTCGAACTGGTCGTCGAACTGATGGACCACGCGGTGAGTCACGCCGACGACAGCGGCACCGAGAGCGAGTTCGAGCAGCAGATGCAGGAGTTCGACGTCAGCGAGTTCGTGGACGCGTACCGCGCACAACGGGACTTCGAGGACGAGTACGACACGCCCGCGTAGCGGGTCGCTGCGGGAGATTCTCGCACCTGACCGAAACGACGCCACCGAGAGCATCGTATCGCTCGCAACCGCTTCGATTTTCGCAATTCGACTTCGAACTTCTGTCCATTCCGCGGGGCTTATTACGATGGGCGAACTCCGAACGAGTAGAAATGAGCGAGCACGACGACCGCACGGTACTGCTCATCGGGAGCGGCCCCATCCAAATCGGACAAGCGGCTGAGTTCGACTACTCTGGCGCGCAGGCGTGCCGGGCACTGCAGGAGGAGGGCGTGCGAGTCGTGCTCGTCAACTCCAACCCCGCGACCATCATGACGGACCCCGAGATGGCCGACGCGGTGTACATCGAGCCCATCACGACCGACGCCATCGCGGAGGTCATCGCCCAGGAGAACCCCGACGGCGTCATCGCCGGGCTCGGCGGCCAGACCGGGCTGAACGTCACCGCGGAGCTCGCAGAGGAGGGCGTCCTCGACGAGTACGACGTCGACATCATGGGGACGCCGCTGGACACGATTTATGCGACCGAGGACCGCGACCTGTTCCGCCAGCGCATGGAGGACCTCGGCGAGCCCGTCCCGGCGTCGACGACCATCACGCTCGACGAGGGCGAGTCCGTCGAGGACTTCGACGAGGACGCGCTGCGCGAGCGTGTCGAGGCCGCCGCCGACGAGGTCGGCGGGCTGCCGGTCATCGCGCGCACGACGTACACGCTCGGCGGCAGCGGCTCCGGCGTCGTCGACGACATGGACGAACTCGTCGCTCGCGTCCGGAAGGGCCTGCGCCTTTCCCGGAACGACGAGGTGCTCGTCACCGAGTCCATCGAGGGCTGGGTCGAACTGGAGTACGAGGTCATGCGGGACGCCGACGACTCCTGCATCATCGTCTGCAACATGGAGAACATCGACCCGATGGGCATCCACACGGGCGAGTCCACCGTCGTCACGCCCAGCCAGGTCATCCCCGACGACGGCCACCAGGCGATGCGCGACGTCGCGCTCGAAGTCATCCGCGACCTGGGTATCCAGGGCGGCTGTAACATCCAGTTCGCGTGGCGCGACGACGGCACGCCCGGCGGCGAGTACCGCGTCGTCGAGGTGAACCCCCGCGTCTCGCGCTCGTCGGCGCTGGCGTCGAAGGCGACCGGCTACCCCATCGCGCGGGTCACCGCGAAGGTCGCGCTCGGCAAGCGCCTCCACGAAATCGAGAACGAGATTACCGGCGAGACCACCGCCGCCTTCGAGCCCGCAATCGACTACATCGTCACGAAGGTGCCGCGCTGGCCCAAGGACAAATTCCCGGACGTGGACTTCGAACTCGGCACGGCGATGAAGTCCACGGGGGAGGCGATGGCCATCGGCCGGACGTTCGAGGAGAGCCTCCTGAAGGCGCTGCGCTCCTCGGAGTACGACCCGGACGTCGACTGGGGCGCGGTCAGCGACGACGAGTTGGAAGCCGACTACCTGGAGACGCCGACGCCCGACCGCCCGTACGCGGTGTTCGAGGCGTTCGACCGCGGCTACACCGTCGACGAGGTCAACGACTTCACTAACTTCCGCGAGTGGTACTTGGAGCGCTTCCAGAACGTCGCGGAGGCCGCGGAAGCCGCCAGCGAGGGCGACTTCACGGCTGCCGCCACCGCCGGCTTCACGAACCACGAAATCTCGGCGCTCGCGGGTGGGGAGTTCGACGACGCGAACGCGTCGTGGCTGCCCGGCGCGACCGACGACGCGGAAGACGAACTCGCGCCCGACGGCGCTGGCGCCAGCGTCACCGACGTCGAGGAGGCCGTCCCCGGCCGCTCGTACAAGCAGGTAGACACGTGCGCTGGCGAGTTCGCCGCGCAGACGCCGTACTACTACTCGTCGCGGCGTCCCGAGTGGTTCAACGGTCCGCTCAAGGGCGACGCGGCCGCGGGCGAACTCCGCGTGAACACGGACGTCGACTCCGTGGTCGTCGTCGGCGGCGGCCCCATCCGCATCGGGCAGGGCGTGGAGTTCGACTACTGTTCGGTGCACGCGGTGCGCGCGCTCCGCGAGGCCGGCATCGAGGCGCACGTCGTGAACAACAACCCCGAGACCGTCTCGACGGACTACGACACCAGCGACGGCCTGTTCTTCGAGCCGATTACGGCCGAGGAGGTCGCCGACGTGGTCGAGGCGACCGACGCCGACGGCGTGATGGTGCAGTTCGGCGGCCAGACCTCCGTGAACGTCGCGGACCCGCTGGAGGCCGAGTTGGAGCGCCGCGACGGCGTGGACGCCGAGATTCTCGGGACGAGCGTGGACGCGATGGACCTCGCGGAGGACCGCGACCGGTTCAACGTCCTGATGGACGAACTCGGCATCAGCCAGCCCGACGGCGGCTCCGCGACCAGCGAGGAGGAGGCGCTGGACCTCGCCCACGACATCGGCTACCCCGTGCTCGTCCGCCCGAGCTACGTGCTCGGCGGGCGCGCGATGGACGTCGTCCACAGCGACGAGGAACTCAAACACTACATGGAGGAGGCCGTCCGGGTCAGCCCGGACAAACCCATCCTCGTCGACGAGTTCCTCGCGGACGCGGTCGAACTCGACGTCGACGCCGTCGCGGACGGCGAGGACGTCCTCATCGGCGGCGTGATGGAGCACGTCGAGACCGCGGGCGTCCACTCCGGCGACTCGGCGTGTACGATTCCGCCGCGCTCGCTCGACGAGGAGACGCTCGGCCGCGTGCGCGAGGTCACCGAGGACATCGCCACCGCGCTGGACACGGTCGGTCTGCTGAACGTCCAGCTCGCCGTGCAGGACGGCGAGGTGTACGTGCTCGAAGCGAACCCGCGCTCTTCGCGCACTGTCCCGTTCGTCTCGAAGGCGACCGGCGTCCCGATTGCGAAGCTCGCGGCGAAGGTGATGGCCGACTTCTCGCTCTCGGACCTCGACGTCAGCGAGGGCGTCCCCGAGCAGTACAGCGTCAAAGAGGTCGTGTTGCCGTTCGACCGGCTGCCGGGTTCGGACCCGCGCCTCGGGCCGGAGATGAAGTCCACGGGCGAAGTGATGGGCACCGCCGCGAAGCCGGGGCTGGCGTACTGGAAGGCCCAGCGCGCCGCGGGCAACGACCCCGAAATCGGCGGCACTGCCGTCGTCGACCTCCCGGTCAGCGGCTTCGAGGAGTACTTCGACGTGCAGACGTTCGACGACCTCTCGGAGGCGATTCGCCGCGGCGACGTCGACTTCGTAATCTCCGACGAGCGCGACGCCCTCGAAACCGCCGTCGAGGAGGAAGTGCCGTACCTCTCGACGGTCGAGAGCGCGGAGGCGATGCTCGAAGGCGTCGCCCACCACGACGACGACCTCGACGTGCTGCCGGTCGGCGACCGCCCGATTCGCGACG
This sequence comes from Halobacterium sp. KA-6, assembly GCF_021029015.1. NCBI lineage: Archaea > Methanobacteriati > Methanobacteriota > Halobacteria > Halobacteriales > Halobacteriaceae > Halobacterium > Halobacterium sp. KA-6. The sequence goes on from NZ_JAJJZH010000010.1 coordinate 83,674, forward strand.
AGCAGTGGGGCTGATTCAGGCGAGCGCGAACACGGCGGCACCCGCGAGGACGAACGCAGCGAGCGCGTACCACGGCTCTCGGCGGACGGTGCGGCCGGCGACGCTGCCGTAGCGCCGGAGGCCGAGCGCCGCCGCGACGAACACGACCGCGAGCGCGACACCGAGGTTCGTGTAGTCGATAGCGTGGAGGTAGCTGGCGAACGCGCCGACGGCGGCGCCGAGCACGCCGGCGTGCCACTCGCGGAACGTGAATTTGTTCCCGGAGAGGACCGAGTCCGACATTAGTTTCCGATTCTGTGCTCGTGGATTTATAGTTTCGGTGCGCGGCACGCGTTCGTGTCATCCCCTCGCCCAAACTGCTTAGTGACCGCGTCGAAAAGCGACGGACCAGCATGGCGCTGCCGACGTGGGCGACGAACATCACCGTCGCGCTCAACATTCTGACGCTCGTCGCGACGACCGTGGCGTGCACGTTCGCGACCATCGCAGCGGCGGGCTTCCGGGAGACGGAGTGGGGGCGCGCGCTCGCCCCGCTGCCCGTCGTGTTCGGCGCGATGACAGTCTCGACGGGCGCGACGCTGCACCCCGCGACGCCCGCGGACGGCGGCCAACTCGCGCTGGCGATGTGGGCGATAGCCATCGTCGCCATCACCGTCTCGTGTTGGCGGTTCGTGACCCTGTTCACGGAACGGCGGGTGGTCGGCCGATGACGTGGTTGGTCTGGTTCGCGGAGGTCGCGGTGCTCGTGGTGCTGTGCGCGGGCTTCGCGTACCCCGCGGTGGCGTACTCGCGGAACGTCCTCTACCGGGGCGGCGTCCTGTTGTTAGTGGGCGCGCTGGGCTGCCTGATGGTCGGGTCGGTGCTGGAACTCTTCGTTGACGTCACCAGCGCCGGCGCACTCGTCGAGGTGGCGGCGTACGTCGCGTACGCGGCCAGCGGCGTGGTGAGCGTCGCTGCGACGTGGCGGTTCGCCCGCGAATTCGTGCACCTCGGACAGGAGGGCGTGGAAATCGACGCCGGCGAATTCAGTGGAGGGTTCGAGCGTGACTCCTGAGTTCGAGCGGCGACTCGGCGACCTGGCGGCCGGCGAGGTCGCGCTCTGCGTGCAGCCCAGCGGCCAGCGAATCGTCGACGCGCTCCCCGACGCCGCGTTCCAGAATCTGCTCGTGGTGACCACCGACGGCCACCTGGGGAAACTCGAAACGCGCATCGAGGAACGGGGCGGCGACCCGCGCCGCGTCGGCGTCGTTCCGGTCACGGGGACGGAAGTCGACTACGACGGGCCGCTGTGGGTGACCGAGCGCGTCGCGCCGAGCGACCTGACGGGCGTGAGCATCCAGTTCTCGAAGGCGTTCGAGCACGTCGAGCCCGAGACCGGCTGGGTGGTCGTCGACGGCGTCGGCGTACTCTCGATGTACGTCGCCCCCGAGCGGCTGTTCCGGCTGCTGGACACGCTCGTGAGCGCGATACGGGCGCGCAACGCCCACGGCGTCCTGACGACGGCGAGCGGCGTGCTCAGCGAACAGGCGTCGACGCAGCTCCGCGGCCTCGTCGACGAAGAAGTACGGTTAGATTAGTCGGCCGTGACCGTCGTGCGGCTTGAGGCCAACTCGAGCACGTCGTCGAAGAAGTCGAGACTGTCGTGGGGGCCGGGGTTGGCTTCGGGGTGGTACTGGCGCGTGATGACGTCCAGTTCCTCGGAGTCCAGGCCTTCGGGGGTGTCGTCGTTGACGTTGACCTGCGTGACGTCGAGGTCGCCGGGTTCGGCGACCGTGTAGCCGTGGTTCTGCGTGGTCATCACGACGCGCCCGGAGTCGTAGTCCAGGACCGGCTGGTTGACTCCGCGGTGGCCGAAGTCCATCTTCTCGGTGGCGCCGCCGAGCGCGCGGGCGACGACCTGCTGGCCGAGGCAGATGCCCGCGACCGGGAGGTCGCCGACGAATTCGGAGACGAGCGTCTCGGCGGCCTCGAAATTCGCGGGGTCGCCGGGGCCGTTCGAGATGAACAGCACGTCCGGGTCGACGGCCGCGAGTTCCGCGGGTGTGGTGTCGTAGGGGAGGACGTGGACGGTCGCGTCGCGTTCGACGAGCTCGGAGACGATGGAGCCCTTGGCCCCGCAGTCGACGAGCGCGACGTCGGTGTCGCCGTCGCCGTGGACCTCGGGTTCGTCGACGCTGACGCGGCTGCCGATGTCCGTGAGGTCGCTCATGTGCGGGCAGTCCTCCAGTTGCGCGCGGGCGTCCTCGGGCGTGGCGTCGGGGCCGGCGGCGATGCCGACCTTCATCGCGCCGCCCTCGCGGATGTCGAGGACGAGGTCGCGGGTGTCGAGGCCGTCGACGGCGGGGACGCCCTCCTCGGTGAGCCACTCGGCGACGTCGTCGGTGAGTTCGCGGGCGACGACGGCGCTGGGGTGGACGCGGTCCGACTCGAAGCGTTCCTCACGGACGCCGTAGTTCCCGATGAGGGGGTACGCGAAGGTGAGTACTTGGGCCTCGTAGGACGGGTCTGTGAGGCTCTCCTCGTATCCAGTGTAGGCGGTCGTGAACACGAGTTCGCCTCGCGCCTGGCCCGGGGAGCGGGCGTTGGCTTCGACCACGTCGCCGGTCTCTAACGCGAGGTAGGCGTCCGACATTACGAGATTCAAACGCATCCCCGGAGTATAAATCTTGCTTTCGTAGCGAAGTTGCGAAATTCGAAATTCTTTTTGTCCGGGGGACCAACGCTTGGACATGGACGACATCGACCGGCGCATCCTCGACGCGCTGCGACGGGACGCCCGCACCCCGTACACGGAAATCGCCGACGACATCGGCGTCAGCGAGGGCACCGTCCGCAACCGCGTCGACAGCCTCCTGGAGGAGGGCGTCATCGAGCGGTTCACCGTCGCCACCTCCACGGGCAACGTGAAGGCGATGATAGAAATCGGGGTGGCGATGGACGTCGACACCCACGAGGTCGGCGACCGCATGGTCGACTGGGAGCCCGTCGACTTCGTCTGGCAGGTCTCCGGCGAGGACGACATCGTGCTCGTCGTCGACGCGACGGACACCGGCGGCGTCAACGAACTCGTCTCGAAGGCCCGCGAACAGGAGGAAGTCGTCTCCACGAAGACCCGACTCATCCTTGACGAGAAGCTCGGCTGAGCGTGGCGAGTCGAAGCGCTATTTACCCACGTGCCCGTCGGTGACGCCATGAGCGATTCAGGGCCCGACGTGCCCGTCCAGTCCGCGCGCACCGACGAGACCGCGGAGAACGCCGAACAGGACGTCGTCGCCGTCGACGCCTACGACGAGAAGGAAGGCCTCGCGAACCGCCTCGACGCCCACACGGGCGACGGCATCCGCCACCGGGCGTTCACGTGCCTGCTGTTCGACGAGGACGGCCGCGTGCTGCTCGCCCAGCGCGCCGCCCGCAAGCGCCTCTGGGACACCCACTGGGACGGCACCGTCGCCAGCCACCCCGTCGAGGGACAGACCCAGAAGGAGGCCACCCGCGAGCGCCTCGAAGAGGAACTCGGCATCACGCCCGACCAGTACGACGACCTCGAAGTCACCGACCGCTTCGAGTACAAGCGCCACTACCTCGACGAGGGCCTCGAGTGGGAGGTCTGCGCAGTGCTCGTCGCGACGCTGTCGGACACGAGCGTCGACCCCGACCCCGACGAGGTCGGCGGCATCCTCTGGGCGGACTACGAGGACCTCTACGAGAACCCGCGCTACTACCGCCAACTCCGCCTCTGCCCGTGGTTCGAAATCGCGATGCGCCGCGACTTCGAGGGCGACGCCGACCCCGTGCCGGACGGCACCCGCGAGTAGCGCGAGCCGTCGGGCGGATTTTTCCGGCCACACCACGTAGCACAGGTGTGCTCGAACTCGGCCGCGCGGCCTACGACGCGGTGCTCGACCACGCACGAGCGGACGCACCGCGCGAGGCCTGCGGCGCGCTGCTCGGCCACCGCGAGGACGACCGCATAATCGCGGAGGCCGTCCGGCGCGTCCCGAACGTCGCGGACGCGCCCCGCGTCACCTACGAACTCGACCCGGAGGCGACGCTGGCGGTCTTCGACGAAGCGGAAGCGACGGGCCGGGAGGTCGTCGGCTTCTACCACTCTCATCCTGCCGGGCCCGCGCACATGAGCGACACCGACCGCGAGCAGGCGTCGTGGCCGGGCTACGTCTACGTGCTCGCGTCGCTGGCCGCGCGTCCGCCGATTCTGGACGCGTGGACGTGGACCGGCGAGCACTTCGAGCGCGAGGACGTCGCGCTGAGCGACTAGAACAGCAGCCGAGAAGGGTTACCGCCCGCGGACGGCGGTCCAGACGCCGATTGCGCCGAGCAGTATCGCGGGCACCATCGGCACCGCGAGGTAGGTGTCCCGGAAGCCGAGCCCGAAACTCCCGGGCCCGAGGACGTAGAGGTACAGCGGCGCGAGAATCCCACAGACGACCAGCGCCGCGACGACTAGCCACTGCGCTCGCTCGCTCATGCCGCCGGCGTCGTCGTGGTCCTCGCGGGGGTCGTGGGTCACCATTAGCGTTCGCTGTCGGGGATTACCACTACCTTCCCAAAGCCCTCCCGGTTCTCCAGCAGTTCGTGGGCGCGCGCCGTCCCGCTCATCGGGAGCACGTCCCGAATCCGCACGTCGAAGGTGCCGTCCCAGACCAGCGAGAGCGCGTCGTCGGCCTCCCCGGGCGTCGCCATCGTCGACCCGAGCACGGACAGCTGGTTCCAGAACAGCCGCTGGACGTGGGTTTCGGGGCGGCCGCCCGTCGTCGCGCCGCACGTCACGAGCCGGCCGCCCTTCGCCAGCGAGCGCAGCGAGTCGCTCCACGTCGCCTCCCCTACGTGGTCGACGACCACGTCCACACCGCGCTTGCCGGTCCGCGCGCGAATCTCGTCCGCGAAGTTCTCCGCCTCGTAGTTGACGGCGTGGTCGGCACCAATCTCTTCGGCGTACCGAAGTTTCGCCTCGCTGCTCGCGGTCGCGTACACCTCCGCGCCCGCGTGCGAAGCAATCTGGACGGCCGCGTGCCCGACGCCGCCGCTCGCGCCGAGCACGAGCACTTTCTCGCCGGCTTCGACATCGGCGCGCGTGTGGAGCATCCGCCACGCCGTCTGGAACACGAGGGGTGCGGCCGCCGCCGTCTCCCAGTCGACGTGCTCGGGTACCGGGACGAGATTGTCCGCGGGGACGCCGGCGTACTCGCTGTGGACGCCCGGCACGTGCTCGCCGAGGACGTGGAACGACGTGCAGAGCGGGTAGTCGCCGTCCCGGCAGAACTCGCAGTCCCCGCAGAAGACGCCCGCCGAGACCGCGACTCTGTCGCCGACCTCGAAGCGCGTGACGTCGGAGCCAGTCTCCGTGACGACGCCCGCGGCATCGCTCCCCGGGACGTGGGGCATCTCGAGGTCGAGTTGCGGCATCCCGCGGCGCGTCCACACGTCGAGGTGGTTGAGCGCGCCCGCCTTCACGTCGACGAGCACCTCGTCGCGGCCGACCTCCGGGTCCGGGACTTCGCTGTACTCGACGACCTCGGTACCGCCGTGGCCCGCGAAGTGGACTGCCTGCATGCGCGGGGCGTCGCGGCCCCCGACCAAAACTGTGGGGTCCACGCTTTTCCCGTCGGCGCGCGAACCCGCGCCCATGGTCGATTTCCAATCCCGCGAGACGCGACGGGACGACGACGAGGACGAAGCGCCAGCGGAGGACGCAACCGACGAACCGGCGGAGGACCCGCTGACCGAGGAGAGCGAGCCCCACGAGCACGACGACGAGGAAGAACACGACCACCACCACCACGACGTCGAGCACGTCGGCGTCGCGATTCTCACGGTGTCCTCGTCGCGCTCGCTGGACGACGACCCCGCGGGCGACGCCATCGCGGCGGCGTTCGAGGCCGACGGCCACGAGGTCGTCACGCGCGAACTCGTCCGTGACAGTTACGACCGCGTGCAGGGCGGCATCGACAACCTCGCGGGCCGCGGCGACGTCGACGTCGTCGTCACCACCGGCGGTACGGGCGTCACGCCCGACGACGTCACCGTCGAGGCCGCCGAGCCGCTGTTCGAGAAGACGTTGCCGGGGTTCGGCGAACTGTTCCGACGGCTCTCCTACGAGGAAATCGGCGAGAAGGTCGTCGCCACGCGCGCCACCGCGGGCGTCGCCGACGGCGTCCCCGTGTTCTGCCTGCCTGGCAGCGAAAACGCCGCCGAACTCGGCAGCGAGGAGGTCGTCGTCCCCGAAATCGGGCACCTCGTCGGGCTCGCGAGCCGCGAGGACGCGTAGCCCGCGGCTACGCGGCGAGTCACTCGAAAAAGAACGGCACGACAGCGTCAGGAAACGTTACGCGAGGGGCGCGACGTTCGCGGCGGTGGTCGTCTCGTTGTCGACCGTTTCGTTGTCTGCGGTCTCGTTCTCGGTCGTCTCAGTGTCGGCGGTCTCGTCGTCAGCGGTCTCGTTCTCGGCCGTCTCCTCCTCGCTCGCGTCGCCCTCGTCACCGAGGAGGTCGCTCAGCGCGTTCCCGAGGTGGTCGACGTCACCGCCGAGGAACGACTGAATCTGCTCGTGGATGGCGGAGACGTGGTCCGGGACCTGCTCGGGGAGGTCCGTCGGCGGGCCGCGCTCGCCGGCCGCGTCGGACGCGTTCTCGTCAGCGTGCTCGGAGGCGTTCGCGGCGTGCTCCGAAGCGTTCGCGGCGGGGCCGACGTCGCTAGGCGGGCCGGCGGACTCGTTGTCGTCCGCATCCGTCTCGTTCTCGCCGGCCTCGTCAGCGTCCTCGCTGTCGGCTTCAGCGTCGTCCGCGTCGGCGTCGCCGGCGTCGTCCGGCGCGTTCCCGTTCGCTTCGTCGGGTGCTTCGTCTGTCGGTGCGTTGCCGGGGGTCGCAGCGCCAGCCGCTGCGGCACCGCCGACGAGGACGGTCGCCGCGACGACCAGCGTGAGCAGTTTGCGTGCGTTCATCGCAGTCGTCTCTCGGAGCCCATCCCACTTGAACCGGGGTAGCCGTGAAGCCGGATTTCCGGTTCAGTAGCCCGTCTCAACCCCGATTAAGCCGAATTCAACTGCGATTAACGGTGGTCGTGCGGCGGAACCAGGCCGGCTCCGTCACAGCGGCCGCGCTCGTCGCTGGCGCGCGCCGAACTACTCGCGCGTGAGCACGAGCTTGCCGTGGAAGTCGCCGGCTTCGCCGCGGCGGTGGGCGTCGGCGACCTCGGCGAACGTGAAGTACTCCGAGACGACGGGCTCGACTGCGCCGTCGTCGACGAGCGAAGCGATTTCGCGGAGTTCGTCGCCGATGCGCTCCTGTCGGTCGCCGAGCAGTACGGGCAGGATGACCAACACGACGCCGAGTTCGAGGGAGTTGGCGTGCATCGCCGAGAGGTCCTGCGTGGAACTGGACTCCGTGGTGACGACCGTCCCGAACGGCCGCACCGCGTCGAACGACGTCTGGATGTGGTCGTCGCCGACGGGGTCGAACACCACGTCGAAGCCGTCGCCGGTGGCGTACTCGGCCGTGTAGTCGGCGACGTCGGTGGTCGTGTAGTCCACGGTCGCGTCCGCACCGAGGTCGCTGGCGAGGTCGCGCTTCTCGGCGGTCGAACCGGTCGCAGTGACCGTCGCACCGAGGTTCGCGGCGAGCTGGACGCCGATGTGGCCGACGCCGCCGCTGGCGCCGTACGCGAGTACTTCGTCGTCCTCGCCGACGTCGGCCTTGTCGGTGAGCATCTCCAAGGCAGTCGTGGAGACGACGGGGAGCGCGGCGGCGTCTTCCAGCGGGATGGCGTCGGGAGCGGGCGCGAACGTGCCGGCGTGCCCGACGACGTAGTCCGCGAGCGCGCCATGTCGGCCCGCGCCACCCGGCATCCCGTACACTTCGTCGCCGACCTCGAAGGCGTCGACGTCGTCGCCGACGGCGTCCACGACGCCCGCGACGTCGCAGTGCAGAATCGCGGGGAACGGCGGCGCGAAGTCGGGGATGTCGCCACGCCGAATCTTGTAGTCCACGGGGTTGAGGCTGGTCGCGGCGACCTCGACGCGGACCTCCTCCGGACCGGGCTCGGGGGTCTCCACGGTCGTCTCGGTGAAGACGTCCGGGTCACCGTACTCCTCGACGACGTACGCCGTCATCTGCGAATCAGTCACGTGCGAACCGACGGGCGGCGCGTGGAAAGAGACACCGGCGTCGGCGCACAGTTCCGGCTCGTGAAGCCGTGGGTTCACGTCGCGCCGGCACGCAGACACCCACATGGACAAGCAGGACCTCCGCGAGCGCGTCTGGGACGACCTGGAGGCCAGCGGCGAAGCTCGCTTCCCGTTCCCGCCACACGGCCGCATCTCGAACTTCGCGGGCGCCAGCGACGCCGCCGACCGGCTCGCCGACACCGACGTGTGGGCGGACGCCGACGTGGTGAAGGCGAATCCGGACGCCCCACAGTTGCCGGTGCGACGCGCGGCGCTACGCGCGGGGAAGACGGTGTACGTCGCCGTGCCCCGCTTGCGCGACGAGGAGTGTTTCCTCCGTCTGGACCCCGCGGAAGTCGCGGACGTCGACGACGCCACGACGGTCAGCGGCATCAGCGAGCACGGCACACCAGTCGGCCCAGAGGACGTCGAGCCGGTCGATCTCATCGTCTCCGGGAGCGTCGCGGTCACGGAGCACGGCGAGCGCGTCGGCAAGGGAGAGGGGTACAGCGACCTCGAATTCGCGCTGTTGCGGGAGTTCGACCGCGTCGACGACGACACGGCGACGGTGACGACGGTCCACGAGCGACAGGTCGTTGACGAGAAAATCCCGACCGTCGACCACGACGTGCCGATGGACTACGTCGTCACGCCCGAGCGAGTTATCGACACAGACGCGCCCGCGACGAAACCCGAAGGTATCGAGTGGGACGCGCTGAGCGAGGAGCGCCGCGAGGAGATTCCCGTCCTGGAGCGCCTCGCCCCCTGAATCGGCCCACAGTTTAAACGGGAGAGCGCCGTACTCGACGCGTATGCCGGCTTCGAGCGGCGACAACCCGGACGCGAGCGCGGAGGCGGCGCTGTCGGCAGCCATCGACGCGGCCGACGGCGACCCCGAGTGCGTGCTCTGCTCGAAGCCCGCGGACTACTTCCTCTACGAACCCGGCAGCGTCGAGAAGTTCGTCTGCTGGGAGCACGTCAGCCCGCACTCCGCGGCCGTCGACGGCGACGGCGAGCGCCCCGGCCGTCCGGTCGCGCTCTCGCTATGACTCCATCGGGGCCATCGTCGCCGTGAACACCGCTACGTCGTCGCTCTCGTTGCGCGCGCCGTGGGCGACGCCGCGCTCGTGGACGACCACGCCCGGCGCTGACACGGTCTCCTCGCTGTCGCCCTGCACGACGACGATTTCGCCCTCCAGGACGTGGAAGGTGTTCGTCTGGTCGCCGTGCTCGTGCGGTTCGACTTCCGCGCCCGGTCCGAGCGCGAACGCCTTCACGAGTTCGTCCGGCGAGTAGTACAGCTCCTCCGTGACGACCTCGCCAGTCTCGGGCGCGAGGTCGGGATAGCGGTCGAGTGACACGCGAGAAGGGAGGCGGCGGAGGTCCTTATCTGTCGGGTTCGACGAGTTCCTCGGCGACCGTCTCGGGCCCCAGCAGCGCGGGGTCGACGGCGAGGTCGAGGACGCCTTTCACGAATTCGGGCATCGAGTCGGGCGTGAACGCGACGGTTTTCAGGTCCGCGTTCTGCTCGCGGGCGACCGGAATGGCGGTCGCTTCTGCGGCGTCCGTGATGACCAGCAGGTCGGCGTCCGCGACGCCGGCGTCTTCGAGGCGCTCCCCGGAGGCGACGCCTTCGATGCTGGTGACTTCCACGCCCTCGTTCCGGAGGGCGTCGACGATGCCGCGGTCGGGACCGACGACGATTGCCTTCATTCGTACTCGATGGTCGCGGGTGGTTTGTGGGTGACGTCGTAGACGACGCGCGAGACGTCGTCGATGGTCCCGGCGATGCGGGACTGGAGGCGCTGGAGGGTCTCCCATTCCAGTTCCTGGGCGCGCGCGGTCATCCCGTCGCGGGACTCAACGGAGCGCACGGCGACGACGTAGCCGTGCACGCGGTTGTCGCCTTTCACGCCCGTCGCCTTCCCGAGGACGGCGGCGAACGCCTGCCACGGGTCGTACTCTTCGAGTTCCTCCTCGACGACCGCGGTCGCCTCGCGGCAGACCTCGACCTTCTCGGGGGTGACTTCGCCGAGCACGCGCACCGCGAGCCCGGGGCCGGGGAACGGCATGCGCTCGCTGATGATTTCCTCGAGGTCGAGGTAGCGGGCGACCTCCCGGACCTCGTCCTTGTAGAGGTCGCGCATCGGCTCGACGATGCCCTCGAAGCCGACGCGCTCGGGGAGCCCGCCGACGTTGTGGTGGCTCTTGATGGTGCCCTCGCTCTCGATGCGGTCGGGGTAGATGGTGCCCTGCACGAGGTAGTCGGCGTCGACGTCCTCGGCGACCGTCTCGAACTCCCGAATGAACTGCTCGCCGATGACGTGACGCTTCTCCTCGGGGTCCGTGACGCCCTCGAGTTCGTCGAAGAAGCGGTCCTGCGCCTCGACGATGCGGAGGCTGTCCATGTAGTCGAAGACCTCCCGAATCTCCTCGGTTTCGCCCTTCCGCATCAGGCCGGTGTCGACGTAGACGGGGACGAGCTGGTCGCCGACTGCCTCGTACGCCAGCGCGGCGGCGGTAGACGAGTCGACGCCGCCGGAGAGCGCGATGATGGCGGTGCTGTCGCCGAGCTTCTCCCGAATCTCGGCTTTGGCGTCCGCGACGAACTCCTCGACGTCGACCATCAGTTCACCACCTCCACTTCCGTCTCGGTGGCTTCGAGGACGGCGTCCAGCAGCCCGACGAACGGCGGGCTCGCGCGGGTCGGCCGCGACCGGAACTCGGGGTGGAACTGCGTCCCGAAGAAGAACGGGTGGTCGTCGTACTCCAGAATCTCCATGCGGTTGCCGGCCTCCCCGGAGAACGTCAGGCCGTTCTCGGTGAGGTCGTCGATGTAGTCGGGGTTGACCTCGTAGCGGTGGCGGTGGCGCTCCGTACACGAGGTGTCGCCGTACAGTTCGTGGGCGAGCGTCCCGGGCTCGATTTGGGTCTCGTGGGCGCCCAGGCGCATCGTCCCGCCGAGGTCTTCGAGGTCGTACTGCTCGGGCAGCAGGTCGATGACCGGGTGGGGCGTCTCCTCGTTGATTTCCGAGGAGTGAGCGTCCTCCATCCCGAGGACGTTGCGCGCGTACTCCACGACTGCGAGCTGGAAGCCCAGACAGAGCCCGAGGAAGGGGACGTCGTGTTCGCGGGCGTACTGAATCGCGCGAATCTTCCCCTCGGTGCCACGGGAGCCGAAGCCGCCGGGGACGACGACGCCGTCGGCCTCGCGGAGACGCTCCTCGTGGTCGTCGTTCATCTTCTCGGAGTCCACCCAGAGGACGTTCACGTCCACGCCGCGTTCGAGGCCGGCGTGCTTGAGCGCCTCGTGGATGCTCATGTACGCGTCCTCGAGGGCGTACTTCCCGACGAGCGCGATGTCGACTTCGCCCGTGCGCTCGCGGGTGACGAGGTCGCGCCACTCCGTCGAGCGCTCGGCCTTCGGGAGGGCGTCGTCGGCGATGTCGAACTCCTCCATCACGTACTCGTCGAGGCCCTCCTCCTCGACGACGAGGGGGACGTGGTAGACGTCCTCGACGTCCGGGTTCGAGAAGACGGCGTCGGTGGGGACGTCGCAGAACAGCGCGATTTTCTCCTTGACGTCGGGGTCGAGTTCGTCCTCACAGCGCCCCACGAGGATGTCCGGCTGGAGACCAATCGACCGGAGTTCCTTCACGGAGTGCTGGGTGGGCTTGGTCTTCTGCTCGCCCGTCTGGGAGTACGGCACGAGCGTGACGTGCGTGAACAGGATGTCCTCGTCGTCCTCCTCGTGGCTGAATTGGCGCAGCGCCTCGAGGAACGGCATCCCCTCGATGTCGCCCACGGTGCCACCGACCTCGACGATGCAGACGTCGGAGCCCTCGGCGGCCTCGCGGACGCGCCGCTTGATGTCGTCGGTGACGTGGGGGATAATCTGGACGGTCTTCCCGAGGTAGTCGCCGGCGCGCTCGCGCTCGATGACGTGCTGGTAGACTTTCCCCGTGGTGACGTTGTGGTCGGAGGTCATGTCCACGTCGAGGAACCGCTCGTAGTTCCCCAGGTCGAGGTCGACCTCCCCGCCGTCCTTGAGCACGTACACTTCGCCGTGCTGGTAGGGGTTCATCGTCCCCGCGTCCACGTTGAGGTAGGGGTCGATTTTGACGGCCGTGACGTCGAATCCGGCGTTCGAGAGGAGGCGGCCCAGACTGGCGGCGGTGATGCCTTTCCCCAGCCCGGACATCACCCCGCCAGTAACGAACACGAACTTGCTTCCCAGTGTCGGGTCGTACCCGGTCTCCGTCGGCATACTGACTGTGCGGCGGGCGCGGCAAAAACGGTTTCGGGACGGGCGTGGTTCGCCAGCCGCTGGCACGTCCCGCCCTACGGCGAGGAGACGCCGGGGACGCCGGGTTCGCCGTCCCCGAACACGAAGTGGCCGGGGGACTCGGTCCGCCGCGAGATGGCGGCGACGCGGACGACGTACGCCGACAGCAGCGCGAACGGCGCGAGCGCGAGCACGTGGACGGCGACGACCAGCGCGTGCGTGCTCGGCAGTTGGGAGAAGTGCAGCAGGAAGAACGACACCGCCGCGATGGACGGGACGGCGACGTAGACGAGGTTCGTGGAGAGGCCCGCGAATTCGCGGCGGAGGTACAGCGACTTGAAGTACGCGCGAGCGACCGCGAAGTACTCCAGCAGGTCCAGCATCTCCTCGAGCGTGGTGGCGGCGGTCTCGGGGAGGTCGTTGCCGTGCTCGGCGCGGAGCCGCTGGAGGTCCGCGACCTGCCGGGCGTAGTCGAAGCGCATCGTCGCCAGCACCGCTTCGAGCGGGCGCTCGACGTCCTGGAGCCGGGCGTTCATGTCGCCAGACGCCGCGCCGAGCCGGTCGAGGTAGGCGTCGAGGTCCGCGCGCACGTCGACGTCCGCGGGCGGCACGTCGTCCTCCAGGCGCTGCCCGCGCTCGACGATGTCCCCGGTGAGCACCTGCAGGAACCCCTCGGGGTCGGCGGGCACGTGGTCGGCCTCGACGACGGATTCGAGTTGCCGCCGGAACTCCGCGGTGTCCCGGATGCGGCCGAACTGCTGGCCGAGTGGGCTCTGCTCGCCGGAGACGAACACGGAGTTGACGGAGACGACGATGGAGACGAGCACGAAGTTCCCCGACAGCAGCGTCGTCACCAGCGGCACCGTCGTCTCGTGGCCGCCGCCACCGAGCGTGACGAGGTGGCCGACCGGCCCGAACAGCACCGCGAACGCGGCCAGCAGCGCGGCGGCGACGGCGCGGCGGTCGCCGGTCAACAACACCCACCGCGTGAACGACGTCCAGCGACTCGTCATGTCCGCAGCGTGGACGCGTCGCCTGATAGCGGTTGTGGCGTCGCTAGCAGGCGTCCGCCAGGAACGGGCCGACCGCCTCCGCGACGTGATGGGTGCGCCCGACGAAGAAGTGGTCGGCGTCCAGTTCCACGACCTCGCAGTCGAGGCCACGGGCTGCTTCGACGACCGGCTCCCAGTCCGCGGTCGTGTCGCGGGTCGCGTAGACGACTTGCAGCGGCGCAGTCACGTCAGCGAGCGCGTTGGCGGCGTTCAGCCCGGCTTCGAGTTCGGCCGTCGGCGCGAGCAGCGACACCGCGCACAACTCGACGTCCACGCTCGCGGCGGCGAGCGCGGCGACCGACCCGCCGAAACTGAACCCGAACAGGCCCACGTGCTCGTAGCGCTCGCTCGCCCACCGGACCGCGTTCCGGGCGTCCTCGCGCTCCCCCAACCCCTCGTCCCAGTCGCCGTAGTCGAAGCGCAGCGCCGCGACGCCGCGCTCGACGAGGCACTCCGCGACGGCGACGAGGCGGTCGTCGCCGCGGTGCCCGCGATGCTGCGGGTGGGGTGGACACATGACGACGCACGCCGTCGCGCCGTCCTCGGGCGAATCGAGGGTCGCTTCCACGTCCCGCGCGCCCGGCACCAGCACGGTCTCCTGTTGCATACGGCGCCGTTAGCGGCCGAACATGGTGTAGGCTGCGATGAAGGTTATACGTCCAGAGCCCAAAGTCGTGTGTATGGGTATCGTGTCACGCCTCTCGTACGCGGTCCGGTCGAAACTGAACGCGGTCGTCAGTTCCGCCGAAGACCCGACGGAGACGCTGGACTACTCCTATCAGCGCCTGCGCGACGAACTGCGGGACGTCGAGAAGGGGCTGGCGGACCTCACCGCCCAGAAGAAGCGCCTCGAAGTCCAGCGCGAGCGCCTCCAGCGGAACGCCGAGAAGCACGACGAGCAGGCCCGCGAGGCGGTCCGGCAGGACCGCGACGACCTCGCGCGGCGCGCGCTGGAGAAGAAACGACAGAAGCGCGACCAGGTCACCGAAATCGACGACCAAATCGCGGACCTCGAGGAGACTCAGCGCGACCTCGAGGAGAAGAAGGAGGAACTGGAGACCCGCGTCGAGGAGTTCCGCACGAAGAAGGAGACGATGAAGGCGCGCCACGAAGCCGCGCAGGCCCAGACGCGCGTCTCGGAAGCCGTGACCGGCGTCGGCGACGAGTCGACCGAGGTCACCCGCGCCATCGAGCGCGCGAAAGACCAGACCGAGGAGATGGAGGCGCGCGCCGCCGCGATGGACGAACTCGACGAGCGCGGCGTCCTCGACAGCCCGCTGGGCGACGACCGCGACCGCATCGACCGCGAACTCGACGAGGAACGCGAGGACCGCGAGGTCGAAGCGGAACTGAACGAACTGCGCGCGGAGGTCCGTGGGGAGGACGCCGTCGAGCGTGGCGCGGACGGCGACGAGGACGTGGACGCGGAGTTAGAGACCATCCGCGAGGAGGAAGAGCAGGCGTAGTCGGCTACGGCGAGCGCGCGTGGCGACTACTGTTTTCCGTGCGTGCGTCGAAGCCCGGGTATGGCCGACAGCGACGATAGCAAGCCGAGCGACCAGCTGCGCGAGCGCGTCCCGCGCAGCAGCCGGTGGGTCTGGGTCGTGTTGGACGCCGACCGGCAGGCGGTCGCGGCCGGCGTGCTCGCGGTGCTGTTCTGTTCGATGGTTGCCGTGGGAACGCTGTTGCCGACACCAGCCTACGAGTTGTTGACCGACGGCGACCCCCACGAGACGCTGTTCGACGCGCTGGTCGCGGCGACGATTACGGGCGTGACGCTCGTGCTCACGCTGAGCCAGCTCGTGCTCTCCCAGGAACTCGGCGCGGCGGGCGACCAGCGCGAGCGCATGGAGGGCGCGCTGTCGTTCCGCGAGGACGCCGCCGCCGCCGCCGGGATGGACGTCGCGCCCGCGGAGCCGTCGGCGTTCCTCCGCGGGCTCGTGGAGGCGACCCGCGAACAGGCGAACGCGCTCGCCGACGCCGCGCCCGACGGCGAAGCAGGCGCGGCCGTCGACGCCTACGTGGACAACCTCACGGAGAACGCGCGCGTGGTGGCGAATCAACTCGACGGTGCCCAATTCGGGGAGTTCGACGTGGTGTGGGCGGCGCTGAACTACAACTACTCGTGGAAGATGTACGCGGGCGAACGCCTCCGCGCCGACCACGGCGACGCGCTCGACGAGGACGCCGACGCGGCCCTCGACGACCTCCTGGACACGCTGGCGCTGTTCGGCCCGGCGCGCGAGCACTTCAAGACGCTGTACTTCCAGTGGGAGCTGTCGGACCTCTCGCGGACGCTGCTGTACGCCGCCGTGCCCGCGCTCGGGGTCGCCATCGTGTCGCTGCTGTTCCTCGACCCGGCGGCGTACCCCCGGAGCACGTTCGGCGTCAACCACGCGCTGCTCGTCGTGAGCGCGGCCGTGACCGTCACCGTGTTGCCGTTCGCGCTGCTGTTGTCGTACATCCTGCGCATCGTCACCATCACGAAGCGCACGCTCTCCATCGGTCCGTTCGTGCTCCGGGAGACCGAGCGCAGCGGGGACGTCGACTGACGCCAGCGCACCCGACACTTACGTGGCCGTCCGTGTTACCTCGACACATGTACGACGCGGTCCTCGTGCCGACGGACGGCAGCGACGCCGCCTCCGCGGGCGTCACGCACGGCCTCGACCTCGCCGCGGAGTTCGACGCGGTCGTCCACGCGCTCTACGTCGTGCCCGAGTCCGAGCGCGCGAGCATCGTCGGCAGTTCGAGCAACCCCGGGGAGTCGAGCGTCGCTGCGGCCGCCGAGCGCGCCGTCGAGACCGTCGCCGCGGCCGCCGACGACCGCGGTCTCGACGCCGAAACCGAGATTCGGAGCGGGACGCCACACCGCGAAATTCTCGACTACGCCGACGAGGCGGCCGTCGACCTCGTCGTGATGGCGACCCACGGCCGGACGGGTGTCAGCAGGCTGCTCTCCGGGAGCGTCACCGAGCGCGTCGTCCGGAACGCCGACCGCCCCGTGCTCGTCGCGCGCCGGACGCCGTGACGCCCCGAATCGTAAGCTACGTCCCCGCTCCGGGCATCGGACCGGTGTAATGGACCAGCGTCGGTTCTCGAAACTGCTCGCGTGCGCGGCCGTGCTCGGCGTCGCGGTCGGCCTCGTCGCCACGGGGTTCCGGATTGCGTGGCTGGCGGCCAAGCACGCACTCTGGCACACCTTCGAGGCGACCTACTGGCGCATCCCGGTCAGCGTGGCGGCCGGCGTCCTCATCGGTGCTATCCTCTACAAGACGTACTACCCGGGCGCGCTCGCCGCGCTCGTCCGGCAGTTCCACGACGAGGGCAGGGTCCCGCTCGCGGAGAACGTCCCCACAGTCCCGGTCGGCTTCATCGGGCTCGTCGCGGGGCAGAACGCCGGCCCGGAGGGCGTGATGAGCGTCGTCGGCGGGAGTTTCGGCACGCAGGCAGCGGAGACCTTCGGGATGCCGAACGCCGAGAAACTCCTCACGCTCGCGGGCATGGGCGCGGGGTTCGGCGCCATCCTCGGCGCGCCCATCGGCGGCGCGCTGCTGTGGCTGGAACTCCCCCACGAGCGCGGACTCGAGTACTACGAGGCCATCATCCCGACGTTCGTCGCGAGCTTCGCGGGCTACCTCACGGAGGCGGCGCTCGGCGGCTTCCACCTGTTCCCGACGTGGCACGTCTCCGCGGTCGCGCCCATCTCGGGCGGCCAGTTGGTCGCTGCAGCCGCCGTCGCCGTCGTCACCATCCCGTTCGGCGCGCTCTACACGACCATCTTCGACACCGTGGGGCGGCTGTTCAACCGGTGGTCACCAGCCATCTACGTCCGGACGACCGTCGCCGGCCTCGGCATCGGCCTGCTCGGCTACGCGCTCCCCTTGACGTACTTCTACGGCGGCAGCAAGATGAACCAGCTCGTGGGCACCGACCTCGGGCTCGGGGTGCTGGTGGCGACGCTGCTCGGGACGATGGTCGCGGCCGCGTTCACTATCAACGGCAACTGGATTGGCGGGCTCATCGTCCCACACATGTTCATGGGCGCGGTGCTCGGGCTCGCGGCGTCGACGGTCGTCCCCGCGCTCCCGCCGATACTCTCGATGCTCGCGGGCATGGCCGCGTTCAACGCCGTCGTCACGGGAACGCCGCTGTCGTCGGCGCTCATCGCCATCGCGCTGACCGACGGTGCGAGCATCACGCCCGTCTTCCTCGCGGCGCTGGTCGGGTTCGTCGGGAGCCCGCTCGTCGGCTTCCTTCAGACTGCGGCGCCGCGCCGCGAACCGCCGAATTTCCACGTCGGCGACTGACCGCGAAAAACGAGTAGCGGGTTACTCCGCGAAGTCCGGTTCCGTGTGCTTCTCCGCGACCTCGTTGTCGAGGTGGTCGAGGAACGCCTCGAGGTCGACGTCGTTGCGCTCGCGCTCCTGACGGTCCCGCACCGAGACCGTCCCTGCTTCCTCCTCGTCGTCGCCGAGGACGAGCATGTACGGGACGTTGTCGTCGTGGGCCTGCTGGATTTTCCGGCCGACCGTCCAGTCGCGGTCCTCGACTTCCACGCGGTAGCCCTCCAGTTCGTTCTTCACGCGGTGGGCGTAGCCGAGGTTGTCGTCGGTCACCGGGAGGATGCGGACCTGCTCGGGCGCGAGCCACGTCGGGAAGCGGCCGTTGTAGTGCTCGATGAGCACCATGAAGAACCGCTCGTAGCTCCCGTAGAGCGCGCGGTGAATCATCACCGGCTGGTGGGCTTCGTTGTCCGACCCCGTGTACTCGAGGTCGAAGCGGTCCGGCATGTTGAAGTCCAGTTGGACGGTCGGGCCGTCCCACGTGCGCCCGAGCGCGTCCTCGAACGCGAAGTCGACTTTCGGCCCGTAGAACGCGCCGTCGCCGGGTTCGAGGTCGTAGTCGACGTTCTGCTGGTCGAGCACGTCGCGGAGCTGGCTCTCGGACTGCTCCCAGATTTCGTCGCTCCCCACGGACTTCTCGGGGCGGGTGGCGAGCGCGACCTCGTAGTCGAGGTCGAACGTGTCCAGCACCTCGAAGATGAGGTCCATGATGCGGCGGACCTCCTCCTCGATCTGGTCGGCGCGCGCGAACACGTGGCCGTCGTCGATGGTGAACGCCCACACCCGGCTGAGTCCGGAGAGTTCGCCGCGCTGCTCGCGGCGGTACACCTTCCCGTCCTCGAAGTACCGGACCGGGAGGTCGCGGTAGCTCCACGAGGACTGGTCGAAGATGGTGGCGTGGCCCGGGCAGTTCATCGGCTTCAGGCCGTACTCCTCGTCGTCGACGTCCATGAGGAACATGTCGTCGACGTAGTTGTCGTAGTGGCCGGACTTCTTCCAGAGTTCCGTGCGGAAGAGGTGCGGCGTCTCGACCTCGTCGTAGCCCATGTCGCGGTTCAGGCCGTGGACGTAGTCCGAGAGCTCGCGCAGCACGGTCTTCCCGTTGGGGTGGTAGAGCGGAAGCCCGGGACCGGTGACGTCCGGAATCGAGAAGAGGTCCATCTCGGAGCCGAGTTTGCGGTGGTCGCGCTCCTTGGCCTCCTCGCGTCGCTGGAGGTACTCCTCGAGGCCGTCCTCGGTGGGGAACGCCGTGCCGTAGACCCGAGTCAGCGTCTCGCGCTCCTCGTCGCCGCGCCAGTACGCCGCGGAGGTCTCCAGGACTTCGAAGCCGCCGATTTCGCCCGTGGAGTCGACGTGCGGGCCCTGACAGAGGTCCTCGAAGCCGTCCTGCCGGTAGAAGCTAACGGGGTCCTCGCCGGCCGCCTCGGTCTCGAGAATCTCCCGCTTGAACGGGTTGTCCTCGTACTTCTCGAAGGCCTCCTCGCGGTCGTACTCGACGCGCTCGACGTCGTAGTCGGCCTCGATGATGTCCTCGGCTTCCGCCTGAATCTCTTCGAGGTCGTCGGCGTCGAGTTCGACGTCCGCGATGTCGTAGTAGAACCCCTCGTCGGTGTACGGCCCGATGGTGAGTTTCGCGTCGGGGTGGTGGCGGAGGACGGCCTGCGCGAGCACGTGTGCGGCGGTGTGCCGGAGGACGTCGAGGTAGTCGTCGGAGCCCTCGGTGACGATTTCGATTTCGCGGTCCTCCGTAATCGGCTCCTCCTTCGCGACGAGTTCGCCGTCCAGCTTCCCGGCGACTGTGTCACGGCCGAGGCCGGGCCCGATTTCGTACGCTACGTCCTCGACCGTCGCCCCGGCTTCGACGGAAAGCGTGGCGCCGTCCGGGAGCGTCACAGTAACGGTGCTCATTCTGTCCGTTAGTTCGCCCGGAGGCACCCATAAGCCTGTTGAGACGGTGCGAGTGCGTGCCGAACCACCGGAAGCGTCGAGTCGCGCGTCAGACCTCTCGCGCGCCCGTCCCGGGCCGGTCGACGGCCTGCAGGTCGATGTGGCCGGCGGGCAGCGGGACGCCGTCGAAGTCGTCCTCGGCGAGCAGCAGCGAGCCGTCGAGGTCCGCGTAGTCCAGGAGGGGCGCGAGGTGGCAGGCAGCCGCGATACTGGCGTTGGACTCTATCATGCACCCGCACATGACTTCGAGACCGTGCGCGCGGGCGGTGTGAATCAGGCGCTTCGCCTCGCGCAATCCGCCCGTCTTCATCAGTTTCAGGTTCGCGATGTCGCAGCGGTCCGCGATGTCGGGGACGTCGCTGGCGACGATGCAGGACTCGTCGGCGGCAATCGGGAGCGGCGAGCGCTCGTAGACGTACTTCAGGCCCTCGCGGTTCTCCGCGGGTACGGGTTGCTCGACGAACTCCACGTCGTAGTCGGCGAGCCACTCGATGTTGCGGACGGCTTCTTTGGGCGTCCACGCCTCGTTGGCGTCCACGCGGATGGTGGCGTCGGGCGCGGTCTCCCGGACCGCCGAGAGCAGCGCTTCGTCGCGGCTCGTGCCGAGTTTCACCTTCAGCGTGCCGTAGCCCGCCTCAACCGCCTCGGCGGTCTTCCGGCGCATCGTCTCCTCGTCGTCGATGCCGATGGTGAAGGAGGTGTCGAGCGTGTTCGCGGCGTCCAGCCCCCAGTAGCGGTAGAGGGGCAAATCCGCGCGCTTCGCGGCGAGGTCGTGGCAGGCGATGCTGACCGCGCTGCGCGCCGCGGGGTTGTCCTCGACGACCTCGCGGAGGCCGGTCTCGATACGCGCGAGGTCGTGCGGGTTGTCGACGCGCTCGACGACGGCCAGCAGTTCCGGCAGGACGGCTTCGACGGTCGCCGCCGTCTCCCCGTAGTGCGCGGAGGGCGCGGCACCACCGACGCCGACGTTGCCCTCGTCGTCCTCGACGCGCACGACGACGTTCGCGGCGGTTTCCTGCGTGCCGCGCGCGATGGTGAAGGGGTGTTCGAGCGGGAACTCGTAGCGCTCGAACTCGGTCCTCATCGAATCACCTCGATGACCGAGTCGGGCCCGAACCGCACGGGGTCGTCGGCGGGCGCGCCGATGGCCTCGGAGAAGTCCGCGACCGCGCCGCGAGCGGCCGTGTCGGTCTCGACGCTGCGCGTGTTCAGCATCCCGCCAACTACGTCCGCGTCCGTGACCGGTTCGACGAAGGCCTCGTAGCGCTCCACGAACGACTCGACGGGCGGGAGCGCCTGGTCGTAGCCGTGGACGGAGTCGCGGCCGTGCTCGTGGCAGAGCACGAGGTGGTCGGGCATCGAGCCGTGGACGATGCTCGCGGTGACCCCGGAGTACGCGGGGTGGACGATGCTCGCCTGCCCCTCCACGAAGACGTAGTCGTGGTCCGCGCCCGCCTCCAGGACCATGCGCTCGACCGCGCCCGCGGCGAAGTCCGAGACGACGCGGTCGACGGGGATGCCCTCGCCCTCGATGAGGATGCCGGTCTGCCCGGTCGCCACGAACGCCGCGTCCATCCCCTGCTCGCGCGCGGTCTCGTACAGTTCGCGGGTGGCGGTCATCTTCCCGACCGAGCAGTCCGTGCCCACGGTCGCGACGACCGTCGCGTCGACGCTGTCCGCGACGCCGTCCGCGACGCCGAGGTCGGCGGGCGGTTTCCGCACGTCCCAGAGTTCGCAGCCGTGCTCGGCGGCGAGGTCGGCGAACTCCTCGTCCTCGCTGAGGAAGTAGTGCAGGCCCGAATAGACGTCGCAGCCGCGTTCGAGCGCGTTGCGGACGTCCGGCCGCCACGACTCGTCGAACGCGCCGCCGATGGGCGAGATGCCGATTACGAGCGCGTCCACGTCGTCCGGTACGTCGCTCATCGACGCGACTACGGGCGCGTCCTGCACGTCCGCGAGGTGGTCGTTGACGCGGGTGCCGTCGTTGTCCCGGTCGAGCACCGCGACGACGTCGTAGTCGGCGTATCGGAGGACGCCCACCGCGGTCTTCGCGCGGCCGGGGAACTTCTCGTGCGCGAGGAGTGCGACTTTCATACGACGACGGAGGCCCGCCGCTGCCTTAAGCGTAAACTACCCGACCCGGCTTCGCTTACCCATAATGGGTTTGCTCGTTGAGGGAGGGGCTTTGATATGGACCCCCGGCAATCGTCTATCAAACGGCTTGATAGCCGTCGCCGTTCAGCATCCCACCATGTATACGCACGTCTACTGGTGCGTCTGCGCCCCCCGACGTGGGCGAGGAACGCAGGCTGTGCTGTCGCTTCCGCATGTACCGCAATCCGACGTTCTTCGCACCGTTATAATCCGCATTCACTTCGTAGCCGCATTTCAGACACTCAAAGTGCTCACCGTCGCGGTTGTCTTCGTGCGTAAAACCACAGTCAGTCCGAGAACACCGCTGGCTCGTATAGCCAGGGTCCACCTGTTCAACGGATACCCCGCGTTCTGGCGCCTTGTATTGCACGTATTCAAGGAGTCGGCGGAACGCCCACACGTGATGCCACTCAGCGTGTGGCAGTCGCTCGCGAACATCCGTCAAGTTCTCAAAAACGATTACATCGGACTCGTGGTCACAAGCTTCTTCGATAATTTCGTTGGCGACCGTGTGAATGTACTGTTTGCGCCACGCACGTTCCCGCTGTCCAAGGCGTAGCAGGGCATTATGTGCGGCTTGTGTGCCGCGCTGGTGCATCTCTGCCCGCCGTTTTTCGAACTCTCGGATCCAGTGGTTGTACTCGTCACCACTCCAGAACGTGCCGGTTGAGGCGACTGCGAGGCTGTTGATACCGAGGTCGATCCCGAGGACGGTTTCGTGCCCAGGAACGTCCGAATCCTCAATTTCAACAGCTTCGCCGTTCTCGTCTACTTTCCGCGTTTTAACGTGGAAGTAGAACTCGTCGCTGGCTTGGTCGTACTGGAGTGTACTCGTCCGAAACTCGTACTCTTCAGACAAGACGTACTCTTCATATGGTGTTGGACTATCCGCTGGTAGCTCGAAATCACACTCGATGCGTCCGTTCACCGTGGAGAGTGAGATTTTGTTTCGGTAGAACGTCGCACTGCGCTTGTCGTACACCATACTCCAAGAGGCGAATTCCGGCTTGTTCGTCCGCTTGCCCTTCTTCCAGCGATCTACACCACTATCTACAGCTTGGACAGCACGCCGTATTGCCTCTTGGATGAGGTTTGCTGTCAAGTCAGTCTCCTCACGAAGTCGGTCGTACAGCGCATCTCTGGCTGTCACGTTCGAGGTGATGCAGTTCTCGTAGCTATAGTAACCGGTAGAACTTTTTACTCAGAGACAGTTGCAGTAGCTAGTGAATCATCTCGACGAGATCTCCGTCGAGGAATTGCAAGACGCTCTCGACAACGTGGACGGAAAGAAGCCGACACAAC
>NZ_JAJJZH010000011.1:0-99005 GCF_021029015.1 Halobacterium sp. KA-6
GCTGCAAAAGGCACTGAGCAACCGATTCTTTGACTCACTCGACGAGCTAACAACAGCGATCGACACCGCTCTCGACAAACTCTCCGTCCCTAAAGTGAGCAATTACTTCTAGTGTCTACTATAGTGTCCCCCGACTGTGCTGACGCGCCAGCGACTGTTGACGCCTGTAGTCCCGCTCCAACCGCCAACGCGGTAATGACCGAAAGTACCCCCAAGATGACGGCTGATTTTCGAAGACACCCACCCACTCGCATATAAATTGAATTGGACTAGAACACGGAAAGGCGTTATCGCCGAAAACACCTGAATAAAACCTTGTGGCCGCCAAATACAGGATTTATACAGTCTCAGTTTAACTCCCTGAATACAGGAGATACGGACCAGAAATATTGCTACTTATACCTCTAAATTGCTGTGACCAACACTTTAGCGTCGGTGCTTCATTCGACTGTGGTGCAGTCGAAACACCTTAGCCCACTCGTCGGTGTTTGCTTTACTAATGACCGACGTGCGCGAGGAGACGGCCGCACTCCTCGACGATCGACCGGGACTCGCCGGCGATCTCCGGACTCTCGTCGATGTCGACCGAAAGCGCGAAGCGTGGACGTTCGACGAAACGCCGCTTGACTCCGGGATGTTCGGCGAGCTCGTCTCCCGTGGCATCGCTACTGAAACCGAGGACGGATATCGTCTCGCGGACCGTCACGCCGTCCGGGTGGCACTTGGTGACGCCGAGCCTGAACGAACGTCCAGCAGTGCCACATCCTCTCTTCGGGATCGATTCGCCGCCACGAATATCTCCGCGCGTGTGCTTGCAGCGATCGTTGGCTGCCTGCTCGTTGTCGTCGCATTCCGCGCATTCGTCTACCCTCGCGTGTTCCGTGGGGAGCACGTCGTCCTGCTTGGGAACGACCCGTACTACTATCGGTATCTCGTCTTCTCGATGCTGGACTCCGGCGCTGGCATCCTCGATCTCCCGGCGCAAATTACGACCGGCGAACCCCTGCTTGTCGCGCTTCTCGTCGCCGTTACGCGAGTCTTCGGTGGCAGCACGAGTGTCGCGGAACTTGTGCTCGCGTGGTATCCTGTCTTCGCCGCCGTTGGGGGCGCGATCCTTTGTTATCTCCTTGCAGTAACGCTCTCGCGTGACCGCCGGGTTGGTCTGGCATCCATACTCATTCTTGCGGTCTTACCGGCCCACGCCAACCGGACCGCACTCGGCTACGCCGATCACCACGCACTGGATTTCCTCTGGCTTGGCCTCGTCGCACTCGCCGCCGTCCGCACACTCCCCACGAGGACGACGGAGTTCGAGTGGCGATCACAGCTCCCGTGGGCTGCTGTCCTCGCGGCTGGGATTGCCGCACAAGCGCATTCGTGGAACGCTGCGCCATTGCTGTTCGTGCCGTTCGTCGCCTATGCGGTCGTGCGGAGTGCAGCCCTCGTCCGTTCCGGGGATTCGCTACGTGCGGACATCCCTCTTATTGCGGGCGTCGGCGCTGGTGGGATGCTCGCTGTTGCCGGCCACGTGGTGCTTGGCTGGCAGTCGCCCAATATTGTCGTGCCGCCGCTCCTTGCGGCCGCGGCGATGGCGTTCGCAGTGGGAATGGCCACGCTGACGCGCCGGCTTGAGTGGCCCGCATGGGTGGCGTCCGTTCTGACGACTGGGAGTGGCGTGCTCACGCTCGGAGCTGTCGTCATGATCGAACCATCGTTCGGCGCCGAACTCAGCCAGGAGTTCTCCCGACTCGTGAGCATGTCCGGCAGCGACATCGTCGAGACCAAGTCGCTGTTCAGTACTGACTACGGCCTGTTCGTCGGCCCTATTTTCTTCTATGGAACTGCATTGTTGTTCGCGCTCCCCGCGGGCATGTGGGCGTTCTACGCAAAGTTTGACGAGCCGCGATGGCTGCTCACCGCGTCGTATGGCCTGGTGTTGTTCGTGCTTGCAGTGACGCAAGTCCGGTTTACAGGAGAACTCTCGCTGTTCGTCGCGGTGTTCGCAGGATTTGCCTTCGTCTACTACCTCAACGTCTTCGACATTACGGATCCGCCACAGCTATTCGCCGACAGCAACCCTCGTGAAGCTGATGACCGTGCCGTACGGTCGTTCTCGATCCCCGAACGCCGCACGCTCGTCGCGCTTGGGGTAGCGTTCCTGTTGGTCGGTGGGCTTGGGGCGATGATGACGCCACTTCGGACGAATACGGTTGTGCCGGCTGACGATACGTATGGGGCGGCGGCATGGATGGAGGATGAAGTCCAGTCCCCGGAGTGGACGAGCGACCAGCAGTACGTGTTCAGCGCATGGAGTCAGAACCGCCTCTACAACGCCTTCGTCTCTGGCGATTCCCAGAGCTATGGGTATGCCCGAGCGAATTACGTGGAGTTCCTTAGCTCAACGGATAGCCAGGGCTGGTATGAGCGCCTCCGTACCCGGGCAGCCTTCATCGTGGCTGACGAGGACTATGCGAGTGAGGACGAGACGGAGATGTTAGTCTCACGGCTCGCAGACTGGGGCAGCGGCACTAGTCACTACCGCGCTGTGTGGACTGGCGGGTCGAAAACCGTCTACACGCTCGTCCCCGGCGCGACCATCCGTGGGACGACCGACGCAAACGCCACAGTAACCGTAACACACGAGGGGACAGTATCCGGGCAGCCGTTCACGTATGAACGGACGACAACAGCGGCAGCGAACGGTACGTACACTGTGCGCGTTCCCTACGCTGGCGAGTACGACGTGGCCGGGACGACGGTCGAAGTTCCCGAGGACGCAGTGCAGAATGCCGGACAAGTAAACGCATCCACGGCGTGAAGCCGGCTATTCGACGGTGACGCTCTTCGCAAGGTTCCGCGGCTTGTCGATGGGCCGTCCTTTCTCGTTGGCGACGTGGTAGGCGAACAGTTGGAGCGCGACGTTCGCGACCACTGGCTCCATCGACCCACAGTCGGCGATATCGAAGGTGGCGTCGACGTGTACAGTCGCATCTGGGTCGCTCGCCACACCAATGACGGGCGCCCCTCGGGATTTCACTTCCTTGACGTTGTTGAGCGTCTTCTTGCGCGCGGTCTCGTTCGTGAGGAGGGCGATAACTGGGGTGTCCGGGGTGACGAGCGCGAGCGGGCCGTGCTTGAGTTCACCCGCGGCGAACCCCTCGGCGTGGTCGTAGGAGATTTCCTTGAGCTTGAGTGCACTCTCGAGGGCGACCGGGTAGCCAGCACGCCGTCCCACATAGAAGAACGCGTCACTGTCGGCGTACTCTTTGGCGATTTCTTTGATGTGGGCTTCTTCGTCGAGGACTTGCTGGATCGCGCCGGGGAGGTCGCGCAGACTTTCGAGGAGTTCCGATGCTACTTCCGTCGACATTTCGTTGCGTACCTGGCCGAGGTGGACGGCAAGGATCGCTGCGGTGGCGACCTGTGAGACGAACGTCTTCGTTGCAGCCACCCCGATCTCGGGGCCTGCACGAATGAAGACCGTATCGTCGGCCTCACGCGTAACCGTGCTCCCGAGCGTGTTCGTGAGCGCAAGCGTTCGCGTCCCGGCACGCGACGCTTCGCGGAGCGCGGAGAGCGTGTCCGCGGTTTCGCCGCTCTGCGTGATGGCGACCACCAGTGTCCGCCACGGATCGCGGCCACCCTGGAAGTCGTACTCGCTGGCGACATGGACTGTCACGCGGATGTCCGCCTTCGCTTCGAGGAGTTCTTTCGCGAACAGCCCTGCGTGATAGGATGTCCCACAGGCGACGATCTGGATTTCCTCGACGGACTGGAGGTACTCGTCGGGGAGGTCAACGTCGAGGTCGACGCCCGTCGAGAGTTCGTCGATGCGCCCGGAGATGGCTTGCCGGAGCGCGCGCGGCTGCTCGTGGATCTCCTTGAGCATGTAGTGGTCGTAGCCACTTTTGCCCGCGGCGTCGGCGTCCCAGTCGAGCGTCTCAGTCGTCCGTTCGACGCGCTCGCCGTCGTTGAAGATGGCAACACCGTCCTTGGTGATGTGTGCGATGTCGCCGTTCTCGAGGTACGTTACGCGGTTCGTGTGCTCGATGAACGCGGTGGCGTCGCTGCCGATGAACGTCTCGCCGTCCGCGTGTCCAATAAGGAGCGGGCTATCCTCCCGTGCCACGATAATCCCGTCGTGTCCGGCCGCGGTCACCGAAATCGCGTAACTGCCCTCGAGGCGGCTCATGGCGCGCTTGACCGCGGTGAGCAGGGAGACGTTGTCAGTGAGATGGGTCTCGATGAGGTGCGGAATGACTTCGGTGTCCGTGTCGCTGCGGAAGACGTGGTCGTCACGCAGTTCGGCTTTGAGGTCGTCGTAGTTCTCCACGATGCCGTTGTGGACGACTGCGACCTCGCCCGTGCAGTCGGTGTGTGGGTGGGCGTTCTCCTCGGTCGGCTCGCCGTGCGTACTCCAGCGCGTGTGGCCGATGCCACAAATGACGCCGTTGCGGGAGGGAACGGGGAGATCGCCGACCTCACCCTCGGTTTTGTGAATTGTGAGGCCGTCGCCGTTGAGTGCGATGCCCGCGGAGTCGTAGCCGCGGTATTCGAGATTCTGCAGTCCCTGATGGACGATTTTTCCCGTTGCGTCGGTGCCGATGTAGCCGGTGATTCCACACATGGTTAGCCTCGCGTGACGTGACTGCCGTCCTCAATACGGCCCTCAACCAGCGTTGCGCTGTCGACGGTCGCGTCGTTGCCGACGATCGCGCCAGGTGCGACGGTGACGTTTGCACCGATGTCGACGTTGTCGCCAGTCAATCCGCCGAACCTGACATCCTGGTAGATTGTATCGTCGAGCACTACATCAGCTGTCCCACCTTCGACAGTGGTGTTCGGGCCGAAGGACGCGTTTGCGCCGACGATACAGTCGTTCACTATTGCCCCAGACTCTATCGTGCAATCTGATAAGAGTATCGCGTTTTTCACTACTGCGCCGGCACCGATGCTCACGTTATCACCAAGCGTCACGCCGCCGAGTATCGTCGCTTGTGGGTGGACGACGATGCCGTCACCGAACACGGTGGCGTCGGCGACGACAGATGAATCGTCGATCGCTGCGTTCTGTGGGGGCTGCGGTTCGCGTTCCTCGATGAGTGCGTTGTTGACGGTGAGGAGGTCCCACGGCTTGGAGACGTCGAGCCAGCGGCCACGGTACCGGACTGCGCGAATGCGCTGGTCGTCAAGGCGCGTCGAGAGTGTATCCGTCAGCGCCTGCTCACCATAACTTTCCGTCTGGCGAATCGCCGAGAAGATACTGGGATCGAACGCGTACACGCCCGCGTTGATGAAATTCGACTTTGCGAGCTCCGGGATGGGCTGCTCCTCGATGCCGATTACGGTTTCGTCGTTGAGTTCGACGACGCCGTACTGGCTTGGGTTCTCGACTTGCGTCACGCCCATCGCCGGGTCACCGGTCTTCTGGTGGCGTTCCCACACGTCCTCGATGATCGACGCGTCGATGATGCGGTCGCCGTTCAACGCGATGAATGATTCGCCGACCTGTGCTTCCGCTTGGAGGAGCGCGTGCCCCGTGCCAAGCTGTGGATCTTGGATAGCGTAGGTGATATCGACGCTCCACGCGTCGCCGTTCTCGAAGTGGCGCTGCACGCGTTCGCGATTCGACCCGACGACAAGGACAATCTCGGAGATACCGGCTTCGACGAGCGCGTCAACGATATGTTCTAGGAGAGGGCGGTTCGCGATGGGAATCATCGGCTTCGGCCGGTTCTCAGTGAGCGGCCACAGCCGCTTACCCTTCCCCGCTGCGAGTATGACAGCCTGCATTACCAGTCTAGTGGTCGCCCCGGTTCTTATCAGTTGTCACGCGTTCACCAAGCGATGTTAGCGTCCCCGTGCCGAGCGTCACGCCAGCGTTCAAGCTCGTGTTGATGCCGGTCTTCGTGTCATCACCGACGACCACACCGAGCTTCCGGCGACCGGTATCCACCATCTCACCTTTCACCTGAACGTGGACGGTATCTTCGTCATGGCGGAGGTTGGCGACCTTCGTCCCTGCGCCGAAGTTTACGTCCGCACCGAGCACGCTATCGCCGACGTACGCGTGGTGGCTCACGGCCGTTCCAGCCAGCAGAATCGAGTTCTTGATTTCGACGGCGTTCCCAACGCGGACGTCCGGCCCGATGACGGTCGACCCACGAACGTACGCGTTCGGCCCCACGTCTGCACCCGCCTGAATTCGCACCGGTCCCTCGATGTATGCCCCGTCGCGAACCCGCGCGCCCGCTTCGACAACGACGGATCCCTTGAGCGTCGCGCCTGCTTCTACTTCGCCTTGGATATCTCGGTCGAGGTCGTCGAGGAGGTAGCTGTTCGCTTCCAGGAGCTCCCACGGCCGCCCGATGTCCAGCCAGGGGCCATCGTATTCGACGGCAGTGACGCCATCGTCGAGGGCCATCTCGAGGGCGTCCGTAAGTTCGTACTCGCCGCGCTCGCTGAGCTCCGTCCGCTTGATATTTTCGAAGATCTGGGGCGTGAACCGGTAGAGGCCGAGGTTTGCGAGATTCGTCGGCGGGTCCGTCGGCTTCTCGACGACGCTTGTCACCTGGTCGCCGTCGAGTTCGACGACGCCGTACGCACTCGGGTTCTCGACGGGCATCACGGCCATCGCTGTCCCCGACTGTGCTGCCAGCTTCTCGACGAGTGCGGCCGTGACGTAGACGTCCCCGTTCAACACGAGCACGTCCTCGTCGACGTACGGTTCGGCCTTCCCGACGGCGTGTGCAGTCCCGAGCTGTTCGGCTTGCTCGACATACTCCACGGGAAGCCCCTCATACGTCTCGTCGACGCGGTCGCGTATCTGGTCGCCCTCGTAGCCGACGATCACGACGTAGCTGTCGACGTACGGCGCGGCGACGTCGAGGACGTGTTCAAGAATCGGTTTTCCCGCAACCGGGAGCAGCGGTTTCGGCCGCCCGTCTGTTAACGGCCCCATGCGTGTTCCCTGGCCGGCAGCGACGACAATAGCCTGCATCGTTTCTACAGTCCCGTTACTCGTCGCGCGCTTAAGTTTGCAGGAACCCTCGCTGGTGTTCGACCGGCAAGCCTGTCAAAGTCGGAGCGTTTAACCCTGCTAGCCACCCAAACGAGAGATGATGAACGGGGGTTGGCGGTACCGCGTTGGAAGCGCCTTCGGCGTCGCAGCGCTGACCGCGCTCGCAGTCACCGTCGCGAACAGCCCCACCATCCAAGGTATTCTGGGTGCGCTACCCCTCATCGGACGGCTTTCCGCCAACCCCCCAGCGGGCGCGGAGGGCCTCCTCGAAACTGCAACGACCGTCGCGGTCGTGACCGCCGTGTTCGTACCCCTCTACAAGCCTCGCCCGCGCCGGATTCTCGACGTCGTCGTGTTCGCGCAGAAACGCGTTCTCGTCGCGATGCTCGCGCTCGCTGCCATCGGCTACTTCGACTACACGTATCGGCTGCCGCGGACGACGCTACTCGTGGTGTCGCCAGTGTTGTTCGTCGCACTCCCCGCGTGGTTCGTGTGGATTCGCCGCCGGCCGAGTAGTGACGTCAAGCGCGCCATCCTCATCGGCGACGACGCGGAAGAAATTGAGCGCCTCGCTAGCGACGCCGACATCCCGATTCGAGGGTATCTCTGTCCGACGAGCGCGTTCGACCGCGTCGCAAGCGCGTCGCCGCCGTCGGCGGTCGTCGCGGATAGTGGGTTTACACTCCACGGCATGGAACGGCTCGGTGGCCTCTCGCGCATCGAGGACGTGCTCGTCGAATACGATATCGACACGGTCGTGCTCGCATTTGAACACACCGACCGCGCGGAGTTCTTCGGCGCCCTCAACGCCTGCTACGAACACGGCGTCAACGCGAAAGTCCATCGCAACCACGCCGACCAGGTGTTGACCTCGGACAGTGACGTCGGGACGCTCGTCGACGTCGATATCGAACCATGGGACATCCAAGACTATGTGCTCAAGCGCGGCTTTGACCTCGCCTTCTCGACGGTTGGTTTGGTTGCGTTAAGTCCCATCATTCTCGCGATCGTCGTTGCGATTAAGCTCGATGACGGTGGTTCCGTCCTGTACAAGCAGGAACGGACAGCTGTCTTCGGTGAGACGTTCGACGTGTACAAGTTTCGGTCGATGATCGAGAACGCCGAAGAGGAAACTGGCGCTAAAATTAGCGACGAGGACGAGGGTGGTGTCGACCCGCGCGTAACGCGAGTGGGGCGCATCCTTCGGGAGACGCACCTCGACGAGATTCCTCAGCTGTGGGCAGTCCTGAAGGGCGACATGAGCGTGGTCGGTCCGCGGCCCGAGCGGCCGGAACTGGATTCGGACATTCAGACTGGCGTCATCGATTGGCGAAAGCGCTGGTTCGTCAAGCCCGGACTGACTGGGCTCGCCCAGGTAAACGATGTAACCGGCACGGAGCCGGCAGAGAAGATTCGCTACGACCTTCAGTACGTCAAACAACAATCGTTCTCGTTCGACATGAAACTCGTCATCCGGCAAGTGTGGAAAGTGGTTGTTGACGCCATCGAAGCGTTCCGCTAACCAACGTCTAGGAGTGATACTCCTATCGATATTAAGCCACTTGTTAAGCTTAGGAAACATTACATGGCGGTGTTCAGATAAGGATTGAAAGGTGAGGCGGAGCGTTTTCTGAGTAATCTATGCCCGAAAACGCCCGCCTCAACGGGAATGTCGACCAGATTGACTTAGAGTTTGTTGAACGAGAAGCGACACCGCAGCTGCTGATGAAGCTCAGTATTCAACTCCACCTAGCTGGACTCTCGCTTTCGAATACTGTTTCTATTCTTGAGATATTCGGTGTCGAGCGTGCTCGATCAACCGTTCATAATTGGGTTCACAAGGCCGACCTACAGCCTGAACCTGGTCGGTGTCCGGATCACATTGCGGTTGACGAGACCGTAATCCAACTCGACGACGAGCAATATTGGCTGTACGCCGCTGTTGATCCCGAAACAAATGAATTACTGCATACAAAGCTTGAACCGACGACAACGAAGGTTCTCGCTCATTCGTTTCTGACGGAACTCTCCGAGAAACACGACGTCTCCGACGCCGTGTTTCTCGTCGATGGATCGCACTCGTTACAAGACGCGTGTCAGCGTCACGGCTTCGATTTCAGAGACGAGAAACATGGAAATCGGAATGCTGTCGAACGTGTCTTCCGCGAGATAAAACGGCGAACTCTCTGTCTCTCAAACTGTTTCAGCAACGCCGAAACAGAAACTGCCGACTACTAGCTCAGATCGTTCAGCTTCGCATGGAATCAGCTTATCTGAACACTACCTTCGAACGACAACGAGCTGCGGGCAACGAGGCGACTGCGTCGTCTCGGGCCGTGCGAGCGGTCCGATGGCCCGGGAGCAAAATCCGAGACAGCCGGCGACTTCAACTGTTGACCATAAAATAGCCAGCTTTAGCTGCTTATGTGAACAATCCTGCCGAAGTACCGAACAATATTATTCAGACGCCGATTTCCCGACCACATAAGCCCTGAATCACCCAAAATCTGGCTCACTTCTTTCGCCGCTCTCTACAATGTCATACTCAAAGCTATCCCCCCTTGACTGAATCCGGCATCTTTTTCTTGGAATGTGGGAAGAATGGCACATGCGAGACGTTCTATTGATTACGATAGACTCACTCCGGTCCGACCATCTCGGATGCTACGGGTATGATCGGGACATCTCCCCAAATATTGACGAGATCTCACGAGAGTCGATCACGCTAGACAACGCCTTCGCGAACGGTTGTAGCACTCCAATTTCATTTCCATCGATTTTGACGTCCTCCTATGCTCTACACCACGGCGGGTATCCACCTATCACCGAACTATCTGAGAACCGTAGTTTCGTTTCAGAACCGTTAGCAGAGAACGGATACAGGACAGTCGGTATTCACTCGAATCCGCATCTGTTCGCCGACCTGGGGTACGGTCGAGGGTTCTCGGAGTTTTTTGACTCACAATCGAGCACCGGACTAATCGGACGGCTTCGAAACTACCTTAACAACAATTTTCAGGACAACTCGCTTGTCTACCGAGGCGTCAAGCGGCTTTACTATTCTGTCCGGAGCGCCGGATTCGATCCGGGACTGCCCTACGTCCGTGCCGAGGATATCTCCGATATGGCGATAGAGGCCGTGGAGACGGGCGGGAACAACCAGTTTATCTGGGCACACTACATGGATGTACACAATCCGTTTGTCCCACCCAGTGACGTACAGGAAGCAGTCAATGGAGTGGTAGTACCGCGTCGGCGGGCAGTCCAGCTAACGAACAAATTATTAGACGCTCCCGAGGATGTGACGGACGATGAACTAGACGTACTCTTAGATTTGTACGACGCTGAGATACAATACACAGACCGGGAAGTCGGGAGGCTTATCGATCGTGCGAGAACGGAGCTTGAAAACCCACTAATCATCATAACTTCCGATCATGGAGAGGAGTTCCTAGACCACGGTGGTTCGTCCCACGGAGCTTTGTACGATGAAATCATCAGCGTCCCCCTGATCGTTTATGACGGGGAACAGGAGGGTATTGTTGAGCAATCAGTTAGTCTGATTGACATAGCCCCGACTATCCTTGACTACCTTTCCATCGACACTCCATCTGCGTTCGACGGCGAAAGTTTCCGGCCGCTGATTACTGAACAGCGAGATGAAGACTCACGTTTCATTTTAAGCGAGTGTGGTAAACCAGGTGGCCCCTACAACGTCAGTTGTCGTTATGACGGAATGAAATATATCTACTCAACTAGTTCGGACGACGAATTGTACAATATAAGGCGAGACCCGTCGGAGACAAAGAATCTTTTCGTTGAGCAGACAGTCCCACAAGATTTGAAAAATCAGGTCGATACCCATCTAGAGCGGATCAAGGACGAGATGGATGAGCCAAGTGGAGCCATTTCGGTCGACGGAGAAATCGAAAATCGGCTCTCTGCGCTTGGATACAAGTAACTAGTAGCCAAGTCGCTATATGGACCTTCAGAAAAAGTCAATAGTAAGTCTCGTTTCAATATCCCTTATTGGAGGGTTACTGGGGAAGGGGTTACGCTATTTGACGAACGTCGTCATCGCGCGGGAACTCGGAGCAGAAGCGCTAGGGATTTTCGCAGTAGGGGTGGTTTCGGTCAAATTCCTCGGAGTAGTTTCGCGGCTAGGCTTGGACAAAGCTCCTCCAAAGTTTATCCCCAGCCAAGAAGATGATTCAAAGATTAGCGGGACAGTGATTCTGAGTCTTGGGATGCCAATCCTGGTCGG
This sequence comes from Halobacterium sp. KA-6, assembly GCF_021029015.1. Taxonomy (NCBI): domain Archaea; kingdom Methanobacteriati; phylum Methanobacteriota; class Halobacteria; order Halobacteriales; family Halobacteriaceae; genus Halobacterium; species Halobacterium sp. KA-6. Next base: position 11,286 of record NZ_JAJJZH010000011.1, read on the forward strand.
TATCTTAGTTTCAGTAGTCGGGTACGTCGTTCTGGACAAAATTGATGCATTCGGCTATGAAGACTCGCTACGCTTGTTCTTCGTTGGAGTGCCAGTTATTGCCTCGATGATGGTCGGCGTTTCGGCCACGACAGGATTCAAAGAAACAAAGTATTCGGTATATGTCAAGGATCTCATACAGTCATTCTCCGCCCTACTTTTCGTGGGTATCGGCGCCTATCTGGTCGACAGTCTCCAGTTCTCCATCCTAGGGTACATAGCCTCGTTTGTACTTGGATTGGGCGCATCAGTTTACTTCCTGTTCAAATTAGGTGCGTTCGATGCACGTCCGGATTTCGAGGTTGGAAAGGTCCTGACGTTCTCGGTACCACTACTCGTGGCTTCGATGACACAATTCGTCGTGTCGTGGACTGATATCTTCATGCTCGGGTTGTTCGTGCCAGCGAATGAAGTCGGATGGTATCAAGCAGCTTATCAGACATCAATTCTCCTGTTAGTGGGTCTCTCATCAGTAAATACAATCTTTCCGTCAATTGCATCTGGACTCTTCAGTGACGGTTCGATGACCGAATTGGGTAAGATCTACAGAGTAGTGACTAAATGGCTTGCATATATTAGTTCTCTATTGTTTGTGCTGATTGTTATATTCCACTCTGAAATACTAAGCATATTCAAAATATCGGCTACCGAAGCCAAGATCGCACTCGTAATCCTCTGTTTCGGGCAGACAGCATCCGCCGTTACCGGCCCTGTTGGACTCTTACTCATCATGTCCGACAGGGAGAGAGTAGAAAGCGTAAACAGCACCTTGTTAGCGGTGCTGAATCTTGGGCTGAATTTCTTTTTGATTCAAGAGATGGGAATCGTCGGAGCCGCTATTGCGACTGCAGCATCTATCACGATACTAAATATTGTTCGGGTGACGCAAGTCTGGTGGTTCTTCGGATTCAAACCAATTGATTACAGTTACTATAAGGGAGTTTTCGGTATCGCCGGGGCAACGCTATTCGCGGTAATGGCAGCACGGATGACACCCAACGGAATATTCAGCATGATGGTGATATCTGGGTTTGCCGTCGTGATATTCTCTGTAACCATTATTTTGTTTGGTTTTGGTGAAGATAATGAGGTTATATTGCAGAACATAAAGTAGTGGGTGAAGACTCGAAGCGGGTACAGAACCGTTGGATGTGTTTCAGCATGCCAATACGTGCCTATGAATGGCAGCTACTTGTATCCGAGATCCTCCAGACGCTTGTTGACAACCGATCTCTCGATTGTTTTTCTAGGCCCACTGGTCTCACTGATAACTTCTTTCCGTTCGGTAGCGTTCATCACCAGCCATGGTACCGTAGTCAGAGATTCAACATATGTACCCCGTGGATGGCCCCATTCCGTGACTGGGATCGGCGAACTCCGTTCCCCGAGAAGATTACCGTGATCTGAGGTGACGACCGTCTTTCCATTCAGATCGCTACATAGTTTTTTCACATCTGGTAGAACAGCGCTGAGGTTGCTGTGATACGAGTCAATTACGCGTTCTTCGTCTATTTTGTTTCCGTTCTTGGTGAGTTTTTCCCAAATGTTTAAAGATTCTCCGTCAAAGTCTCCAGTGCCTGTTTCAATATCACCAGCGATAAATGGATAGTGCGGTTGTACGTAGTGTACTATCAGTCGCTTCCGTGGATATTTCTGTTCCGCTTCAAGTGCATATTCCGTTACAGTCTCCGGACGAACAGTTCCGTAATCCTTGTCCCACCCGTTCTCAGCCCAGACGTTTACTTCCGCGTGAAAATTTGTATCGACAGATTTATTATTGTAGTATAATTGTGGATTCGCCGTAACGTACACTGTGTCGTTCAGTTCCTGCCGGCCGAAGTTCCCATTCAGGAACTCAACCGTCGTGGACCCCCGTGAGGTACGTCGTTGTAAGTTGCCCTCAAGATCAGATTTAGACTCAAACATATCATACCGGCAGGCATCAAGTATAACCAAGTTATCCCAATCCTCAGAGATGACATCCATGCCGTGGGGGTTATACTGTCGAGTGTAGAATCGGGTGTGATAGAGGCGGTTGAGTTCACTCAATATTGACTTCGGGTTAGAAATCGCACTTTTGAGATCGTCTAGTCCATACATGGGTGTCTGGATAAACCCGGGAATTCATCAGAGAAGTATCTTCCCGTTTACACCGCCTGAAATAGCAGTGCTCTTGCCGCGTAGATTGTTGGTGAGTTAGAGTGCAGTTTCGAGAATGATTTTCAGCGCTTCTTTCCCCGGTTTTCGGAAGACTTCACGGCGGAATTGGAACGCTCTGAGATATGGTGTGAGTTTGTCTTTGGAGACGCCTCGATGCGGCGAGGGCCACCGTCGCGTCAGCGACGCGTGGCTCTCGCAGGTGTTCACGTGCACATCTCCGTCAACATACTCACCGTCGCCGTAGACGACGTATTCTCGGTTGAATGCGTCGTCTTCGTCGGGTGGGCCGTACGCCCGAAAGCCGTCAGTATAGACGGCCAACCACTCCTCATTTCGGTCAGCAAGTAGTAGTAGGGTCGTCGATTCATCCGCGGCTTTCGCCAGGATCACGTACCGCTCACACTGCCACGATCTGCGAGAACGAACACGGTGAGTTTGTCTGTTCGTACGATCCTCGTCTGCGCGTGGAGAGGGCACGCGAATGCGCCGGGCCTTCGCACTCGCGGCCTTTGAGACCGGCTTTCACGTACAGTTCGTCGATTTCGACCGGGCCTTCCAGCTGTCGTGAGGCGCGTCCAGCGCTTCTTGCGAGCGCTGGACGCGCCGGTATATCGTCTTATAGGAAACGTCGATCTCCGCGTTTAACCGTCTGAGACTCGTGTTGATCCGGATGTAGGTGTAGACAGCGAGAAACCACTTTCTGAGTGCCACCGCCGAGTGTTCGAAGACAGTGCCGGTCTGATCGTTGAACATGCGGTCGCAATTCTCACAGAGATACCGCTGAAACACCCGATAGCTGCCGTACCGAATCACAGATCCGCCACGGCAGCGTGGGCAGTAGACGCCATCACGCCAGCGAATCTGTACCAGCAGATTCGCGGCCCGACGCTCCAAGACGAACGTCTTGATTGGCATCATCGTTCGTCGGGTGACGCGGTCGTGTCACCCCTGCCCTCTGTGACTGCTAGCTACTGCTGAAAACTGACCACAATCCTCTACCCAAGAGCGAATAGCAAATTCAAGATTTATAGCGGTATTCCACAGTACTGAGACGCTGGATAATACTGAGGCCATGTACATGTCGGGGTGGGCCTCTGAAAAAAGAAACTCCTAAGAGGTGCCGTCTCAGAACAATAGTGACGCATAATCCTCAAGTATGTACTCGGTGTTGGTTTTCACTCTTGTTTCATCACTGTTGCTTGCCGTGGGGATACTGTTCGCGGTAGTTTATAGGGCCGGAGCCTATCGGAGGGTCATTCTCGTCTCTATGCTAGCAAAGCTATCGACTATTCTGCTCAATAGCCGTCTGAACTTAATATCAAAGGCAGATTTGAGTGATTATCTCCCACATTTCTTACAGTTTCACGATGCCTTGGTTACCGGTTCGCTTGTCGACTTCATTGGTATCCACGTCTCTGCCTATACGTTATTCTATCCCGGGTGGCTGTTCGCCCTCCCAGTCAGTACTGGCGATGCTATCCTCATGATCAGACTGGCGAACACTGTTGTGAGTGTGTTTCTCCTGTATCCACTCAACGAGCTGAGTAAGGATGTGTTTGGAACAGACTTAGACAGATGGCAGGCACTGTTGCTGCTTACATGGCCATCGTATGTCCCGTTCACAATTACGATCGGTCGGACCCAATTGAGCGTCTTCTTGGTGCTGTTATCGTTAGTTTTGATAAACAGGTTCATGAGGGAGCGGTCGATTTCCTCAATAGGACTCGCAATTTCAGCAGTTAGCCTATCGACAATCTTGCGGATTCATTACATTGTGTTTCCAGCCTCTTACGCACTGTTAGCCATTGTAATCAATACTAGGAGCCGCCTTGACAATAGGGAATTCATTTACTTCAATATGATAAGCTCCACAATTTTAGGCACAGTATCACTGGCAACATATTCCTACCTAGTAAAATTGTATACAGGTCAGACGCCAAGTTCTATTGACTTTATCATTAATTCTGCACGGGTGACTGCTACTGGCGGATCAGCATACCTCACGTCACTCTATCCGTCCGGATACATCGATTTGGTCTGGTACCTTCCATTACAGGGGTTTTATTTCCTCTTCTCTCCCATGCCCTGGCAGGCACTTCACCCAAGTGCTTCCGCGATATTAGTGGTGACAGCAGTTGAGACTTGGATGTTTTTAGGCCTCATTATAATATCTTTCGGACGCAATATGGGATACATCCGGACAAACAAACGGCTACTGACTTTGCTGGCTATGGTGTTTCTGGTAAGCGTAGGGCTGGGAGCGGGCGTAAAAAACGCTGGCGGTGCACACCGCTGGCGGATGCCTCTACAACTCCTACTCATCCTTATATCCACAACATTATTAACCCGCTCAGATGGATAGATCTAATAAGAACGGTTTCCCTTGAATAGAGTGATATTCTGATGGTCAAGGTAAGCGTTGTCACAACTGTCTACAATGGTGAAGAGTATCTCGCAGAGGTGGCAAACTCAATCACCGACCAGCAGTTCGAAAATTTCGAGTGGATACTTGTTGACGATGGCTCCTCTGACAATTCACTGGGGCGTATGGAGTCAATCACTGACGACCTAGATTTCGCGGAACTATACGCGCCCGGCCGTCTCGGACGCCCCAAGGCATTAAATTTCGGTATAGAAAAGGCGAATGGAGAGTACATTGCACCACAGGACGTTGACGATGTCTCGTATCCGAACCGACTGTCTGAGGAAGCGACATTCTTGGACGACCACCCTGAAGTTGGTGCAGTGGGCGGGCATGCAGTGATTGAGAACACTATGCGCGGTGAGGAATACGTCTGGAAACCCCCGTCACGATACGCCGAACTCAGAAATGCATTGTCGAAGTACGTCCCCATCGTTCACACTCTTGCCATGTTTAGGAAAGAGGCGTGGCGGGATGCAGGGGGGTATCCAACGGCAGATGGTAATCTACCCATTATGTACCGTGAAGCAGCAGAGAAAGGGCTTGAGGACCTCGTTTTGTGGATCGAGATGGCAACGAGTGGTTGGGAGTTACGCAACCTTGAGTCAGTGGTTGGTAAACACCACGTTCACGGTGAGAGTTCGTGGTACAGTAAGAGTTCGTACATGAGCCGACAACTGACGCTGGCGAGAGTACAGTACGCCGCAATCAAGAAGCTCAACCTCCCATTACGGAACCTAGTCTATCTCCCCGGGCGCTTAGTCTACTCCATTTCACCACCGTTGTTAAAAAAGGGGATAAGGTGGCTGCAGCCAGAGGTGTCAGAGGAATGAAAAATAATAGCTCGCTGCGTATTATGTTCGTTTCTACCTCGATGGGTCTCGGTGGGGCCGATAAGAAGATCCTATCGTTGACCAAAGCATATCTTCAGAATGGACACGATGTGAAGATAGTTTCACTTGTGCCAATCGGTCCGATGGGTGTGCAGGCCCGAGAGTCAGGTGCTGAGGTGATATCCCTCGATATCGCGAAGAGTCCGAGTGCAGTACTTGACGTAATTGACCTCGTCAGAGAAATCCGGTCGTTCCAACCTGACGTGCTTCACGCACAGATGTACTACGCAAACATCCTGAGTCGAGTAGTTCGACCACTCACTGGGGTGGAGTCGCTCGTTTGTACGGTTCAAAACACCTACGAACGTGATCCGGAGTCGGGGAAGGGAGCAGACAGATCTCTGGTCGAGCATCTATACAGAGCAACCAAATCGCTTGACGATCTCACGAGTTTCGTGAGCACGCGTGCAAAACAACGCTACGTGGATGTAAGAGCCGTCTCCGAAGAGAAGGCGACAGTGGTGCCGAACGGGACCGATACCAGTGAGTTCGTACCATCCGCCGAGTCGCGGTCCAGATTACGTTCGGAATTCGACGTAGAAGAGACGTTCGTGTGGCTCGCAGTCGGACGGCTCTGGCGGCAGAAGGATTATCCAACTCTCTTAGAAGCGTTCTCAGAAATCGACGGGGAAGCCGAACTATGGATTGTGGGCAAAGGCCCACTCCTCAACGACCTCATTGAACTGCGAAACAATCTGGGATTGCAGTCAAGGGTACGGTTTATTGGGCCGGTTCAACCCCAAAAAGTCCCAGAGTACATGAACGCAGCTGATGCGTTCGTGCTTTCATCGTCTTGGGAGGGGTTGCCGCTTGTGCTGACTGAAGCGATGTCGGTTGAACTACCAGTCGTTGCGACGACGAGTGGAGGCTCAAAAGATATCATTGAAGACGGAAAGTCAGGGTTTCTCGTCCCGCCGGAGTCTCCTGAAAAGTTGACCGAAAAGTTAGATTACGTTATGAGCATGGGACCAGAAGAAAGGGCAAAAATTGGTAGGAACGCACGTGAGCGAATAACGAGGGAGTTCAGTATGTCGGCGATATCGGAACGGTGGGAGGAAATCTATGAACAACTACACAGCCAAGACGTTATTCCTGATTGTTATCTGTGATAAATAGTAGTCAACCACTGGTTGCGAACCACTGCTCCTCAGATAGCTTGTTAAGCGTGTAGTTACGGGACTCGAAAGCACTCTCGAAGGCCCGCTTTTCTTCCTGAGAGTGGGTTTCGACAAGCCAGTCGGGTTTTTGTTCCAAGACTTTAGCCGCCCCGTCAATCAGTGCAGCCCCAGCACCTTCGACATCAACCTTAATTAGGTCCGGATACACCCCCGCCTGAAGGGAGTAGCTATCCAACGTGGTACTATCGACCACGATCTTATTGTCGTCCTGATCAGAACTCACAATACTGTGCGAGTCGCTTCTACCAACCTGTAATTCAACCTCACCGCTGACGTTGCTGACCGCTGATGGGACTACTTTTATTTGCTCCTCAGCTTTGTTGGTCGATATGTTTTCTTCTAGTCGTGTAAGATTAGCCGGGTGTGGCTCGAAAGCATGGATACTAAGATTTTCTGAGATCGTTCCCAGAATAGAATACGTTCCAATGTGGGCACCGACGTCAAAGAACGTGTGATATTTCGAGATTCGTTCTACGAATAATTTCTGAACGTCTGGTTCTCTGAAATTGAGAGGAAACCCCATTTCGCGGTCAAGATACACATTCAATATTTTTCGCGGGGCAAGTCGATATGGGACCGGAAGTTTCCAATGTGGGAGGTAGGAAGTTGCGCGGGAGAGATTCTGTGGTACCATATGCTGTCTTACTATCGCGAACGGTATATAATTCTGGATACGCAGAGCGCTCAAATTTCAGCCAGTTGGAATCGGATGTTTGATTGACAGTCCCCTTCTACTCTCTATCAGTAAATGTGTGGAATCGCTGGAGTGTTCAACTCGGAGTCGCGGGATCAGCATCTGCTAGAGTCGATGAATGACGCACTCACTCATAGAGGTCCCGACGAAGGAGGTATCTACACGTCCGGTCCAGTTGGACTGGCCCATCGCCGTCTCTCAATCATTGACCCTGAAACGGGTCGGCAACCAATTTTCAACGAAGACAAGTCCGTCTGCACAGTCTTCAACGGCGAAATTTACAATTACCAGCGACTCCGCAAGTCGCTAGAGGCCGCTGGCCATTCGTTCTCGACCAATACAGATACCGAGGTGCTGGTGCATCTCTACGAAGAAGATGGTCCCTCGTTTGTCGACCGCCTGGAGGGGATGTTTGCCTTCGCACTCTGGGATTCTGAGCGAGAACGCCTTCTTTTAGTTCGCGATCCGATGGGCATCAAACCGCTCGTAGTCGCCGATGACGGTGAGTCGGTAGCCTTCGCTTCTGAACTAGGTGCGCTACTCGAATCGAACCTCGACAATGGTGGAATCGACGAGGCAGCTCTCGCCCAATATTTCGGCCTCGGCTATATTCCCGCACCACACACCGCTTTTAACAATATCCGAAAGCTGAGGCCAGGAGAGCAGATTGTTATCTCCGAGGATGGTATCAAGACTAACCAGTTCTCCACGTCAAGTATTGACCGACGTGACGTCAGTTATCAGGAAGCTGTCGAGGGTCTCCGGACTCGAATCAAGGACGCGGTGCGGAAGCGCCTCATGAGTGACGTACCACTCGGCGCATTTCTGAGCGGCGGCATCGATTCGAGCATCGTCGTCGGGACGATGGCGAATCTTATGGATGAATCAGTCCAAACCTTCACCGTCGGATTTGACGAGGACTTGTTCGACGAGTCCTGGGCAGCCAAGGAAGTCGCAGATTATCACGAAACCGATCACACAGAATACACCGTGACGCCTCAGGAAGTACGTGACACGATCCCCCAAGTACTCGATCGACTAGGCGAGCCGTTCGCCGACCAGTCGATCGTCCCGACCTATATTGTCTCCAGAGAGACGAGCCGCGACGTGAAGGTCGCCCTCTCGGGTGATGGCGCCGATGAACTCTTCGCAGGCTACAGTCGGTATCGCGGCGAGTATTACTCCGGCTACTATCGTCAGATTCCGCCGATCGCTCGGAACAGCCTCGTTGAACCTGCACTCCGCCGGCTTGATGCCTCCCGGAATAGTTCGCGCGCAGAACTCGTCCGCAAGGCCCAGAAATTTTTACGTGGGGGTATTGCGAACACGCCTGACCGCCACTTCGAGTGGGCACGCATCGCAGACAATGAGGCCCTAGCCATGTTCAAGGATCTGAACCCGACCGACGCCGGACGAGAAACACTCCGTCGGGAACATGCACGCGCGGAAGCGTACTTGCCCGAAGAGCGCCAGGACGACATGTCCAGAATCCAGGCCGTCGATACCCATTTCGGCCTGCCCAACCAGATCCTCCACAAGACCGACCGGGCGAGCATGTACAACTCCCTCGAAGTCAGAGTCCCGTTCTTGGATACCGACGTCGTTGAGTACGCGATGTCCCTCCCAGCAAACTACAAGATCACCCCGCGAAAACAGAAGCGCGTCCTGAAGCGTGCCTTCGACAACGTGCTTCCCGATCAGATTCTCGAACGGAACAAACAGGGCTTCGACATGCCCATCGGCGAGTGGTTCAAAGATGAGCTGAAAGATGAGTTCACGAAGACTGTTTCAGCCCTCGACACAGATATCATCGACATCGATGCGGTAATGGATCGTTTTGCCGACCACACGAACGGCCGACGCGAACATGGCAAGTTCCTCTGGGCGGTCTACGTCTTCGCACGCTGGCACAACCGAATGACCGACAAGGGGGTTATCTAAGTGAATTCAGCACCGCAGTTGTCTCTTCAACTGTCTCCTGCCATTGAAATTTGTCTACAACCGTCTGTCTGCCCCGATTGCCAAGTGCCAATCCGTTTTCAAGCACCTGCTCCAGCGCTTCCGTATATCCCTTGATGTCGCCGACTGGAACTGTCTCTCCACCTCCCTGAACGATCGACGCCGTGTGTTCTAAGTGACTTGACACGACGGGGGTCCCTGACGCAAACGCTTCAAGCACCGTCCGTGGCAATCCTTCTGCCCGACTCGGTAATATCATCACGTTGCCCCCGCGATAGATCGCCGGCATCTTGTCGTAGGGTACATGTCCGAGATATTCGACTTCGACATCATCGCCACGACCCTCAAGGTCTGCACGCAACGGTCCATCACCAACGACGTAGAGTTTTGCATCCAGACTGTCAGGAAGGCGATCCACGGCCTCGATCGCGTCTTCAGGCCGCTTGCCCTGGACCAACCGTCCCACGAACAACACCACGAGACCGTCGTGGTCGATCAAGTCGCTTGCCTCCCCATCGGGAGTGAATCGCTCTGTGTCCACGCCGTTCGGCACGACTTCAATGCGCGACTCGACACCAAACTCCTGTACGCGCTCTCGGTCTTCCTCGGTATAGCAAAACATCACGTCGGCCTGATTAAACGTCCATCGGCCCACAGTTCGCAAATATAGATCGAACAGCCACTCCGGTGCGTTCTGACTGTACAGCCCGTGGTTCGTTATCGCCAGTGGGGTGTCTCCTAGCCGACGGGTGACGGCGGCGAGGTTCGTTGAGAAGTATAGATGTGAGTGTGCGTGCACAACATCAAAGTCGTCAGCGTCCCGCAGGAACTGTGCAACACCGACAGAGATCTCGTTCCCGAGCAGATCGATAGTCGGCTTTCGACGAATGACCTTGTATCCATCGCGCTGTTCACGTCGCGGGAGGCTGTCATCGTTGGTCACCGTAAGAACGGTGACGTCGTGACCCATCGCCGCTTGATCACGGCTCATCGCGTGGACGTGGTACGTTCCACCACCAGGGACCTCAGGATAGAGGTTCTGTGCAACGCGCAGAATCCGCATTATTAGCTCTCCCGTACCAGCGGCTCGTACCAGTCCCGGTTCGCGCGGTACCACTCGACGAACTCCCGAACGCCATCTCGAATTGTCCGGGTAGGCTCGTATCCCAATCGATCGTTAGCCTTCGAGATGTCCGCGTGCGTGTGCTCAGCGTCCGCGTCGTGCCGGTCGGCGAACTTGATGTCCACGTCTGGAGCGACCTGATCGCGAATCTCCTCTGCGAGCGTCAGAATCTCGATGTTGTCCGTGCTTCCGATGTTAACTGCTTCCCCATCTGCCGTATCCTCAGTAAGCAACTGAAGGTTCGCGTCGACGACGTCCTCAATATACGTGAAGTCACGCGTCTGCGTGCCGTCCCCATACACGATCGGCGGTTCGTCGTTCATACACCGTGAGACGAAATTCGAGATGGCCATGTTCGGGCGCATCCGTGGCCCGTACACGGTGAAGTAGCGGAGCGCAACCGCCGGCAGGTCGTAGACTTCGTTGTACGCGCAGACGTACCGTTCTGCGGCGAGTTTCGACGCGCCGTATGGGCTGACTGGCGTCGTCGGATGTACCTCGTCGTAGGGCAAATACTCGGGTTTCCCGTAGACTGACGACGAGGACGCGTACACGACGCGCTTGATGTCCGTGTCTCGCGCAGCGTCGAGGACGTTCAGCGTCCCGTCGACGTTGACCTCGTTGTATTTCCGTGGGTTCTCGACACTCGGGCGGACGCCGGCTTGGCCCGCCTGGTGATAGACATAGTTGACGTTAGCCACGAGCTCTTCGACGAGCTCTGCATCTCGAACGTCGCCTTCGACGAGCCGGTACGACCCGTCACCGTCGGCTGCACGACTCTGGCAGACCTCAACAGTATGATCCTTGATGCGCGTCTCGTAGAATGGGTCGAAATTGTCGAGCACGACGACGTCGTGCCCTCTTGAGACAAACCGCTCTGTGAGGTGGCCGCCGATAAATCCGGCACCACCCGTAACAAGAATCTGCATAGTAAAGACATGTTCCCTTATGAGGTAAAACGCCTCGTATTCTCTCGCCCAGTCAGGCCAGTGACAACCAACTAGACGACAAGCACCCGTCGTGACCGAACCCACCTCCTTCCTCCGGGATATCATGTTGCCCTCTTCTGATGTGCTCGATACCATGCGAAAGGATTTACCCGGCATTGCCGTACTCATGGATTTCTCTGGGAGGAACTAAGACGCCGGAATCCCACCACAGAATACGATGAACGCAGTGGTGTTAGCTGCCGGCGAGGGCACACGCCTTCGCCCGAGGACGGCCGACCGTCCCAGGCCACTCGTCGAAGTTACCGGCAAACCGATTCTGACGTACTGCTTCGAGACGCTGCTTGACCTAGGCACGGAAGATGTCGCCGTTGTTGTCGGGCACGAAAAGGACAAAATCATCGACCACTCCGGTGACTCGTTCCAAGCGCTCGACATCCAGTACGCCCACCAATCGGAACGACTCGGACTTGCTCATGCTGTCCTCACAGCTGAACCGTACGTCACCTCCGACTTCGTCGTTCTGAACGGTGACAACATCTACTCGGCGAATCTCTCCGAGGTCGTGGCCCAGCACACCGAATCTGATGCGGATATCACGTTCCCGGTCCAAGAGGTATCAGCCGAGGCGGCCACAAAGGGAGCAGTCTGCGAGCTTGATGACGACGGGGCGGTCACTGGTCTCGTCGAGAAACCGGAGGACCCACCATCACAGTATGTCCCAACTGCATTCTACATCCTTCCACCGGCAATCTTCCCAGCGTGTCACATCATCCAGCCCTCTGAACGTGGCGAGTACGAACTCGCAGCCGCGATCGATCTCCTGATCTACAGTGTATACAGCGTCGAAACACACCCGTTCAACGGCTGGAAAGTGAATATCAATACTGACGCCGACATTACCCGAGCAGAACACTTGCTGTACCAGCGCCAGTAACAACCCTGGCTATTGAGCAACTCGCCGCTGCGGTATCTGCAACAACCTGCATCTACTGATTGGCGAGTTCGTCGGTAGCCGCGTCGACGAACGCCTCGTCGAGTTGCTCTTTGAGCACGCGCAAGGTCGCCGCCTCCTCGTGGCCGACAACGGCCTGCTCGTCGAAGGTGATGTCGCCGTCGTAGTACGCGTCCGCGAGTTCCTGTTTAGGTCGTCGTCGTGGCCGGCGTCGTGCAGATACTCCCGGAGCGCCGAGAGGATGACTGACGTTCGGTCTGTCTCACGGACTGCTGCCAGCGCATCCACCTGTTGCACGATGCTCTCCGGGGCGTCGAACTGCACCCCCTGTTCCTCCCCGAGTTCCGAATCCAGGGGTGTCCATTACCAGTTACACGACAAAGAACCATTGCCACCGATAATGCCCTGTCCTCATTCGTCGCTAGCCTGGAATAGCACTCGAAGTCGACAGACCCATCTCCACTCCTGAGAATCCTGACGCATGCCCACTGCACTCGTTACTGGCGTTGCGGGGTTCATCGGGTCGCATCTCGTCGACACTCTGCTTAACCGCGGGTACGACGTTCGCGGTGTCGACAACTTTGTGACGGGCCACGATCAGAACCTCAAGCCATTTCGTGACGTGGAGAACTTCTCGTTCCACGAGGCGGATGTCCGTGATGCTGATACGATGGCAGACGTCACTACCGGTGTCGACTACGTCTTCCACCAAGCCGCAGATTCATCCGTCCCGCGTAGCATTGACGACCCGATCACGACGAGCGACGTCAACTGTACCGGGACAGCTACCATCATCGACGCTGCCCGCAAGGCTGACGTCGACACCGTCGTCGTCGCCTCCTCCGCCGCAGTTTACGGCTCCACGGAACAATTCCCGAAAGTCGAGTCGATGACCGAACAGCCTGAATCCCCGTACGCGCTCTCGAAGTACTACACGGAGAAGCTCGCGCTCCAGGCGAGCGACCTCTACGACATCGACACGGCTGCGCTCCGCTACTTCAATATCTTCGGCCCGCGTCAGGATCCCAACGGCGACTACGCCGCGGTCATCCCGAAGTTCATCTCGCTGCTGCTCGACGGCGAACGCCCCGTCATCTACGGTGACGGCGAGCAGTCCCGTGACTTCACGTTCATCGACAACGCCGTCCAAGCGAACATTCTCGCCGCGGAGCGCGATGTGACCGGCGAAGCGTTCAACGTCGGCTGCGGCAGCCGCATCACGATTAACGAGCTCGTCGACACGCTCAATGACCTCCTTGACACCGACATCGACCCGATCTACGACGACCCACGGCCAGGCGACGTTCGTCACTCCCACGCCGACATCTCGAAAGCCGGAGAACTCCTCGGTTACGACCCGGACGTTGGCTTTGCGGACGGACTCGAGGCGACGATTCCGTACTACCGTAGGCGTTAACCAACACGCTCTGCGTTTCGCCTGATTCTGTTGGTTAACACGCGAATCGATACGACCTGTTCGAACGCGTGGCGAGAAACTATTTCTTCCTTGCCGCCGCAGCCAGTTCCGTGAGTTCCATTCAGCTAACCGCACAGGAGCTCAGCGCGATTCTGGTGATTGGCGTCGTGCTTGGCGTGTCACGATACTTCCGCTACGACGTTGAGGGCGGTTTCCCCGTTATTGACGTGCTTCTCAGCACCGTCCTCGCCTTCCTCGTGGCAACTGCGGCCCTGCTGGTTGCGAAACGACTCGGTGTCGTTCCCGAGTCATAGGCGAGACGGTTGTTCCAGCACCGACCGCTGCTCCCCGTCGCCACCGAGGAACGCCGCGTTCCGGAATCGTTTAGTTGTTCTGTCGACCAGTCGGGAACAACATGACTGGTGGTCTCTATGGAGCTGCTTGACGACGAAGGCCAGCTCTTCGGCGTCGTCAACGTCGTCGACGCGCTCGTCGTGCTCTTCGTCCTCGCGGTCGTCGCCGCGGGCGCTGCGTTCGTCCTCCAACCCAATCCCGAACCCGAGCCGGAACTCGCAACGACGGACGCAACCCTGGATCTCGGCACGCAACCAGGCTACATTATCGAGGAGATCGAGGCCGGTGATACGTATTCGCCGTCAGGGGAAGCAGGCCTCGAGATCACCGACGTCCACCTCGCCCCGCAAGGAGATAGCACGCGCGTTATCCTCGCCATCACGCTCAACGGCTCCGTTTCAGAAGATACGATGAATTACGCGGGCGCGCCACCGCGTGTCGGACGCAGCCTCGACATCCAAACGTCGACGTACCAAGTCTCAGGGACCCTTCGCGATCTCGGCTCCGGCCCCAAGACAACCACTACTGAAGTCGTCGTCGAGGACACCGTCAGCACCGAAACGGCGACGACCATCGAGACCGGCGACACGTACACGCTCGGCGACAAGGAGATTGCCACCGTCGAATCCGTGCACGCCTACGGCACGGATAATCCGGATCGGAAACGCGTGCTTGTCGGCCTCTCCCTTGCCACGCTCCGAGATGATGGCAACGCGCGCTTCGGCAACACCACCGTCCGTGTGGGCGCGACGATTCCCTTCCAAACAAGTGCGTATTCGCTGAACGGTTCCGTCCAACGTGTTGGCGCCACCGAACCCCAGGGTGACACAGCGACGCGCACGATGACCCTCCAGTTGCAGGACGTCCCGCCAGCCAAAGCGGACAGCGTCCACACGGGGCTGACCGAAACCGTCCGCGGCACCACCATCGCCGACATCACGGCTGTCGACCGCGAGGATGCGACGGTCATTCTCACAAGTCGCGACGGCAACATCTACGAGCGCGACCACCCCGTCAACCAAGACCTCACGCTCACCGCCGACCTCACCGTCCGCGAAACCGCCACCGGCGTGACGTTCAAGGGCCGGACGATTCAGCAAGGTAGCAACGTCACGCTCGACCTCGGGACGACGACCGTCCGCGCAACCGTCGTTTCAACGTAGATGCCCACCAACTCCAGTCCGAACGCCAGCGACGCACGCTCCACTATCGAGCGCATTCTCGACGGGTCCCGTGTCGTCGACGCCGTCCAGCGCGTGTCGACGACCGCCAAGCGCTGGCTGAACGCCACAACCGAACGACTCACGCGCGTCGTCCAGGGATCGTTCCTCTACCGGTGGCTCACCGCCGAACCCGACCCAGAAGTTATTGTCATCGACCTCCGGGAGACGTACACAGTCGGGCCCTTCATCGCCATCCTTGATCGCATCGTCGAAACGCTCGTCCCTTACTATCAGCAGTCCTTGCTCAAGCGCGGCGTCGACGGACTCGCTGCCCTCGCAGCCCGCGCCGCAGACACGCGGCCCGGTCGCCTGCTCGTGGCGCTCTTCGAGCCACCGGAACCGCCTGAAGGCCGTGACGAACCGCGCGACGACCGTCACGACCGCGACGACGAGTAAGGACCACCACCGTTTTCTTCCCGGTCACGAATCTCTCAGTTCGTGCGCACAGTCCCGTTCCCGCTCGTTCCGCGCTGGCTGCGATACGCTGGCGTGCTCAGCGTCGTTGGCTTCCTTCTCTACTATTCGGTGCTGTCGGCGCCGCCCGTGAACCCACCAAGCCCCGACCCATGGTGGGACAAGAAACTCCACGTCGCCGCGTACCTCGGGCTTGGACTCACGCTGGCGTACGCTACTGTCCACCTCCGTGACCGCTTTTGGACGCGCATCGCGCTCGTCCTTGCACTCGCCGTTGGTTACGGCCTCTTCATCGAAGGGATACAGGCAACGCAGCCGAACCGGTACGCTTCACTTAGTGACGCGCTCGCGAACGTCGTCGGCGCGCTGCTCGCGAGTACGTGGTTCTTCGTCGAGCGTCATCTACGGTACGTACGCCCGCTCAACAACGAGCCGATCGAGTACTCAGAGTAGTAGTACACCGCCGGCAATAGCGACCGCACCAAGCCCGACGCAGACGCCCCAAAACGGCACCCGTTCGACGACCCGCATCAGCGCGTCAATCGTCAGATACCCAACGACCGCCGCACTCGCGAGCGCTGCAGCGCCACCCACGAGCGTCACATCACCCAACCCAGTATCGAGCGCCGCGAGCAGGCCGCCACCGACGGCTGCGGGAATCGACAGCAAGAACGAGAGGCGAAACGACGCCGGTCCCTCGTGGCCGCGTAGCAGTAACACGCCCGTCGTTGAGCCCGACCGCGACACACCGGGGAGAATCGCGACACCCTGTGCTACTCCCACGAGCACCGCATCAACTAGTCCGGGCTGCTTCGTTGGCGTGCGATCAACAGCCGTGGACAGCCGCTGGAACGCCCCAGTTGCGACGAGTAACACGCCAATCACGACGACGACCATTCCACCAGTCAGTTCAGAGACGACCTCCTCGAGCACCGCGTATGATGCGATTCCTACAACACCCGAGACGAGCGTTGCCACGCCGAGGAACGTCGTCGACGCGTGCGTTTCCGCGGTCGCGTGCCGGGGCCGCCACGTACGTAACAGCGCCAATTCCTCGCGGATTTCGGAGCGATAGTACACTGTCGCGGAGAGCGCGGTGCCGAGATGCAAGAATAACGCAAACGCGACTGCCTGCTCGGGACTCTCCCCAAGCCACGAGAGCGCGACCGTGATGTTACCCTCGCTGGATATCGGGAGCCATTCAAAGATGCCCTGCAGGACACCGACGACGATCGCCACCACCAGTGACCGAGCCATACTCAACGTGGCCGCTGCGCTCGCAAGTGTATTCCGCTATGAGGGAACGGCGTCAGGCGGTGGTCGCTGACCGGAGTGCGAAGACGAGGAGGAAGATGGCAATAGCGGCACCGACGAGGGCGACTGGGATGGAGGTCGGGTCGATAAATGAAATCGCCGTGGCGTAGGTGAGCGCGGCAACGGCGATGGTGCTGGCGACAATACCGACGGCGAGGGTGCCGGCGAGGTGGACGGCTTCAGTATTTCGCGTGGGGGTGTGGCGGCCAACTTCCTGGCCGAGTTGCCAGGCGAAGTGGCCACTATCCCAGGCGACGAAACTGCCGATGATACCAGCGAACAACACCCATCCCGGGAGTGCCTCGACACCGCCGAAGGCGGAGGCAACGAAGAGCCCTGCCCCAGACAGTGCAGGGCCGACGGTTTTGGCTGGCAGGAGCTTGATCCACATCGCCAGCCGGAAGCCCGCAATCATCCCTGCGGTACTGAGGAGAACGGCTGTCAGCGCGGCGAGCGTAATGGTGGCCGGGCCGTAGAATGTGATAACGCTCTCGGAGAGCTGGCGGTAGGTTGGCGACATCGTTGACGGCAGTGATGTCACGATGAACGCCTGGACCGTGTTGACGAGCGGGTCGGCGACAACGAACCCGACGACAGTGAGCGTGACGCCGCTGAGCACCGCACTGTACCGTGCAACTGAGAGCGCTACCGAGGCCTGTGCGAGCCGCTTGAGCACGTAACTCACCACAACTAAGCCGAGGCTCACGCCGATACTGATGGCGAGTAGGAACCGGAGTGGTTCCAGTTGGGTCGCGCCGATCAGCAATCGATAGGTCGAACCACTCAGTTCCGACCGGAACTGTGGGCGCCGAAGCAGCACGTCGGTAATTACGCCGATCGGGATGAGGAGAATGAGACCCCAGGTGAGTTTGGTGAGGTGCCCCTGAATTGTGTGGAGTGCGGCCTCGTGCTCGCGGCCGAAGAGCGCGACGATTGGGAGGGCGCGAAGCGCCATCCCGAGTGTAGCGGTTGTCCCGAAGAGCAGGAGGACGAGCGAGGCCACTTGGGGCGCAGACGCGGCGGGCGTGAGGAAATACGTCGTCACCACGGAGAGGCCATTGCTGACGGTGCTGCCAACCGTCTGGTTCTGGCGGGCAAGCGTGGCCGTGTCGATGACCGCAGCCGCTGCCAGCACTGTTGTCGCGAGTACTGGACTGACGAATGTTCGGTACGTGACGCTGGAGAGCGCGCGGAGTGACGCCCGTGTGAGGAGGTCCGCGATGGCGACGCAGGCGCCAACCACCGCCAGCATGAGACTCGCGACGACGATGAGTTGGGCCACCACCTCGAGAATCGCCGTCGCGCCCTGCGCGGGTGTCGGCTGTGGGAATCGTGTCCCGGACAGCGAGAGCGCGGCGTACGCGAGCCCGCCCGTGGCTGCGAGTCCGAGCGGGGCGACCAGCAGGCCGGCAAGATACTGCGTGATGACGCGCCACGAGGAGTGCGTTGCCAGCCACAGCCCGCCAGCGAGCGAGAGTGCGGCGACCCATGCAGCCGCGAGCGGGAGCAGCAAGTCGAGCCAGGCGGCGATCAGCGACGTTACGGCGATCGTGACGAGGACGCTAATGAGGGTGCCTTGTCTCGTCGGTCGCCACGTGGACTCGT
Organism: Halobacterium sp. KA-6; assembly: GCF_021029015.1. NCBI lineage: Archaea > Methanobacteriati > Methanobacteriota > Halobacteria > Halobacteriales > Halobacteriaceae > Halobacterium > Halobacterium sp. KA-6. Next base: position 29,983 of record NZ_JAJJZH010000011.1, read on the forward strand.
CGACGGTCGTTGGCTGTGAGGACATCTTAGTGAGTGAGGTGGGTGAGTGAGCGGGCGAGCGCTGTATCAATCGGCGTGTCGAGCTGCCAGTCAACGACCGCGAAGCCGGCATCCGTCAGCCGCGTCTGTCGGAGGTCGCGGTGGAGCGCGACGAGATTGCCCGCACTCGTTGTGCGGTCTGTCACGTCCGGACTGACCACCGTAACCGGGTAGTCGTACGGCCGCAGTCCCCCCGCGAGCTCGAGCGGCCAATCGTCGAGCAAGGGCGTGACAACCACAACCTCGGCGCGTGGTGGGAGGCGGCGGCGAATCGCCTCACCCGCTGCCGGCATCGAGAGATCGAAGACGTCCGCACGCGGTGGGGTTGGCGTCATCGAGTGGCGATTCGGCCCATTCGTTGCGGTGTCCTCGACGGCATCGAGGAGGTCGGCGGCGTCAGTCGGCGTCTCCGCGGTCACCCACGGCAGATCATGCGGGCCGACAGTAAGCGTCGTGTTGTTGGGTAAGCCGACCGCGGTGAGGAGCGTGTCGACGTCGGCGGTCGCGAGGGCGTCGTGCAGGCGTGCGCTCACGTAGGCGTTGAGTTCCGGGGCTGTCGGATGGCCTGGTGCCGGACTCACGCGCGTCGCTTTGCGCGCATCCACGATGATGGCCGTCCGAGTGGCATGTTCCTCCCGGAATTCGACCGTCGAGAGCTCGCCGGTTTTGGCGTACTGGCGCCAGTTCAAGCGATTCAGTGGGTCGTTCGGTTGGTAGTCGCGTGTACGGTGGAACTCGAGCCCCGGGCCACCTTGGTCGGTTGGCTGCGTGCCTGCGCGATGAATGGGCGTCTTCGTTGGTGGGGAGTCGATCGCGCGAAGCCCCTCGAAGCTGGTGTCGCCGCCCGGCTCGAGGGTGGTTGTCGCCTGCTCACTCCCGGCAAAGGACCGGCCACGGGCGACGGGCGCATCGAACTCGTGCTGGCCGCGTTTGGCCACCACCTCGTAGGTGGTCGACGCGGTGTCGCCTGCTCGCAGTGGCGCGCTCACCCGCGGGGTTCCCGAGACGACTGCGAGCTCGGAAGGGACACCGTCGATCACGCGCAGATCCGGTACCGCCGCGTCCCCAGTGTTCGTCACGGTGAGCGTGACGGGCACGCGCTCACCGGGACTGGCGGCGGTCATACCAATTTTTCGGTCCGCCTGGAGTTCAGCGTCGGCTGGAACCACGGAAAGCGCATCATACGCGGCGAACGCGACGGGGATCGCGGCTGCAGCGACGACCATCGCGCTGGCGTACAGGAAGCCAACCGCGACGAGAAGCAGGGCCGCAATCCCCGCCATCTGCCAGCGGTACGTCCGCCTCACGGCCGTCATTCGCCATCCGCCTCCGTGCGGTGTGCAGCGAAAGCCTCGACTTCGCGAGCGGTGACGCGAACGCGGCGAGCGCGTTCCCGCTCTGGATCCAGCCACCGACGCAGCCGGCTCCAGACGGAATACTCGACGTCCCCGGCGTCTGAGAGGAACGCTGCTGCAAGCTGCGACTCCGTCCACGCCCCATCCGCGAGCGCGTCCTCTGGGGTGGCGTCTGCCGTCGCGATCAACGCCTCCGTTGTGTCCCGCAGGAGCGTGCGTGCTTCCGCGGTCTCGTCTTCAGTGAGTGAAGTGGCGTCAAGCGTACTGGGGACGGCTTCAGTAACTGGCGTTCGGTCGTCGTCGATAACGCGTTCCGGCGGGCGCTCCTGTGCGCCATCGTACCGGGACGCACTGCCTGCAGCCGGGTTCGTCGGGGTTATGCTCCCACCCCACGCCCCGAGGAGTGCGTACAGCGAGAGGACGCCACCAACGGCCGTCAGCAGGTGATTCGGGTCCGTGTCGCCGAGTCTGGTTTCGACGAGGGAGAGGCCGGGGAGCTGTGTCGCGAGCCCCGGTTCGAAGGTGTAGACTGTGCCGAGCGCGAGCGCCAGCACGCCCAACCCACCACTGACAGCGGTACGCATCCGCATTAGTCCGCACCCCCAGTCTCCGAACTGTCCTCCGCTTGGCCCGCCTCGTCACGGACTGCTGCTTCGATCGCCTGACTAGCGGTCTCGACGCGTTCCAGTCGCGCTGACGGCTCCCGATGGCCGTATTCGACGGCGCGGAACTCGTTGCGCAGCGTGGCAACCGCGTCGGCCGGCAGTCCGTCACGGCTGACGGCGTGTGCCGCGAGCTCGCCGGGCGTGTAGTTGTAGGGTCGACGAATGGACACGTGCGTGAGCAGCGTCTCCCAGGCCTCCCGGAACGTCCGATAATCCGACTGTGACCCAACCGCGTCGCCGCGCTGCACGGCGCGGGCGCGGTTCGTGATGTCGTCCGCAATCGACGACGTCTGGCTGGTGAGTCGCTGGCGGACCCGTTGCAACCACCGCGCGAGCCGCGTGGCGAGCACCTTTGGTGAGAGTTTCCCACGGAGAGTCGCGAGCACCGCACGGAGTGCTGCGTGGAGCGTCCGAATACTACGCGCGACCCATCCGGCCATCGTAGTGGCGACGTAGACGAGCGTGTTACTGAGCCACCGCACAGCCTCAACGAGGAATGCGGTCAGGCGTGCGAGCACTCCCCGAGCGCGAACCCCGGACCGGCGTTTGGTGTACCCGAGCACGCCCACCACGAGGACGACCGCGCCAACGGCAATCGCGATGTTTTGGTAAATCCCCTGGATGCTCGTCGTGGTGGTCTGTTCGAACTTGCGGACTTCGAGTGCGGCCGCGTCGGCGAGCGGGAGGCGCGTTGTGAGCGTACCATCCGGCCCGGTAACGCCGACCTCGTTACCGTTGAGCCGGACTGGGGCACCAGGTACAGCCGACCCATTCAGGGTGGCCGTGACCTCGACCCGGGTGAACGGGAGTGCAAGCGGCGCCACAGATGACGCATTCACCGTGAGTTCCGGCAACCGAACCGACCTCGTCCCGGCGACCTCGCCGCGCTCGACGCGGATCGTCGCGTTGCCGGGGGCACTCGGCAGCGTGAGCGTCGTCATACCCGAATTATTCGTCCTGGCGACTGCCTCGCCATCGAGGCTGACCGACGCATTCCGGAGAGAAACGTTATCGACGGCCGCCACCACTCGCACCGTATTCCCCGTGACCGTCCGCCCGAGAATCGAGACGGACGCGTTCGTCGCCAACGAATAGCTCTTCGTCGTGTTGTTCCCCGAATCAGGTGGTTGGGCGTGCGTCTGCGTGCTGCTCCGCGGGGCAATTCGCTCGCCGCGTTCAGGCTGGGCGCTGCGGAGGGTGAGCGGTCGATAACTCTGCTGTGGCGTCGCCAGGTGCGATGTGCGTTGTGCCGTCGCGGAGTCGGCTGGCGCTGTGACGGAGATGTTCAGGGTGGCGGTGTACGGCACTGTCCCAGTCACGTTCCCCGTCTCGTTCGTCACGCCGATCGGCTCGCCGTTAAATGCGACGCGAGCTCCCGAAACGGCAGTATCCTGCCGTGTCACCGTCACAAGTACGGTGCTGCCGGGGACCGGGTCGCGGTTCAGCGTCACATTCAACGGGCTGCGTTCCACACTGTTCTCCGAGTCATTTTGTGTGGGGTCCTCGGACTGGGATGACCCCTCGCTCGACGACGATTCACCACCACTGGCCGAGCCGTTCTGTCCAGTACTGCTCGTGGGGCTCCCATCGCTGGGTGCGCCCGCTGGCCCTGCGGTCGTATCTGATGGACCAGGTTGTGGCTGGCCGCTTCCACCCGTGGCGCTCCCGGACTGGGTGCCGTTCGGTGACTGTTGATTGTTGGTCGGTGGCGTCTCCCCCGGAGATCCAGGGACGCCGGCCGGAGTGTACTCGCCTTGCGAGCCCGCGGCGCTCCCGCTGCCCGTGCCGATCGATTGGGCTTCCTGGGCCTGGCGCTCGCTGGCCGGAGTCGGGTCGAAGCGCACCCAGCCAACGTCGGCGAAGTAGACTTCAACCCACGCGTGAGCGTGCAGCGCGCGAACCGTGTACTGGTTGGGGCCCGATTGTTCGCCCGGCGCATACCCAACCACGTAACGCGCGGGAATATCATGCGCGCGCAGTAGCGCGGTCATGCTGGTCGCGAAGTACTCACAGTACCCCGCCTCCATGTCGTGGACGAACTGGCTGGCGACGCCATCCGCGGGTGGCTCCGAGACGGACAGCGAGTAGTTCTTGTTCGTCTCCAGCCACGCCTCGACCCGCTTGGCGGCCGCGTACCGGGACGTAGCGCCAGCAGTAATCGTCTCGACCGCCGGTGTGAGTGCTTCGCGTTCGGCCGGCGGCAATTGCGTGTACTTCTCAGCCACGTCCCCAGACGCACTCCCACCAGTCGCTTTCAGGACGGCTGGATCGCGTGGTGGCCGCGAGCTCCGCGCGGTGTACGTCGTCCCCGCGGGGAGTGTCTCGGCGGCATGCACGGCCCGCGTGGGCGTCACCTGCAGGGAAGCCCCACTGCGCACGCGGTGTGGCCGCCACGCCGTCGGGAGCGCCGTCGCCGCCGTCTTCAACTGGACGCTGTACGTAAGCTGTCGGTCGCTTCGCTCCGGGTGAATCGGCGCCGAATACGCGCTCGGCGTGCCGGTCTGTTGCCAGCCGCTGCCGGTGTAGCGGTCGTACGCGTTCGTCCGCCAGTACGCCGGCCGGTCAGCGTTCACGACAAAATGTACTTCGTCATTCTGGGACTGGAACGCGGACGCGTTCTCGGACGCCAGGCTCCCTCCGACGCTCGTCTCCTGTCCGGGAGATAGCGCCCCGAGCTGGCTCCCACCACCAGCCGCTGCTCCATCACCCGTTCCATTCCCAGCGCCGCCACCACCACTGCCTTGGAGTGGCTCCGACCCGCCACCACCAGGGACGGGGACGACGGAACTAGCGGGCGTGTCACTTGCGAGCGAGCCCAGCGCGGGCGTCAGCCCAGTCGCAAGGACGACCGCCATGATGAGCAGGCCCGTGAGCGCGACACTGCCCCACTGCCGTGATCGGCCGGAGTCAACGAGTGGCGTTTGCTGACGATCACTCATGCGTGTTGTATAGCCCCCTGGCCGTCCCCCATCCGGGCATGCTGATAGCGTGATATGCTAAGCCAGCCGTTAAAAATGTTATCAGAGTTAAATCACTCAGATACACGATTTGCTCGTTGTCACTCCTCTTCGGTGACGCCCGGCACCGAAAGCTGGTCGAGGACATCTTCGATGATCGCTTCACGTTCGACGCCCTTGGCATCCGCCTCCGCGGTCAACACGAGGCGATGCTGGAGAGCGGGGATCGCCGTGGTCTTGATATCGTCGGGCACCACGTAGTCGCGGCCGGCAAGCGTCGCGCGGGCCCGTGACGCCTCGAAGAGCTTCTGGATGCCGCGCGGACTCACACCGACGTCGACGCGATCATCCTCACGGGTCTGGCGGCCAATCCGAACGAGATACTCACGCAGCCGCGTCTCCACGTCGACGGTCTCCGGCACGTGTTGCAGGTCGGCGACCGTTTCGGCGCCATCCAATACTGGCGTGACGCTGGGGACGTGCTCGAACCGATTCGCGCGCCGATCAATCAACTCAAGTTCGCCTTCTAGCCCGGGATACCCCATACTCGTTTTCACCATGAACCGGTCGCGCTGGGCTTCCGGCAGCCCGAACGTCCCCTCCTGCTCGACAGGATTCTGTGTCGCAATCACGAAAAACGGACTCGGCAACTCGTGAGTGGTGCCGTTCACACTCACTTGCCCCTCCCCCATCGCCTCAAGCAGCGCGGCCTGCGTTTTCGGGGGTGCGCGATTGATCTCGTCAGCGAGCACGACGTTCGCGAACACCGGCCCAGGCTGGAACTCAAACGTCCCCTCAGCCTCATTATAGATGTTCGACCCGGTGATGTCCGCCGGCAACAAGTCCGGCGTAAACTGGATGCGGGAGAACTCCAAGCCAAGCGCTGTCGCGAAACTCTGTGCAGTTAGTGTCTTCCCGGTCCCCGGGACGTCCTCGAGGAGTGCGTGCCCGTCCGCGAGTAAGGCGGTCATCACGCTCTCGAGGAAGTTGTCGTCAGCAATCACCGCAGCTTGCACTTCCTCAAGCACGTCCCCCACGCGGTCGCGCGCCGTCGACGAGTCCATACGATGACAGGACAGGGACGGTCGCAAATAACTATCGCTCCCATCTAAGGCAGGTGCGACCTAAAGACCGAATCAGCGATGTGCTGGCCGTGGGAGCGCTTTCGAACCGTAACACGAATAAAATTGAAGGCCGGCAAGGTGGATACAGATTCGGGAACCGAGGAATACCCGGATAGCGGGCTTCGTGCAAACTGGGCGCGACAGCACTTGTTTATTTGTTAGCGTTGCTGGAGGTTCGTGAAGTCGGTCTGGAGCCAGTCAACTCGGGTGTCGAGGCGGTCACGTTGATGGCGGAGGTCTTGCAGAAACCAGTCGGGATCGTCAGTCAGCGCCACATACGAGAAGTCGGTGGGTTCGAACTCGAATTCAGTTTGATACGCTTCACCGATGGCATAATAGGCGTGCACGCGACGGACTGCGGTTTTGGCGTCGGCGAGACGGTGCTTGGCATCGGTGACACACTCCGCTGCGTCCTCAAACAGCGACTGTAGTGGGTCCTCGCTTTCAGTCATTGTGTCCGGCTGGTCGCGTTGAAGTCGCGTCTCGATATCATCGAACAGCCGCTCCGCCTTCGTTCGGCACCGCTCGATCGTCGTGAATGCCTCCGTCGCGATCCCATAGGCGTCGAACGCACGGAGATAGAGACACTCTGTGTAGCGCTGGACGGCGGTCTTGAACGCCGTCCAGTTGAGACCGAGTTCGCTGCCACGCCCATTCAACTCCGGAAACCACGACTCCGACAGTTGGGTAGCAATATATTCACGGAGGGCTGTGCGGTCTTCCTCATCGGTTAGGCCCGCGCCAGGCGTACCCTCCCTGTCCTCGAAGAGGTCCGCGAGAAGGTCGTCCGTCTGCTCGGTACATGCGTCCAGCAGCGGTGGTGCGATCTCCGCAATTTCACTGTGGCAAGCGTCAAGCGCACTATCGAGGGTGTCGTGTGGCCCAGTCAGCGTGAGCCCAGCATCAGGCACCGTCGTCATTTAGACACACCAACAAGATGTGCGCCTCCCACCAAATAATTTGGGACGGCTGACAGGAACTGCTGGCTGTTAGTCACGAGAAACCCGTGTGCTGACGGGGCTAGTCAAGAATGAGGTCGCCGTGGGTTCACTACGCATTGGTGAGCGACCGTGCGGCAGCGGCAGAGACGGTGACAGTACTCCCGGACTGCGTGGCTTGCTCGACGGCGACCGTTTCGAAGAGCGCGGCGAGCTCCTGTAAGTACGACTCCGGCCGCTGCTCGTGGATCGTCAACGTGGCTTTGTCGGTGTGTGTCGCCCCATGATTGAGGGCGTAGATGCGTGCGAATACCGCCTGCTGCGAGTTACTGCACTCGCTGACGAACGCCGGAAGTGTTGTTGCAGTCTACTTGACCGATGCCGATGCTGGGACACCCATCGCGATGAGGACGCGAGCGAGCACGGCGCCGTCCGTGGTTGGGCGTGCTTCAGTCGCCCGCCCTTCGGTATTCGCGTTGACGACGTCGTAGTCGATGCCAGCGGGTCCGCAATCTGCTCGAATGGCCCGTCGTCGTGGTCGAGCGAGAAATAGACGTGCTCTCGCCGGAAGCAATACTCCCGCCGCTCAGCGCCCACGCCGCAAGTTGGACGAGCGCCCGCTCGGTGTCGGGTGTGCTATGTGTCGCAAGCCAGCCGTGTGCTTCGGCGGTCTGGATGCCACGAACGACATCTGGCCGGCTGCCGTTTATCATGATCGGATCCGGCTCCGTGGCAGGTCAAGCCGGGAGGAAACGGCGCCACTTCCGAGCGACGGATGGTTCGCAGTGTACTCAAGGACGCGCTGATAGTCGGTAACTCAGTCTAGGGGTCGCGATAGTTGGGTGGATGATAGGTGCGAGCGGGGTCTTGGGTGGTGGCCAGTACCATTATTAATCGGGTGACGGCGTGCGGTATGCTGTCAATTATTTCCCAATAGACTTTAACACTCCGGGTGAGACATCTCTACGTACACGCACAATCCGGAATGAAAAACGGAGGGACTAGCTCCACCTATTCGTGGGTGGTGTGCCACCGTATCTCTTCCGGTTGCGTGCACTCAACCCAATCATGAAGAAAAACAAACTCGAAATCCCAGACCCAGACGACCGCGGTGTGTCACCCGTTATCGGCGTCATCTTGATGGTCGCAATCACCGTCATCCTCGCCGCCGTCATCGCCAGCTTCGTCCTTGGCTTCGGCGGCCAAACCACCCAAAGCGCTAGTGCTGGTGTCGAAGTTGACGCCAGCGGTAATAATGCTAATGTGACAGTTATCACTCTCGGAGAGAACGCTGAAGGAGTAACCTGCGTACAGGGGTCTGCTACTGATGCTCCTGATACCACCATCGCTGGAGTCGGCGAGACAATCGAGTGTAATACTGGCAATAATGTGATTGCCGTCGGCACGGATGGCGCACAGAATTCCACCATCAGAACGAACATCGGCAACTAATCAACGATGTTCGAGGAACTATTGAATAGTCGGTCAGTAGATGAAAGGGGTGTCTCGCCTGTAATTGGGGTGATACTTATGGTGGCAATCACCGTGATTCTCGCTGCGGTGATCGCCTCATTCGTCCTTGGGTTCGGTGACAACATCAGCCAGAATGTTAATGCTGGCGCTGATATCGAAGCAACCGAAGGCACAGGCACTGATACCGGCGAAATCAGTGTAACGTGGATTAGTGAAGGAACCGCGGAGGAGCTTAGTGTCTCAGTTTCGGGATCTGGTGCTAGTAATATAGACGGTAGCACCAGTCGAACGCTCAGTAATGTCGGTGATACAGTCACTTTCGAAGAATCAAGCAGCGGGGCTACTGAGGTGCGAGTGACTGTTACCGCGGAAGGGTCTGGCGGCCAACAGACCGTCATCAGTACGGAAACAGTCACAATCTAATCGGTTCTCGTTCGGTTTTTCGTCTAACCCGGCATCATTACCGGTGAACTACTCCACCCTACTCGCGGACGGCTGACGCCGTTCGTTCGTTGAGGGTGGGGCTTCCTGTTTCGATGACGCGCTTTGCAGACACCGACTCAACGCGAGTCGTGCCCGTAGGGAGCGCAGTCTCCACAGGCGTCGATTCGGGCCATCCCAGCCCTAATGCAGCAAACCCGCGCTGCAAGACGTTCATCGCCGCGTTTGCATCCCGATCCGCTTCGAATCCACACGAGGGACAGGCGTGTTCTCGCACCCAGATCGGTTTTGCTGTCTCCACACCACACGACGCGCATTCCTTGGTTGTTCCCGCCGCGTCCACCTGCACGACGTGAGTGCCGTACAACTCGGCCTTATATTCGAGCAAGTTGATGAATTGCCGCCACGCCGCATCCTGCTTGTTCCGGGCGTTGTGCGACTGTTCGAGCATCTCTTTGACGTCCAAGTCCTCGACGAACACGGCGTCGTATTCGCGGACAAGCCAGGTGGTGAGTTTGTGCTGGTAGTCCAGCACCTTCCGACGGATGTGCCGCTTGACCTTCGCAAGCTTCCGTCTTTGTTGGTCGTAGTTGGTTGAGCCGTGGTCTTTCCGCGAAAGTTTGCGTTGCTCGCGGCGAAGCCGCTCATACTCTTCGGAGAGGTCAAGCCAGTCGACGGCTTTGCCATCCGAGGTGTGGATATAGTTCTGAATACCGAGATCAATCCCGATGGTGTTAGTCGTGTTGAGGGAGTCTATGTTGGGTTTCTCGGGCAAGTCAGCTTTGTCGGTTTCGAGGCCGAAGGAGACGAACCACTCACCGGTCGTCTCCTGTTTGACCGTGACTTCTTTGATGGTGGCTTCGTCGGGGAGTGGACGGTGATACCGGATCGGGATGTTGCCGATTTTCGACAGCCAGAGGGTCGCACGTCGGCCACTCGTGTTTTTGAGTTCGAAGCCAGACTGCGAATACGTCAGACTCTGGTATTCTCTCGATGATTTCCACTTGAGTTTCCCGACCTTGCGGCCGTTCTCTTTTTGCTTGGAGAGGTTCGAGAGGTTCTGGTAGAATCGCGTGACGGTTCGCTGGAGTGCTTTCGAATGCACCTCTTTGAACACAGCGAAGTCGTCTTTCCAGTCGGGGAGTCGAGAGTGGTGTTTGTACGCTGACCCGATATTGTCGGCGTCGACGTTCTCGTACTCGTAGCGAGTGTAGTTGTACGCCTGACGATGAACGTCGATATGGTAATCTAGTGCACCGGCTACTTGTTGTGTCGGATATGCACGGTAGCGGTGACTGTACTCCAACGCTATCCCTTGATTCGGGGTGTGTCTACTTAATGGCTTATATTGCTGGCCGGCGATTCATCCCCTCCCTACTCGCTCGCATTGCTCGCTCCTTGAGGAACGGGCATTCTCGCCTTATCTCTGGTAAACGGCGCACAAAACGCTGTTTCGGAGTGCAAACTCACTGGCACCGCCAGTACGTGAACAGGCTCTACGGCAGGCAACGATTCCAGCGCCTCAACGTATGACCAGTCTTCGAGTAGCCGTCATCCACGAGCGGCGACGCCGTGCGCCTATTGCCGGTGAGGCTCTCTGAAAGAATACTCGTCTCCCGTGTCTGAGATGCCACTCGTCGGCTCCCCAAGCAACGTGGGTTGCCCGCCGCTATTATACCCGAAATATTAGGTCACTGCAATCAAATATAGATATGGGCGGAAGAGTCACACGCTCTGTCCACCTCGTTCCATGACCACAAACGAGTTCAGAGAAGTATCACTCCAAGACTGACAAAGAGGTCGGATACAAGAACGGTAAGTCAGCTGTACTTAGCGAATCAAATCCCCACATCGAATAATTCTCACCGGCTGATTTGCTGTGGGAAAGCCGGCACAGTCGGCACTCGCGAGAACTACAGTCCAGACTGGTCTGTGAACGTGTCCGGTGATTCGGGGGGCACGCAGAAAGCTTATCACGGCTACTCTCGGTTCTTGGCCTTGTGCAGGAGCGGATACCCGCAGTGAACGGTGGCGAGATCGGGCTCGTACTCGGAGCTGTACTCTATGCGGGCGTCTGGCTGGCAGTGTTCGGTTCGGGTTCGCCGATTACGTTCTATCTCTGGATTGCGTTCGGGGGACTTGCGCTGGGTGGCCTAGCGGGCTTCACCCTGGGACGAGAGCGGTTGGTCACTCCGGTCTCGCTCGCTCTCCTCGTCCTGTTGGTTGGAGGGCTGCCGACTGGTGGCGTCGACGGGGGCCTGTCCAGTCCGGGCGCATACTCGATGGTGTTCATCTTCGGATGGCCGCTGCTCTTCGTGCTGGCTGGCCTGCTGGCTCTCATCGAGCACTACGACAATATCTGGCCACAGTCTCCACTGTAGGTAGCGGGCAGGCGTTCGTCTGTCCTTCTCGAACCGACGACCCACATACGGCAGGTGCTCACCAGCTGAGTTGACATTGAACAGCCGCTCAGTAGGGCTGCGAGCCGCCCAGAAGACACTTGCCAAACCTGTCATGAGCAGGTAGTAATGCCCCCTGACCGGTCTCGCCGTGCCATCCTTGCGAGTCTCGGGAGCGTACTACTTGCCGGCTGTAGCGGCATCCCACCGACCGAGACACCCACACCGGACACCCCAACTTCGACCACGCCCGTTCCCTCCTCGTCGACGCCGTGTTCAGGATCTGGCGATGTAACGCTTACCGCTGAAGGCGAGGTGTTTACCGTTGATGAGAGGTACGACGGATTTGAGTTCACGCTCCGGAATCAGACGACGGCTTCGCTGACGATCACGCGGACGAAGGCGTGGGAGATCGAGAGACGCACAGCCGTTGGCTGGGAGCAAGTCGCAACTGAGGGCGGTGTCGCAGACGGTGAGACTCGAACGCTGGACTGTGGCGAGGAACACGCATGGCATCTCGCACTCTTCGAACATCCAACGCCCCCTGGCCGCAAAACTACGTACCTGTTCGTGAATCTCGCCGAGGGCCGGTACGAATTCTCGGTGACGGGGACTCTCGAAACTGGCGTTGAGATCACTCGGTCAACCCAGTTTGAAGTGCGGAGACAACTCCCGCCCCAGACAGAGACTGAAGACTGATGTCTGGGGTACGATGACCGTTCCGCGACGCATTCAGGCTACGACCAGTAAGATTGCTAGCGTGCGAAACAGCCGTCACACACCGCTGCTTCCCGTGAGAACCACCCACATTTCTAATGACACGTAAGGTAACCAATCACTGATGCCGAACCTGAATCGGTCTCCATTCATCCTGACTGCCTTCCTCATCGTGCTCGCGGGGTGTAGTGGGCACCCCGTCACGCCTGGGACAACTGATGCGCCGGACGCGGCGACCAGCACAACCACCGACCGCGACACTCCCCAGTCGATGCTCGCACCCGGCCTTACCGACTCGGGTGTGACTGACGCGTGGGCGCTGGCACAAGCCCATCGCGACAGCCTCGCCAACACCACGTACACTGAACGTAGCCAACGCACCGTACACGCAAATGGCACGCTCCGCCGAGCAGTGACAACGACACTCCGGCAAGGACAGAACGAACAGTACGTCTACGAGCGCCACGCTTACGGTACGGCCGCCGCACTCCCGAACCTGACGGTATTCCGGAACGCATCGACGCTCGTACAACGGACCTCTTATAGGAACGGCACCGTCGCGTACAGCGGCCCCGAGACAGCTTCGACGCCCGCGACAGAGCACTACGGGAACGTCTACGCCGTGCTGAGCGCGAGTCCCACAACCGTCGAAGCGTCATTTGAACGCAACGGCACGACGCGCTACCGCGTGACGTCAACTGGTCCACCGACGACTTCGTCGGCGTACGCCGGCGTCTCCAATTACACCATGACTGCGCACGTCGGCCCCGATGGACTCGTCCACGAGTACACCATCTCCTATGCAGCGATCCGGGATGGCCAGACAGTTACCGTCAGCACTGCAGTGCAGTTCACTGCCCGCGGAGAGACCGTTGTTCAGCCGCCTGAATGGGGTGCAGACGCGCTCGTGAACAGCTGAACCGCGCTAATTCATGGGCGTTAATAATCGATTTTGAACAGTGTTCGCAGTGGAACCGCCGTCCAATACAGGGAACGCACGCAGCATAAGGGACACTCAGTCGTCGACTGCGTATACGTCCCCGCGACGCTTGGTTCGGGCGATAACGAATCGTTGCTCGTCCTATCGGACTGTCGCGGAAAGACGAAATCCGCCGACGCGACGGGGCAGTTTGCAGATTCGGCTCTGGTATCAGTAGTACGCGTCGGGCCGTGGGATAATACCGAAAACAACGAGCCACGGTACTAGCTCATCGCAGCGGTGCAGGCCGGGGTGGCCTGCGCCGGCTCGCAAAGGCAAATGTGCCGCAACTGGTGTGTCGCTGGTCGCACAGTAGTCCTCGGGTGCGCTCAACTCGCATGCTGTGATGGCCGGGGTAGTCCTCAGGCTACCCGCCATCGCTGCGACCGGCGACAATCCCTCAATTAGTCAACCAGATACCTAAAGGTATGGAGTCGTGCAGTTGCCACCGATCACAGTCTTCGTCAGTGCCCCGAGGGAGGTAAAAGCCAGTCCTGCTGGCTGCGGGACGTCCTCAGTTGTGTCACTCCGGATAATCTAGGCGCCTCAAATACGATTCACAACCAACGAACACCGCGTATCGTTGCATACTCCCCTCGTTAATTATCGATTAGTTGGCGGGATGTCGCCGACCACGTGAGGGGCGAGAACACAGGCCGAGTTGTCTGCGACGACGCACTCGTAGGTTGTGTTCAAGGGTGATCGGCGACACCGACTGCTGGGCTTGGCAGCCACCTAAGTATTCTGATTGCCCAGTAGCGCAAGCGAGCGTTCGCGATCAGGACCACTGTAACCTACAGGCACCGAACGTACCTTCGAGGAGGCGATGGCAGTCTCCTTTCTCGAAAAGGGCGGCCGCTACGAGGGGTAGCCCGCAGCTGGGAACTGGTACGAAGTCGACGTTGCCGAGACGTGCACGTGCGCGGATTGGGACGTATCGAAGTTTTGAGGCTGGATGCGAACACCGCGGCGCGTCGACATCGAACTCAACCCCGGCCGTGGTCCGCGGCCTGATGGTGTACTCCCGGAATTGGCGCGCTAGCGTGAGTATTACCCAACAGAACACCCCGGAAACACTCCACTGTTGGTTAACTCGAGTTACCGATGGCCGAGCCATCAACGCCACCGACAGCAGTCCCTGGCGAGCCCGTCGACTTGCTCGGCGATTGTTCGCCCGGATGACTCCGTCAGGTCGCCAGGACCACCGAAGAGCTCCCCGCGTATCCCGACCAAGACGAGCAGTCGAAGACAGCTGCAGTATTCGAGGCCGACGACCGATCAGAGGGGTTCCTGCAAAGGCGTCCACCGCGAGCACGGAAATCAACCACGACCGCTACTATGATTGGCAGTAGCGGGATAGCGAACACGTCTGTTCCGCGTACAACGGGCCCAAGTTAATTCGGACGACTAACGCCTGCTCAATTGGAGACGCCAGTTGCCGCTCACTCGTTGAGGTCGACGTACTGTTGTTCCCATTCACGTCGGGCAGTGATTTCGCGGCGTCCACGCTTCGTCACCGTGTAGTAATTCGTGCGCTCGTCAAGTTGTCCTTTCTCAACAAGTCCCTTTTCGACGAGCGTGTCGAGGTTGGGATAGAGGCGGCCGTGATGGACTTCTGACTCATAGTACTCCTCAAGTTCATCTTTGACGGCAAGCCCGTGCGGCTCGTCTAACCCGGCGATAACGTACAACAGATCACGCTGGAAACCAGTGAGATCGTACATATATCCCCAATAACTCTAAAATCGTATCATTCTTCGCATCTTCTCCCCACCAGCCTAACTCAAGATACGTGGAAAAGGATGTCTGTGAACTGGTTCACCACATGATCCAGTGGGTCTGACCCGGTGAGAATCACGCTCTGATGTACATTTCCACCGGTAGAAGCCAGCCCCCAAGCTACTGGAAAGAGTCGTTGAGAAGTGATAGGGGGACCCCACTGCGTCCGCATAATCTGACCGTTAGAGTAACGGTCACTAATCAGATCCTCAAGCTGGATTTGCACCATCGCAGAGAGTACGTTTCGTCTGTCTTTCCAGCTCTTAGTCAGGCCTGCTGAATCGTCTCCTAGAGGCGCCAATTAACGCCACCAGTCGCGTACGTTCACGTGACCACAGACACACCGGACAACGAGTGAAAAGCTACGTTACCCTGCGCGCCACCCACTCTCCATACCCCCGTGAGAGCGTTGGTTTCACAGATAGAGAGTACATTTCGTCTGTCTTCGGTTGGGTGCTGCTTGGCTGTACTGAGGAAGTATGTTGAGAGAAATCAAGTAGGGTTCTTCGATACTTCGCGAGGATGGGGACCCCCCTGTGTCTGCATAATCTCGCCCGAGGAGTGGCGGGACCTACTCAGATTGTCGTTGAGTAGTAGCGTCAGTGCGATTAGATTAGTGTTATACTGTACTCTACGATTAGCCCTCCGTCGAATGATCTTGATTCTTTTTCGTCCTGTGGGATCCATCGGATGTTGGCTATAGATTCGAGATCTAATGCTGGATTATGCAGTCATGGTGGGGGGTGCTGTATACTTAAAGAACGAATTATCCAGACATCCCGGACGCAGAAGACGATGGGGTTATACGTGTGACAGCGAATGCTCTCTATATGTCCAAGTCATTTAGCGACCAATCCAGTCTTTTCGTCGACGAAACCGTTCTGTATGACTCTTGGACACCAGACGAATTACCCGAACGAGAACGCGAACTTGACACACTCCACGACGCCCTCGCTCCAGTCGCTCGCGGTGCCGCCCCACACAACACATTCGTCTACGGAAAAACCGGCCAAGGGAAAACCGTCGGTGTCACCTACAAACTAACCGACCTCCAAGATTTCGCCACAGACAACGACATCGACCTCTCCATTATCAAGTACTCGTGCGCAAAAGACAACACCTCCTACCAAGTTGCATCTAACCTAGTCGAGGAACTAAGCGGGGAGAAACCACGTGGCTACGACAAGAAAACCGTTTTCGACCGCCTCTACGACAACCTCCAAGATCTCGGTGGCACCGTTATTATTGTCCTCGACGAAATTGACTCAATTGGCACCGACGACGACATCCTCTACGAACTTCCCCGTGCTCGCGCGAACGGCCACCTTGAGGATATGTGGGTTTCCGTAATCGGAATTTCAAACGACTTTGAATTCCGTGACAACCTCAGCCCAAAAGTCAAAGACACACTATGTGACGAAGAGATCCATTTCTCCCCCTACAACGCCAACGAACTCCAATCAATCCTCCAACGACGCGCAGAGAAAGCCTTCCACGATGACGTCCTCACCGACGACGTCATCCCACTTTGTGCAGCGATGGCCGCACAAGATAAAGGATCAGCACGGCAAGCAATTCGCTATCTGTACAAAGCCGGCGAACTCGCATCAAACGCCGGCGACGACGTCGTCACAGAATCCCATGTCCGTAATGCTGAAGACATTATTGAACGGAAAAGCATCGAGAAAGGGATTCGTGACCTCACAACACAAGATCATCTCGCGTTGACTGCGGTTGTCTCGCTCGAGATTGATGCCGAAACACCCGCACGGACGAAACAAGTATACGCGGAATACAAGCAGATCGCACGTCAGATTGGAGCCAATCCAATCCACATGCGGCGTGTTCGCGATCACCTTCAGGATTTGGACTTAGCAGGTGTGGTAAACGCGATAAACAGGAATACAGGTATTCAGGGCGGACAACATTATGTATTTGAGCTGACCGCAGATCTTGAAATGACGATTGAGGTACTTCGTGAGACGGAGCGATTGGGGGACGTAGTGGATCACATTACGGAGTGATTATGCGGACGCAGGGGGGTGTGGGGGCGTCAAGTTTACGCCGTCAATAGTGGTCTCGGGTCCAGACGTTCACAGAGGGTCATCAGATACGGAATCGGAGAACCACCTCGGCCATCCTCTCCGACCTTGGCAAAGACAGACGAAGCGTCCTCTCACGCTATCAGGTTAAATGCCTGAAATGGTGATTGGTTTTCTGGGCACATGTTCGCGGAGTATTCGTGATCACCTCCGAGCTCAGGACTTCGTGAAACACGGCGACGAGGGGGCGCGGTAGACGATATCACCGAGCGTTTATGCGGACGCATGGGGGTGTGGGTCTTCAAGTCCACACAGAAGTAGTGGCCCAAGCTGGAGCCGATTCACAAAGCGAACGTCGGCCGCGAAATCGAAGAGTAACATCAAACAGCCATACAGACTCTGGCTATCCCAATCAAAGACAGACGAAACGTACTCTCCCTCTACCAGGCTGAGTTTCTGAAACGGTGATTAGCATCCCAGACATATGCTCGAAATTCCCTTGGAGCAGCGCATCCACTCCAAGATTAGGACTTCGCGAGGTACAGCGATGAGAAGACGTGGTGATCGCATCACTGGATATTATGCGGACGCAGGGGGTGTGGGGCTGGTCTAGAACGCTCATTTGAGGACTAGATCATGGCTGTTACCAGTCTTGAGCGCCTGCTAAGAGGGCGTCAGCTTTCTCGTGGATCGGCGACGAATTCGTATAGGCCGCCTTGATTTAGTTGTGTGATCCAGCCGGCGTTTTTCAGGTTGCGGAGTGCATATTCGACTTGGCCCTTGTCGAGGTTTGAGTGTTCTCGAAGGTAGAGTGGGTTTACGCGCCCCCAGGGTTCGTCGGAGTCTCGCCCACCTTTGAATAGTTGGAGGATTGTCTCTTCGCGTTCGTTTGGTTCGTAATTCTCGTTTACCATCTGTTAGCCGTTCATTCTAGTGGGTCAAACATAATTCTCAGCCATACGCCAGGGGAATTGCTTAGCGTTTTGCTTAGCAAAACAATTAAGTGACTGCCACACTACGTATCGGGTGAGGAGCGTGGGATGCCTCAGAGGAAATGAGGCCGGTGCTAGGACACCGACCCCGTGCTCCGGAAACCTCACCGAAGCATGAAGCCATCAGACCGTACGGAGCAAGAAACTGTCGAACAGTCTAACGACCAGCTCGGCCCGGAGCTCAAGGAGTGCCTTGCCTGTGGCGCCATAGGACTTCCCGAACGTATTGAGGACCACGACTGTCAGTCGTTCCTCGGACAACGGAGGCGCCAATAATGGAGGAGGGGGTCTCAGCGTCAGAATTCCAAGACGTATACGTTCGAATCGAATCGGATCTCCTCGTTGTCGGGGATAGTATCCTTACTGACCGGCATCACGCTAGTAACGGGAACTATGAGGATGATGACCCACAGAACCAGATCGGCGGCATCATCCCTGCGTTCCCCCTATCAGGGTGGCTTCGCCACGGGATCGAAGAGGTCGTCCAGGAGTACGGCGGTACCGCCTGCCATCCCGGAGAGGCCAACGCGGACTTCATGAAAGACGACGTGTACGAGCGCGACCTCAACGCTGGCTATCACGAGAAAGGCGCGTGCACAGACAATCCAAAAGCAGACGATGGCTGCGTCGTCTTTGATCTCTTCGGTGGCTTCGGTGGCATCCCCGGGAAGGTGATGCGGCGCCCGATCAAATTCAATCCTGTTCGCTCCAGCGTCGACTACACGCGGGGCCAAGCAGAAGGCCACTACCGCCGCCTCAACCGCAACATCGTCTCTCGCAACGCTGAGGACAACCGTGAACCCTTGCGGAACGTCGAAGTAGACGCTGTTGCCAACCTCGATGGCTGCTGGCACCTCTCCTTCCGGGAACCCAAACCCGAATTTATCGGCCTGCTAGCTGAGGCAATCGACTTCCTCGATGCCCACAAGACAGATTTCATGCACCAACTCGGTGGCGCCCGGAACTTCGGCGCAGGCATCGTCGACTGCCACCTCATCAACCCACTCTATAATGAGCGGGAGCTGAAGCGTGTCTTCAACCGCACGAAAAGCACCACGAACGCGATGGCCGAGAAAGACGACCAGTGGACCGAGAAGCACCGTCCAGCGTTCGTGGAAGCGCTGAAAGAGCGAGTCGAAGAGTGATGTCTGATTCGAGAACTCGCGTTCTCATCAACTGCTACCGACATGACGCGCACAAAATAAACGGCCAACCCCACGACACTGCCCCAGAAACGTTCGCTGGGGTGCCTGTAAATCAGACAGTTCCGCATGGCGCGGACGGCGATGCGTCGGCGCTGAGCCGACCTAGTGGGGAGCCTAAGCAGACGATGGAGAATCACGAAACGCATTATCGGCTATCGCTCATCGAGGGCGAGAGTCGATACAGCCCCGATAAGTTCACGCGGAATGGTGTAGAGAGTGCTGTACGTGACCTCTTGATCGAGGACGACCATGAGGCCATGCATCAGGCGTGGCTGACAAGCGATGTAGTTTCGGTGTTCAACGAGACTGTCTACTACCCATACACGAGTCTGAAGTATCATACGCTGCTCGTGGCAGCACTCTTAGACAACTACCGCGACGGCCACGAGTTCGCCGACCTCCGGCTAGTCGTCGACGACGGCGGAGTGTTTGTACCCCACCGAACGGTGTACGCGTGCGAGGAGTTCGCCCTGCGGATCGATGTCGACCCTCGAGGCCAGCCGTCGGCCCGACTTGGGAGTCGCCCGTGGCGGTCGTGGGCGTCGGCATGGAACCGCCTGGAAGCGCACCCGCTGGAGACGGCACACGACAAGTACGACATGGTGCTTGATGCGAACCTCCGCCGGATTGCCGCGTGGTCAACCGCGCTCCAATACATTGAGGACTACATGGAGGCGTTCGACCGATGACGCGCATCCAGCAAGTTCACTGGGAACTAGAGATGGACTACATCGGCCATCCCTACTACGTCTCGGGGAACGCCATCATGCACGCACTCGGACAGCAACTCCCGCAGAAAACCCACCAGCACCTCCAAGCCAGCCACGGCATGTTCGTCCCCGGTCAGTTCGGGACGTTCCCCGAGGAGCATTCACAGAGTGGTATCCGAACATACCTTGGAAGCAGCCTCCCGGACGTCGAGAGCTACGATGACCTGTTTCTGATGCGGGAGGCGTCCCATTCATGGCTTCTCGACAGCCGCCCCCGGGACGCACTGAACACGCACGACATCCGTCCACAGAGCGGGCACCCGGCGCTGTCTCACGAGACGATTATGGGCAAGCCCGAGGGTGCTCGCAACCAACAGCAGACGACGAAGTGGTACATCAACGCCTACCTGCACGCCGATGACCCCGATTCACTCCCGCTAGGCGGGGACGTGCTTGACGGCCTCCAGTTCGGGGGTAAACGGAACTACGGCTACGGCGTCACACGGCTGAAGGACACACAGGTTGTCGACCTCGACGACTTGGACTACTCACGGCTTGAGGACGGAGAGACCTTCCTCGTGGAGGTGGCAACACCGTTTGTGCTGGAGTCGGAGTACCCCAAAGCCGCCGATCAGGATGTCCCGTGGTGGTGGAAGGAGAGCCGTCGAGATCTCCGTGAACGAGAGGAGAAGATCCTCGAACAACGGGAGGTCTACAAGCTTCAGACCGTCGACCACGGGCAGACCGTGAAATACGAGGGCAACCGGCCCATCGAGACCGCGAAGAGCGGTATCCTTCGTGTCGGCAGTCACTCGAAGTACGGCTTCGGCGAACTACGAGTGAAACCCGTCGAAACCCAATCTGACCAGTGCCAGGATTCGAGAGGACAGACGAACGGTACCGACTGAGATAACTCATGCAAGACGAGAGAATCGACTCGAGAAACCACACTGCAGACCGAATAAAGAAATCGTATTCGCAACAACTGCTACGAAGCCGGGTGCCTCGCTGAAAAACGCGGTGACAGTACGGTTACGATCGGCCATGTTGATGAAGCAGTCCATCAGGCCGCGGTCAACCGCTTCGAACGCCTCATCAGTGGTACAACCCCCCACGTCAAGTACATCCTCCACGCCTTAGCACTGCTTACGCGGGATCACCCTGGAGAGCAAGCATTCCGTACGCAACGCATTTACTCAGTTTATACTTCCATCGCTGAGCAGGAGGGGAGTAGTCCGCTTTCTGAGGATCGCGTGTATCGATTGCTCAAAGAACAATCATTTCTCGGTATCACTGAATCCAAGCACACGGGCGGCGGGATGAGCGAAGGTAGCTTTCTTGAGCATCACCTGATGCAAGCCCTGACATCGTCATCGAAGCGGTGACTGCCAGTTAGACCTCTGCTGGATTATTTGAGGGTCACTCGTTGTGGGGTGTGTGGATGATAGATTATGCGGACGCCGGGGGGTGTGGGGGCTTCGGTTCTTGTTGGGAGTGACGTAGTGGGGAAATGAGTTGCGGTGCTTGGGTTGGCGTGTAACCTAAGGATATTCGATAGAATGCAGTCACTGGTAGTTGTTGGCAGTCGATACGTCATCCAACGACGTAACGGGATAATGTGTCTTTGTACGGTGAAAATCGGTAAGTGAGCATACCGACTAAGCGGCTGTTTCACCCCAGCTCAAGCTGATTAGAACTGGTCTCGATGTCAGGCTTAGCTTCGGTAAGTACAGTACTCCTTGTTAGTAGAAGGAGTGGCCGCAGTCGTTGCAGTAGTATCCTTCGCCGCTTCCTTCGACGTATGCACTTTTTCCACAGTTTGGGCACTTTGGCATCCGTGGCATACCAGCCTGATTGTGTAGATTACTATTAGAATTTTCGCCGATACGTACAATTGAGCTACGTGAATTCCGCTCTTGAGACGCGAGGGAGAACGGGGGTTGTTCGCGAGAGTCGAATGGTGGTGTGGTGCTGGATGCTTGGGCTGGGGTGTGTGCTGGTGGTGTGTTGAGTTGGAAGGCCGGTAGCTGGTGGTTTTGGTGTGGCGAACGATTTGGGGTGGTTCTGGCTTGTGACGGCAATTGAGTGGCTGTTTCCCGGCATTCATCATGATTAACCGATGTTGTGTGGGTGATGACGCCTCTCAAACTGTATCTGTGGGTCGGGCTTGGCCTCTTCTTGGTTGTGGTGGCCGGGCTTGCCTACCTTGGATGGAAACAAACAGACACGATGTCCGACTTCGCAATCGCGAGTGAATCGCTTGGGCCGTACGTGCTTGGTGCGGCGTTCGCGGCGACGTTCTTCAGCGCCGCAACATTCGTCGGCTATGTCGGATGGTCGTACACCGCTGGCCTCGCGAATATTTGGTTGTTCCTGGCGCTGATCGGGGCGTCCCCAGTTGCGTTGATCTTGTTCGCGAAACGCGTTCGCGAAATCAACATCGACCAACACTCACTGTCACTGCCTGACTGGCTTGGGTCTTTCTACGACAGCCAGTTCATTCGCGTCTGGGCGGCACTTGCAGTGATGTTCAACCTGTTCTATATCGCCGCACAGCTCGATGCTGGGGCGTTGTTCTTCACGACGCTGCTTGGGTTCAGCAAAGAGATTGGTCTCACCATCATCACCGTCCTTGTCGTCCTCTATGTGATTGCTGGGGCGACGTTCGCTGACATCTACACTGACGCCGTGCAAGCGGTCTTGATGGCGATTATGGGCGTGGTGGTGTTTGTGTCTGCGTTCTGGACGATTGGTGGTGGGCCAATCGGGACGTTCACCAAGATTGGTGCGGAGATGCATGCGATCGATCCGGCGCTCACGCGGCCAACGAACCCTGAGTCGTCGGTCTTCTACAGCGCGTTCGCGATTGTGGCGTTGTTCGTCCTGGAGTTTGCGTTCGCCGCACAGCCCCAGTTGTTCAACAAAGTCCTCGCGATCTCGGACCCACGAGACCTCCGGAAGATGATCGTCACGTACGTCGTGCTGACGCTGGCGTTCATCCTCACCATCTTCGGTGGGTTCTACCTGCTGGTACTCGACTCGTCGCTGCAGGTCGCCGACCAAGCAATCTTCGTGTACGCGATGGATTACTTCCCCGCGATCGTCGCCGCATTCCTCGGGTTGGTAATCTTGTCGGCGGCGCTGTCGACGACCGACGGGATCTTCATCGTCCTCTCAACGGCGGTTGCGAACGACGTGTTCCTGAAATTCCTCGTTGGCGAGGGCTACATCGACATGGGCGATGACCGCGCCGACCGCGTCTCCAAATACATCGCGCAAGCAGTCGTCGTTATCGTTGGGGCAATTGCGTACTATATCGCATTGACGGCGCCGTTCAACATCGGCGAGCTCATCTGGGTCGGCATCTCCGGGGTGGCTGCGGCGACCGTCCCGCCGATCATGGTTGGGATCTATTTCCCTGGGTTTGTCACGCGGAAAGCCGCGATTGCCTCGATGATCACTGGGGTGCTCGGGTACGCTGTCATCACGACCGTCTCGAATGCACCCAGCGTCTTCGTTCGCGGGACGTACGCGCTCGTGCTCTCAACGGCCGTCATGGTCGGTGTGAGCGCAGTCACCGCCCAGGAGGATGGCGTCGCCGAAATTGAAGCAAACACGACCACCGGAGGTGACTAAGAATGGTATCCATCATGTGGTACGTTTGGCTTGTTGGGACGGCCGTATCGCTTGCGACGATCTACGTGCTGCTTCGCGTCCTCTACGGCGAATGACCGGCACAAGCACGCCCGACACCGACGACCTCGCTGCGGTTGCAGCCGAGCTCGGGTTCGATCTGCCCCAGGACGCCCTCGATGCCTCACGGGATGCCGCCAGCCAGCTCGCCGACACCGCCGCTGCCGTCCGCGAACGCGAACGCGAATCAACGCCAGCAACGGAGACACCACCACAGGACGGCCAACTCGATGACGAGTATGGCACGCTCCTGTATGGGTATGAGACCCCACGCCAGCGCGACACCGACGGCCGCCTCGATGGGTATCGCGTCGCAGTGAAAGACAACATCGCCGCGGCGGGCCTGACGATGACGTGTGGGTCCGAGGGGTTCGAGCATACGCCCGAATTCGATGCTGCGGTGGTTGGTCGCCTCCTCGATGCCGGCGCACAGCTGGTCGGGAAGGCGAACATGGATGCATTCGCGTTCGGGCCAAGCGGCGAATTCAGCGGCCAAACCCCCGTCACAAACCCACTCGACGAAGATCGGATTCCTGGAGGGTCCTCGAGTGGGAGTGGAGCTGCGGTCGCCGCCGGCACCGTCGACGTTGCCCTCGGCACCGACACCGGTGGGAGCGTCCGCATTCCCGCCGCCTGCTGTGGGGTTGTTGGCGTGAAACCCTCGTTTGGCGCCGTCCCGACGCATGGCGTCGTGCCATTCGCGCCGTCACTCGATACGGTCGGGCCACTCGCCCGTGATGTCGACACGGCCGCCGACGCCCTCACCGCAATTCAGGGCCCCGATCCACGGGATGCAACAACAACGCCAACCTCGATAGTCGAGTTGCCGGACACGCCGACAGTTGGGATTCCAGACTCGTTCCTCGAGGCGTGCACGCCCCCGGTTGTCGATGCGATCGACGAACTTCGGGACTCACTCAGTACGGACTTCGACGTGCGGCGTGTTGAGGTGCCGTTTGGCGCGATTGAGGAAGCGTACTCTCTTGTCGGCGCGACAGAATTCGCATGGTATGTCCGCCAACACGGCACAATCCGTGGGATTGGCGCGACCTACGACTCCGACTGGGCTGATGCTCTCCACGAGTTCATCACCGAGCAGGGGTTCAGCGACCACGTCGCCAAACGCGTGCTGCCCGCTGCCACACTCGACGCCCACGAAAACGGCCAGCCGTATGTCGCCGGGCGCCGCGAAGCACGCACCTTCGACCAACACCTCGAAGCAGCCTTCGCCGACGTTGACCTGCTCGTCACGCCGACGCTTCGGGCGCTCCCCCATGAACGCGGCCGGATCGGCGCCGACGACAGCATGTATGACCTGCTTGGGAACACCGCCCCGTTCAACCTCACCGGCCACCCCGCAGTCACACTCCCAATCGCCGAACGCGATGGCCTCCCAGTAAGCGCCCAAGTCATCGCTCCACGGTTTGCAGACGCCGCTGCAATCGCTGGCGCCAAACAAATCGAAACCAGCGTCAACACAACCTAACGCTCCCGCCGCTCAGCGTCTGGAGTTTGTATCGCGTCGAGACAGTTACGGTGAATGCGCGATATTCAATTCAAGTTCGTTCGTTGTGCCGAGGAGACGGGAGCGAATTTCTCGTTCGACGTCTGCGTCTTCGAATCGGCGTTCTGGTCCGGAGATGCTGATGGCGCCGACGACGCCACCGTCGGAGCGCCGGACTGGCGCGCCAAGTGCTGTGAGGCCTTCGATGTGTTCGCCGCGATTCACTGCATAGCCTTGTTCGCGAACCGTATCTAGTTCCTCAAGGAGCGGCTCACGGTCGGTGATGGTGTTCGTTGTTTCTTCAGGCAAGGATTCCGCGAGGAGGTCTTGGATGCGGTGGTCTGGGAGGAACGCAAGAATCGATTTTCCGGACGCCGTTGCGTGGAGTGGCATCCGGGAGCCAACCTGGGGCTCTGTCTCGACGGCGTGTTCGCCGGTTGCTCGAAACACACAGAAGCCAACACCATCCTCCTCAACGACGAATTGTGCGCGTTCACCGGTTTCTGCAGCAAGTTCTGTGACTTTCTCCTCGGCCAGCGCGTATGTCTCACGTTTCCGCCTGGCGGCCTCCCCAAGTGCGAGCAACTCGAAGCTCAGTTCGAACTCTCCATCCTCGTGAGTGATACAGTGCCGGTCGTTAAGTGTCCGCAGATGCCGGTGGACCGTACTCTTCGCTAACGAGAGCTCGTCCGCAAGTTCGGAGAGTGTGACGTTGTCCCGGCTGCGGATTTCGTCCAGAATGTCGAAGGCAGTTTCGACGGCCTGCACCGTGTCTCCAACCTCCGATTGTGGCGGCATACCACCACACTACCCACTCGCCGGTTTAAGCCCTCCGGGACCAAAACCCGAAAGCCAGCAGCAGGGTTCCAGACGGGGGAAGACAGACGAAATGTACTGTGTAGGGGTTGTGGTTTGCTGGCAAGAAAGGCGCGTGATCAGTCGCGAAGCTCGGCGACCGACTGACCGACCTCGCGAACGTGTTCACTTCGTTCAAGGTCGAGTTCCTCGGCGAGGTAGTCAACTGTCTCTTCGAGACTCATACTTGAAAGATATTCGTCAAGAAGTATAAACCTCGTGCTGGCGCAGCAATGTAGCCCATCAGAGGAAGCGCTTCTTTATTCCTACTCTCACAGCGCCTGCTGGAGGTGTGTGGGGCGGCTACTTGGTCCAGAAGCCATGTTGGCGGGCTTCGATTTCTGAGAGCGCCAGCGAGAGGACATCACGCCAGTCGGTGGGGTGTGTTGTATCGTCGCCGGGTGTTGGTGCGTCTGGGCCTGGATGGATGTGGTCGCGGGTGTTGTGATTGGACGGATGTCTGTCCCATCGGTGATCGAATGCGGTTGTCTCGTGGGCTTCGTGGTAGTGCAGCGAGAAATCGCCGTTTTCGAACCAGACAATCTCAAGACGAGCACGTCGAACACGTTCCGGATAGAATTGTTGGTCGTACCGACAGACCAGTCGTTCGGGAGCGAACGCTGGCTGTTCTTCAATCTTGGTGAAGCGATCGTCCGTTGCGAGGCGTTCTCGGATGGCGTCCAGCCGGTCGAAATCAATCGGCCCACCAGAAAGTGAATCGGACGGATCGTTCTCCTGTCCGTCCGTCATGCGACGGATTCGAGATCTGTAACGTCGCTAGACTGAGTAGTGAGTGCTCGTTCAATCAGTGAGATGCGACGGCGAGCAGTTTGCCATGCCGTGAGTTGCTCCCAGACGTCCTCGATGGATTGGTCGGTCGCGGCTGCATAACGTGTGAGCGAGATCGCCGATGGAGACTCAGCGTCGAATTCGCGTTCGAGTGCGGTTGCTCGTTCGGATTCGGATTCCAGCAAATCGAGTAATTCCTCGGATGTGTATTCGCTGCGTAGTGTCTGGACGCGCCGCCAATTCAGGTATTCTTGGTTCCGTTTGTACGTGGCTGGTGCGGTCGTCACTTGGGTGACGATGCCCATCTGTTCGAACCAGTCCAAGTATTCACGTGCGGCATCAACACCATGCCCTGCACGGTCGGCGACTTCGCTGGCGGTTGCTGGACTGTCGAGTCCGAGCACGGCATCGAAGAAATCATCGCGTGTTCGGTCACCACGGACGACGTCTTCTGGTGGGGTTAACTCGTCAAAGTCCGGCGCTGCTTCGCGTTCGCTGGCATCAGCTTGCAAGTCCGAACGCGGGTCTTCCATACACCAACCCACGGCCTAAAACGACATAAACCTTGCTAGAGCGGATTATTCCGTTTTCGATCAGCACCACGCTGCACTGGTCAGATCGCTTTCCGACGGGCAAACTCTCGTCTAACCAGGGCAAGCGCGGTCAACAATATTGAAACTGGTTGGACGCCTGTTGTTCGGAATTCCGTGATATCAATGCTTAGTCTAAGTCCAGCGAACGAAACTAGGAACAACCATCGGTAGGCAGAACTCAATCCCTGGGTTACAGACTGCGAAATCAGGTCGTCGCCGAGCTAGTGAGTAAGGAGAATATTGAATCGTGAGGAGAGTGTAGGTAGAGTAAGAATATGACTGTTTCAGTAGATGCGACTGTCAGGAGTAAGGGGGAAGTAACGATCCCAAAGCAGATTCGCGAGAAACTCGGTATCGAGGAAGGAACAGAGGTTGAGTTCATCCTCGAGGATGACAGGAGTGTGAAAGTACGGCCGAAAATGCCGGCGATGGAGCGACTTCGTGATGTGAAAGGATCTCTTTCGAAACACGATGTCGATGTCGAGGAGGTGCGCCGCAAGTCCAAATCCGAGTGGAGCTCGCATTACGATGAGGATGCAGCGTCAGCGACCCACAGCTGAAGGGGCTTCCACGCTGCTAGCGCTGTGACCTCCTTTTGTGGTGATCGGCAAGGAAGAGGTTACCAGTCCTCAATCGGCCTTGTTCAGTATGCGGTCGGCGACCTGTGGATATAGGTCGTCCAGTTGCTCGAGAGCCTGCTCGGTGTACTATCTCAGTCATCTAGGTCGAGGCGTTCGCGTGCCTCTTCTGCTGATACGGTCTCGCCGCGTTCGGCCTGTTCACGGCTTTCTTCGAGAGTGTCAAGCGTTTCATCCGAGAGCGTCACAGCCGGGTCTACCCAGTCTCGCAGCGCGTCGCGGATAGCTTCTGATCGACTGGAGTAGCCACGGCACCCCCACTCTTCGTCGATTTGCTCCAATAGCGGCGCCGGGAGGCGGGCGTTGATCTTCTCCATTCGATCGTCGCCCGAACTCGTGTCTGCACTCATAGTCTATCGTACACCTGTACTACACAAAAGCAGTCCGTGGCGACACCACCACGACGACCGGACAATCACTGCGCTGTTGAGGAAACTACATCCACGAAGGTTCAAAAACCGAGTTTAAGGACGGCTAGTGTACCAGCACTAACCAGGACAAGCGCGGTCAACACTATTGCAACAGGTTGAACGCCTGTCGTTCGGAGTTTCGAGATGTTGATACTGAGTCCAAGTCCGGCAAACGCAACCAGGAACAACCATCGGTAGGCAGCACTCAACCCCTCGGTCACAGACTCCGAAACCAACGGTGTTGAAGTAAGTGTCATCACCGCCACGAATCCAAGCACAAATTTTGGGAAGGAATCCCAGAGGACTCGCAGAGAAACCCTCTCGTTGTGGGCGGAGTCGGCGTAGGCCAGTGAGTACCCGCCGACGATGACGCCAAGGAGGATGTTTCGCGTGAGTTTGGTGATTGTCGCCCACTGGCCGGCGGTTTCTGAGAACGTGAACCCGGCTGCGGTCACCGGCCCGGTACTGAACATCGTGATCCCCGCCCAGATCCCAAACACCTGATCACTCAACCCGAGGAACGCCCCCAGTGCCGGATAGACAAACAGCGTGAGAATATCGAAGAGGAGGATTGTAGCGGCTGCGTACGCGATATGTTCGTCGTTGGCGCGAATGCTTCCGGCAACACCAACCACGGCAGAGACCCCACAAATCCCCGCACCAGCAGCCAACAGCGACCCAAGCTTTTCTGGAATATCGAAGAACGTCCGACTCAGCGCTTCAACAAGCCCAATCGTTACGGCGACAGCGCCAATCGTGATTGCAAGCAACACGAGGCCGTTCCCAAGCAGTGTTTCAACCGATATTCGAGCGCCCATGAGTACGATCCCGGCTGCAAGCCAGAGATTGTGTGTTCTCGTACCGGGGATAATGCGTGCCGGGAGTGACACCGTATTCCCGACGACCAATCCAAGGACAACAGCAAGCACAAGCGGTGTTACGTAGGGGGTCCGGGTTCCGAGCACCCGTGCGATCACCGCGAGGCCAATGAGAACCCCCACTCCTGGTGCATACCGCCTCAGAGTTGTCGTACTGTAGTCACCCTCTAGCACAGTCATATTAGCTCAAAAGCCGGTGGATTCGCTGAACGGCCACATACGACTGTGAGTGTTGAAGGCTGTGTTGAGTGCTTCGAGTTCCACCCGCCGACCATAGAAGGTCATACTCTACATAATGATTACTACGATAATGACTTGTTTTACTGGCTCGATCAGCCTTCCAGTCGAAACACCGAGGAATTGTAATCTATCTGTCTTTTTAGAGAGATGAGGCAGACAGACGAAACGTACTGTGTGGGATTTGGAGAAGAACCCCCACGGCGACCAACAGGCAAGCAGGTCAAATTCCCCAGGGCTTGACCCCGAAACAGGGCACCGAGGAGTAGAAGAAGAAATCGTAGTTTCTGAAATCGTGATTTCTGCAATCAAGAATTCCACCCGTGGGAGGTGTGAGTTGGTCAGAGTGGGGGTCCACGTGGGATCCCACCGCTAAAGTGGTAGGTAGCCCAAGAAGAAGCATCTCAATGAGAGTTTGTGTTTGCGTCGAAAAACAGCCAACGTGGAGGCATTTTAGTTGCCGGGTCGACAGCAGCATACAGCCAGTAACGCGGGTTATTCGGTCGTACTGTTGAGGGCGCTGTTCAGTTCGAAGAGTTCGCGGACGACGTCGCTGTCGGCGACGCGGTAGCGCTGGGGAGTGGTCCCTGGGACTTCCTCGATTAGGTTGACTTCGAGCAGGAGGTCGGTGTAGTTGCCGACCGTCTGCCGGGTGACGCCGGCGTGATCTGCGAGTTCGGTCTTGTTGAACTCGCGTCCCGGGGGAAGGTCAAGAAGGGCGTCTACGAGGATTGGAATGGCGTCGTGCTGCGTGAGATGCAGCCAGCCACTGGGATGCTCTTTGCGGAGTTCTTTCTTCTGTTCGCGGTCACCACCCGCTGATTCCATCTCGCTCATGCTAGTGACTTATACCCCGTCGTTAATAATCATCCCCCCTCGCGTAAACAGCCATTAACATATTTATTCGTCCTCGTGTTCCGGGTTTGTATAGTGGTCTGTTCCGCCGGGGAATACGGCTTGGTCGACGTGTCCTTCGTAGCCACATTCTGGGCAGGCAACGAGTTCGTGGCCTGCGTGGAGTGATCTGCCAACAAAGGCGTTTGCGACGCCCCAGGCCGCCTCAGAAATTCGCTCGTAGTCCTCGTCGGTTCCTACGCTGAACACGCGACGCTCTGGAATCGATTGTTTTTCTGCTTCTGTTTCCGCCGCATCGATTTGTCGAAGCCGCTCACGTGATTCTCCGCTTGTCACGTTCTCGGGGTCATATCGAATGATGGTTTCCTGTAGGTTGCCACGATCTTCACTGGAATCGTCGTCGTTTGTCCCGCAACTCGACCCCTGAACCATCGAATTAATTTGGTTGATGACGTGGTTGTCCGAGAAGTTGGTACGCTTGTGCGACTTCGCGAGGTGTACCACTAGTTCTCTGTTCTTTTTGATACGGCTCTCGCTTGGCGGGTCAGACGACCAGTCGTCTCCATCCTGGTCTTCAATTGTTGGCATGTCTGGATCGGGGACGAAGATGTCTGTCGCCATTGCGAGCAGGTCCTCGTTACTCGCTTCGTACGCCGCCAGTGCGTCGGCCAGCATCAGTAGTGCCTCGTTCTTCGATTCGCCTTGAGTCGTGACTCCGGTCTCTTCGTCGGTGATGACGTACCAATCGTCCTCTCGGTCTATCGTTATGTTCTCTGTCATCGGTAGCGATCTTGTGCAGTTCCCAAATTAGGAAGTTAACCACCAGTGGTGAGCGTTCGCGTTGCTCGTCTTTGCCGGGACACACTCCGACTGATGGAACATTCGGTGTCCTTACTGTTCGCGGGTCGGGGGCTGTGGTGGCGTTGTCGCTTGGTCGTCAAGATCGGGGAGGTCCATTTGGTCGTGGACGTCCGGGAAGAGGTACTTGAAGTACGGGTCGTGGGTGCGCCCGACGGTAAGGGCGGGAACGACCGCGTAGATGAGCATCATTGCTTCCGTGTCCCGGACGTCAATATCGGTGGCAACCATTCGTTGGGTGGTCTTGCCAGCGTAGTGTAGGCCAGCGCCGCGAAGGCCCGCGATGAGCGTGCCGATGCCGTGGCGGTCGATGAAGTATTCGATATCCTCGTCGATCTTTTGGAGGGCGAATGCGTGGAGGACGGTTGGTGTGATGATGATCGGTGCGTGTTCTTCGATGAGGACAACGGGGTCAGCAGTGAGCTGTTGTGGGCGCGTCGAGTCATCACGCTTGACCAGATCTAGGGTAGCCAGGCGGTCGATGTATTCGTAGGTTGTTGATTTTGAGAGGCTGAGCGCGTCCATCAGTTCTGGTGGTGTAACTGGACCCCAGTAGCAGATGTAGACGTAGACGCGAGTTAGTGCTGGCTGGTTGAGGAGTTCTACAATGGTCTCTAGTCTTGGCGCATTCGCTGCGAGAGCCTCTGGTTTGAGCGTGTCTTCGTTGAGCGCATCAATCGGCGGCGCATCAAGTGCCCGAGTTCCACCATCCGCCCTAACGCGTGACAGGTCGGGATGAAGCGTCATACCCACTTGTACAAAGTCCGTGGACTTCAGACTATTGGTTGCAACTCTCTGAGAGATGCGGCTGAGGACTGGAGCAGACAGACGAAATGTACTGTGTGGTGGGAAGAGACATACCAGTATTGCAAGTGAAGTCTGACCCATACAGAGTGATGAGGGAATTTCTGTCGTAGTCTGTTGTAGAGCGGCCCTAACTGCGGCTGCTATTGCTTGAAGTAGATAGAATTGGACTGCGAATGTGTGGGCGTGGTCGTGTTGGGGTGGGCTTCTGCTTGCTACGTGTCAGAATTGGTTTGGTCGTCGCAAAGAATAAGCGAGGTGCTGCTGTATATTGTTGTATGAGTATTGTTCGTGACGAGGGTGTTCTCGGTGGCGAGCCTCGTATTGACGGTACGAGGGTTGGCGTTCGTCACGTTGCGGCGAGAGTTGTTGAGTCCGGGCAGTCGCCAGCATATGTTGCCGACCAGTTGGATGTCTCGCTGGCTGCAGTCTATGAGGCATTGTCGTACTACTATGAGCATATTGAGGAGGTGCGTGACTTCCAGCAGGCAAACGAGAGTGCTTTCGATCGCGTCCGCGAATCTTCGTTGGAACCGCGGGAAACAATCCAGTGACTGGTGTGCGGATTCTTCTCGACGAGCACGTTGGACGTGTCTTCGAGCGGGTGCTCCGTGAGTATGGCTACGATGTTGAGCAGGCCAAAGATCGGTTTGGTGAACAAACGAAAGACGAGGAATTGCTGGAATGGTGCTCGGAGCATGGCGTTGTTCTGCTGACAAATAATGCCCGAGATTTCGAGCCACTCCACCACGAGTACGACCATGCCGGAATCCTCCTCTACTACGACCACAGCCGGCCAGACGACGACCCGGAGGGACTAGCACGAACGGTCGAAGAAGTATTCGACCAATACGGTGCAACACGCATCGAAAACGAACTCGTAGACCTCAGTCAGTGGTACGACATCCTTCACCGCTGAGTCGTGGAGTTCGCGGAGGCAGACGAGTTTCTTGACTTCCCCCACCCCTGAAGGAATGGATATCTGAGATGACAGCGATGTTAGCGGAAGCCCACCCCTTCAGGGGTGGGAGGAAGCCAAGTCCAACTCTTCGATCTTGAGGACTTGATCATCGCTGAGTACAATCGGACTGGGTACCGTCGAACGAGATGATCGTACTCTGGAGTATGATACTCTGGAGTATCGTCTTTCGTGTCTGTTTGCTGGAGTCTGCTGTTGAGGACTGGAGCAGACAGACGAAATGTATTGTGTGGGCTATCGAATTCGAGTTGGTCGCTGGCGAATTTGCCGACGATTGAAGACGCAATACCCAATTTTGGGCTTACTCCCAGTGGTCGGTAAGCCGTTGTTCGATGGCGTCGAGGACGGTTGAGTACACATCGAGTGGGTGTTGGGAAGGGAGCGACAGGTCGGTGATGTCGTTGCTGTCTGGGGGGTGGTGGAAGTGGATTCGTGTATTGTGGGTGTTGGGGTGGCGGTCCCATCGGCACTCCCAGTGGGTGGTGTCTGAGTTGGCTTCGAGATAGTGAAAGGAGAAATCACCGGTGGTGAACCAGCGCACGTCCAGTCGGGCGGTAGTCGTCGATGCTGGGTAGCGGGCTGTGTCGAGGTGTGCGTGGAGGAGTCGTGGTTCGTGGGGCGTTGGGTCGAAGGTAGTGGTCTCAACGAGTGGATCGGATGCGAGGTGTCGTTCGAGGAGGCGAAGGGTTTGACGGTCGGGCGGGCCGGTTGATGCTGGGGAGTCCGATGGCGGACCCATTAGGCGGGGATGAGGTGGCCGTCGTTTTGGGCGAGTTGGCGGGCGAGTTCGTAGAGTCGAATATCGCGGGTGGTGGCCTGCCAGTCGCTTACCGCTTCCATGCGCTCGTGTACTGCATCATGGTCGTCTACCTCGAAGACTGTGACAGACGCTGGGTCAGTCGTTTCGAAGCGCTGCTCGTAGGCGTCTCGTTGGGCTTCAAGGTCGGCGACGCGGTCAATAATCTCATCAACCGTGAGTTCGTGGGCGATACGGCGGGCTTCCTGCCATTCGAGGTAGCCGTCATCGCGTTCGTAGCGCGTTGGCCGGCTCTGTTCGTCCTTGTGGACAACGCCCATCTCAGCGAGCCGGTCAAGGTGTTTTTTGGCGGTGTTCGCCGAACAGTCTGCTCGATCCGCAATATCACCATACGGCGTCGGTGTAGTGATGCTAAGGATGACGTCGTAGACGCGGTCGAAGGTGTCCGTTTCAGCCATCCACCGTTTCCGGGCGCCATTACTGTCGTTCTGGGGCGCTGGATCAAAACCGCTCATACCACGTCACACACGCTCCACAAAAATATATGCTTTGATTGCGAATATATTTGTGAGAATAGCGCCGGTTAAGCAGCGGAATCTTCTCCGACGGATCGTCCCGACTCCCACTCGACTCAGTGGACTGCGTCTCGAAGCGAGGTGAGTCTCCGCGCGAAGACACCTATAGGAGGTGATCAACAGCTACAGAAATCGTAGTTCCTGAAATCACGATTTCTGTAATCGTGAGTTCTATCTGTAAGGGGTGGTGTCAGCGGTGAGTGATTAAACGATTCAACCCAGCGATTTACCTAGACCGGGTTCACAGTGAGTGATTGAATAATTCAACCTAGCGATTCACAGCGGTAGCAGCGCGGAAGCCCACGGCTTTAGCCGTGGGAGGAAGCGCGTGCGCTTTGTGCGACAACCCACCGATACCGGCATTCCCGACTCCCCAACGGATTCAAAACTATTAATAAAATATAGCGATTCTTGTGATGTACATGGTGTGGGAGGTGACGCGAACGGTGCGGGTTCGCCTTGACGTGCCCGACGACCGTAAGCGTGACCTCCACGCCACCAACAAGAAATTCCAGTACTGCGCCAATCGCACTAGTGAGTGGGCGTGGCGCTATCCCGACGAAGCCTGCGTTACCAGTAAGAACGAGGCTGAAGCCGCGCTCTACGACGACCTTCGGGAAGAAACCGACTCCCTCCACGCCAACCTCGTCCAGAAAGCGATCAAACGCGCCACCGACGATATTGACAACTGCGTGGACCGACTGGCCGACGGCGAATCCACCAGCCAACCGGAGTACGATACGTTCAGCATTGTCTACGATAAGCGCGCGGCGACCTACTACCGGGAGAAGGTGAGTCTCGCCACCGTCAACGGCCGTGTTGAATGCGACTACATCCTGCCCGACAACCCCGAAGGCACACCGCACGGCCAGTATCTCCTGAACGACGACTACGACTTCTCAACTAGCACCGTCCATTACGATAGTGAGGCTGACGAGTTCTACCTGCACGCGGCGATGGAGCGCGAGATCGACGCGAGTAGTCCTGAGAAAGCCCAGGATTCGAGAGTCCTGGGCGTGGACTGCAACGTCGACGACCACATCGCCGCCACCAGTACGGGTGAGTTCATCGGCAACGCCGACTACCTCAACCACCAACGCCGCGAATACGAGAAGCGGCGCGCCAGCCTCCAACAGACTGGCACACGCAGCGCGCACGTGACGTCTCAGCGCATCGGTGACCGGTTCGGCCGCTGGAGCAACGACTACCTCCACCAGTGCTCCAAACAACTCGTCGCAGAAGCCCAACGGCACGGCTGCACGCATATCGCGTTCGAGGACCTCGAGCAGATTCGAGAGCGCATCAGTGATGGGAAGAAGTTCCAGCAGTGGGCGTTCCGCAAACTGCAGGAACAAACCGAGAACAAAGCAGAACTGGCTGGAATCGTTGTCGAGACAGTCGACGCGGCCTACACGAGCCAGCAGTGCTCGAAGTGCGGGTGTACGCTGGAGGAGAATCGCGATGGCCAACAGTTCGCGTGCTTGGACTGCTCGTACTCGGTGAACGCGGATTATAATGCGGCGAAGAATGTGGCGCGGAAGCTCGCACTCAAACTCCAGCGAGGGCAGAAGTCCCCTGCTGGAGGGGCGTTCTGTCAGTACGCCCTCAAGTCAGGGATCATGACCGTGAGCGCTACTGACGTGGCGTCCGACACCCCAGTGTCGGCACAACGGGAGTCCACCGACAAGCCCACCGCTTCAGCCGTGGGTCGCTGACAAAGCTCTACCAGGAACTCGATGCACTCGGCGGCACCGTTCTCATCGTCCTTGACGAGGTTGATGCTATCGGGGATCGTGACGATCTCCTCTACGAACTACCACGCGCCCGTGCCCAAGGTAATCTCGAGGAAACGAAGGTCGGGCTGATCGGCATTAGCAACGACTACAAATTCCAAGACCAACTCGACCCACGCGTCCGAGACACACTCTGTGAGCGTGAACTCCAATTCCCGCCGTATGACGCTCTGGAACTTGCGAATATTCTCGAGTCTCGTGCGGACATCGCGATTGCTGATGGCTCGCTTGCAGAGGGTGTGTTACAGCACTGTGCGGCGCTGGCTGCTCGTGACAGTGGTAGTGCCCGCCAGGCCTTGGACTTGCTTCGATTAGCTGGTGAACGCGCGGAAAACCAAGATGCAGATGCGATTTCGAGAAATCACGTTGAGGAAGCACGTTCCGAGCTCGAGCGCGAGCGTGTCGAGGAGGGAATGCGTGAACTCACGACACACGGGCGTCTCACTCTCCTTGCAGTTGTCTCGAAAGCGGCGAAAGCTGAGACACCAAGCCGTACTCGAGAGATTTACGATGAATACGTGTCACTCTGCGAGTCGGCCGCGAATACTGATGACCCGCTCAAGCAGCGCTCTGTCCACAACCACCTCTCGGATCTACATATGCTTGGTATTCTCTCGAAATTCGAGAATCGGAGTGGATCTCGTGGCAACTACTACAGCTACGAGTTGGATGTGCCATTCACGAGTGCTGTTGAAGCGATGGCAGATGTACTCATGCTTGATTCAGAAATCGAAAAGATTCAGGCGTTAGCGTCCCGGAACAGCGTTATCTAGGCCGCTTTGGCTCGTAATGGCTGGCTGTGGACACACCATCGGTTCGAGTGAAGCGAAGTAATTGCTTGTACCAACGACGATCGCCTTCTTGGTGAACACACCACTGTTGCAACTGAAGCTAGCCGGTAGGACACGATGGAACGGCAAGATGCACTGAAAACACACCACGCTTGCAAGTGAAGCGGACTAACGGCCGATTACTCGATGCTATTGCTTCTTGCTGGAGATGATTCGGAGTTACCGCTTCACTTGTATTGATGGTGTGTGTCTATCGAATACGCGCTATCCGAGTCTCAGCCTGGCAGGCCGCGGAGACATCCTCAACCACGGCTCATACTATAGATTATCATCATAGCGATGAGAACGGCTTGAGAACATCATCATAGCGGTAACAGCGCGGAAACCCACCCGTTTACGGGTGGGAGGAAGCGCGTTCGCTCCGTGCAACAACCCACCGACAATGGCAGGGTCGACTCCCTAACGTTATTGAACCATCAAACTCACCTATGATGTATGGAGAAGCGGCGTACTGTCCCCGTGAAACTTGACGTGGACAGTGACGACGCCGCACTCCTCGAAGACACGGTCGACGAGTTCCTGTGGGCTGCTAACTACGTGACGCGCCACGCTTTCGAGGGTGAATACGTCACCACGAGCAAGACCACGCTCCACGACGACACCTACGAGGACGTGCGCGAGGAGACACCGTTGCACAGCAATCACGTCCAAGCGGCGCGAAACAAGGCCGCTGACGCCGCCAAGAGCGTGGTCAAGAAGTGGAAGCGAGGCAAGACGGCGTCGATGCCTCACTTCACTAGCCCACACCTCGTCTACGACCACCGCACTGCTACCTTCCACGACGACTACGTGTCGCTGGCAACAGTTGACGGTCGCATCGAAGCCGACTACGTGCTTCCCGACGAGGAACGAGACACGCCCCACGCTGAATACTTCTTCTCGGACGAGTACGAAACGACAGGGGCGGAACTGCACTACAGCAACGACAACTGGATGCTTCACATCCACTGCAAGAAGGAGACGGAGTCTGACACGCCAGGACAGGATACCACCGAGAACAGAACAGTTCTCGGGGTAGACCTCGGCGTGAATAATCTTGCAGTTGCCTCGACAGGGACGTTCTGGACCGGCGACGAGTTCGACCACTGGCGCCGCGAATACGAGAACCGCCGTGGTGACTTACAGGAACACGGCACACGGTGGGCACACGAGAATATGCAGGCAGTCGGTCGGAAAGAGGAAGGGCGGTTCAAACTGACGCTCCACCGCATTTCAAACGAGTTGGTGGCTGAAGCCCGTGACCACGAGTGTTCGGTGATTGCATTTGAGGAGTTAACCGACATTCGGGAACGCACTGGTGCGTCGTGGGGACACAAGTGGGCGTTCAACCGCCTCTATGAATACGTCGAATACAAAGCCGAAGAATACGATATCGACGTCGAGCAGGTTGTCCCGGAGAACACGTCACGACGGTGTTCTCACTGTGGGTTCACACACCCGGACAACCGTGAGAGTGAATCGTTCGAGTGTCTGAAGTGTGGCTATGAGAATCACGCTGACTACAATGCGGCGAAGAACATCGGTTTGCGGTATCTCCGCCGGACCCAAACTGGAGACGGCGGAGGGGCATCCGTAGGCATCGCCCTGAACAGCGGGACGTTGAACGCGAACGGAGAGTATGAACCTCCTGCCAAGGATTCGGCCAGAGCGGGAGTCCACGCTGAAAGCCCACCCCTTTAGGGGTGGGTTAGCTTACACAGTTGCGGAGCGTGTTTCACGAGTCTGAGTTCCGTGTTGATCGCTTCCCACGTAGCGATCACATTGCGTCGCTCACGAAGCTCGGCCGCCGAGAGGTCCTCGTCAACGAGGTATTTCCGGAACTCATTAAGCGAACTGACACATACTCCGTCGCTAACGCTTCCTGTTCGTCCTTCAGTTCTGTGAGCTGGCTCTCCAGTTCATCACGCGAGTTGGCTTCGATCAGGCCGGTTACTTCGTCAAAGCGCGTTCGAACGGCGTTCAGATCGTAGGCTTTCGTCCCGTCAACGATCGTTTTCGTGACCCAGTTGTCCCCCTGTAGTCGTTGGAGTTCATTGTCGGCTGTTGCCTGTGAGACGTCTGCCTGGTCCGCGATCTCCTGCACCGGCGTTGGCTCGTCCAGCAGCTCCACGACATGCCGGATACGCTCACTCCCGCTCAGATTCTCCGTCCACGACCCGGGATTCGATTCCGCCATCGCACTAGCTCTTGCACTGCGTAGTGCAAAGAATGTGACTCTGGTTGACATCCTCCTCGGCGTGAACGCGGAGGAATCCTGAGCGTTGGAGATTTCAGGTTTCACAATCCCACCGAACATCCAACCAGTACGAATCTGAAGGGATGCTCGTGGTCTACGGCGGATGGGACTGCTGGGAGTGCCAAGCCCCCGGTACTCCTATCCTCAGTCATATTCGGACTCCCAGAGTTGGTTTTGCCTCGGGGAGTCCCCCAGACGTCGATGGACTCGGAGTTACTTTTTCTGCTGACAACAGTCAACTCCGGTCGAATCCTGTGAGGATTCGCCGGTCATCGACTGGTTCCGATTACTGTTTGATTGCTTGAGGCGGGCAGGCCGCCATCGTAGGACTCGGTGGAATCGCTCCGTCCCAGCCTGATTCCTACTCTTGAGTACGGTTGACTGCCACTTCAAAGTGTGTATTCGTAATCTCGGGATAGTCGTCGAGCGTGGATTGATTCCGTTTTGTCGGATTCATCCTGCGGCTAAAGCCGCAGGTATTCTCCTCGAATCTGTATAATCGCGGCTTCTCAGGGATGGAGCAGACAGACGAAATGTACTGTGGTGAGGGAGAGACACACCACGCTTGCAAGTGAACTGGCGGTAATGTACTTGATCACGGTGTTTCCGAGGAGCGGCGGGTCGACCTTTCACTTGAATCGGTGGTGTGTGTCTGTTGTTTGTGATAGAGCAAGCAGCAGGCTTCGAACCGGATGGCGTTGAGAGAGTAATTCGTGGGAGTGAGAAGATATATCTCAGCAATCAATGAACACAGGGTGGATTTGGCTTGTCCAGGCAATCGTCTAGGCGGGAATTCCCGCCTATACTAGTCGATAATTTCGGGGATTTTGCCTGGACAGCCGCGCCGTCTGGTGGTTTTGCTTGGACAGTCAGATCTGCGAAATCGTTGCTTGGACAGGATTGCTTGGACAGATGCTGTATCTCGTGTTTCAGACCATGTATCCCCAGAATATCGGCGAGAATGCTTGGACAGAACCACCAGCCCATGTATTGGGTGTGGCGGCCGAGTTAGTCGGCGGGTTGACTTGTGAGCGTGAGGTCCTCGAAGACGTGGATGCGTTCACCATCAACGCGTGACCGCTGGATTTCGAAGTCGATTGTTTCGCGCAATTTTCGCGTGAACCAACTCTTCGAGAGTTCCTTGATCTCGTGGTGGTCTGTCCAAGTCCGGTAGGCTTGATAGAGGTCATCTCGTCGAAGTTGTGCGCCTTCATTCCTCGACAGATGCAGGTCAGCGAATGTTTCGATACCACCCTCACTGGAGTCGACATCCGCTGTTGCAATCGCACCGGTTTGAATCGTCGATGCCGGTGCGTGATTGTGAGGTTCCTTGGGTGCCTGCTTGTTGGGAGTCGAAGTCGATTCACCTAGTCCAGCAAGCGGGTTCGTATCGACGGAGGACGTTGGGAGTGGTTGGACTTGCCCGTCAGTGTAGCGTTTTGGTTGCCCTCCTTGCGGGAGGATGAGGATGTGGTAGCTGTCGCGGTCGTAGTTTGGCGTAGGGAGGTTGACGGCAGGGATGAATGGGCGTTTGATCGGCGTCCACTCCTCTCGGAGCCGTGCTTCTGATTGGTAGACATTGGTGTCGCCGGGGGTGTAGACGGTGTATTGGGCTGTTTCTTCGTCGTAGCTGTAGTACGCTGGGAGGCTGTCTTTCGAAATTGGGGCGTTGGCTGGCAGGCTGGCGAACTCGGTGTCGCCGTCCGATAACCCCCACTCATTGTCCCGGCGAATCCATACCGTCTGCTTGGAATCTGTCTTCGGTCGAAGGCCGGTGACACCACCGTCGATTGTGGCGCCGCCATTGAACGTGAGGGGTTCGTCGGAGTTATAGAAGCGCTCGGACCCATCAGACATTTGCCGGACTGGCGGTGATAGAATCGATTCAACACGACTGGCATACTGGGTTTCGGACTCTTCTCCGGGCCGAACCACAAACAGCGGTATGTGGTCGCCTTTCTGGGAGCGCGCCAAGTTTGCGAGGACGTTCCATGGACGAGTATGCGTCGTCGTTTCAGCCTCAATGCTATAGACCGTCTCCTCGCCGGGATAGACTGCTGTGGCGTCGGGTTGCTCGCTGCCGTCTTGCTCGCGGATGTCGACACTGAATCCACGTGTTGTGAGTGCGGCTTCGGTATCGAACAGCAGGTGGTCGTGGGCGTCACCGCCCGCCGATGCAACGTCTCCTGTACTGGGTTTCGCTGCGGTTTCGCCGGCGTCGGTGAGCCGTACCACTGGGTCGCCAGCCACGTTGTCGACCACAAATCGCGTGGAGTTCGCGCGTATCTCCGGGAGGTCCACGTCGTTGTAGTCGAGGTCGTGTTGGATGAGGGAGTGCCGGCGAGCGAGTTCCGCATCAACGGCCTTGGTGGTCACCCAGTCGTTGTCCAGTCGTGAGTCTTCGCGGAGTTGGACGGCTCGAACGGCAGCCGCCAACTCTGCAGTCACCTCTGAATGAAGCGCTGTCTGCCCGGTTGTATCCGAGAAAACGAGGTGCTCGTGAATCTCGACGTCCGATAATTGTGGTGTGCCATAGCGCTCAAGACTGGCGTCAATGATGGCATCGATGGCCTCAGTCGGACGGAGTGGTGGGTATGGTGGGAAGGTGTTGATGCGGACGGGATTCGAGTACCCCTTATCTTCGCGGGGGAGTTTCGTCCAGAGTTGGTAGCGCCCTGTCCCTAGCAAGTCCTCAGCACTGTAGTCCTGGAAGCGCTCCATGAGGATGCGTGCGTCACTCTTGGCGTTCACGGAGAATGCGAGGGTGGTATCGCAGTTATTCCGCACCGCATCCTGCGTCGAGGAATCCAACTGGGAGGGATACTGGCAGGACAACGTCACGGAGAGCCGATTGGAGCGTGCGCGAGCGAGCATTCCCTCGAGGTCGAGGTTCGGACTTGCAATGTCGTCGAATTCGTCGCAGAACACGAAATAGGGGTCTGGCTGGCCGTCCTGATTGCTTGCGCGTTGGCGAACGGCCGTCCAGAGTTGCCGCATCACACCCAATGAGATCATCTGTTTGACCGAGGAATTCTCAATGGGCGTGCGGACGATGACGATCCGGTCGTTGTCGATGATCTCACGGAAGTCGATGGTGCTCTGTTTGTGCGCGATGATCTGGCGGATCACTGGGCTCTCCACCCACGCCTTCAATCGCTTCAATAGTGGGCGAATCGTCTTATCCGGCATCCCAGCGATCTCTTCGCAGAATTCCCTGAGGTAGCGGTCTTCAACGGTCTCAGCGAAGTCCTCGCGGCGGTCAGCCTCGAGGAGGATGTAGTACATGTCGATGAGCGAGTACTGGGTGTCAGACTGCAACATTGCTCGGCCCATCGATTCGGTGATTGACTCCATGTTGATCCCCCAGTACTCGCCATTACTCAACACGGCTTTCAGCGTCTCAATCCGCGTCTCAATCTCTTCCTCGCGACTAACGGCAGAATCACCACTGGGTATGTCGAGGAAATTCAACCCGACCGTATCCTCCCGGTCGAGATTCCCGGGTTCGACCCAGACCACATCATCCAACCGATCCTCGGGGAGCTTTTGGAGGAGGTCACGGGAGTCTTGGCCTTTCGGGTCGACGTAGACGAAGCCATGCCCGTTATTCGCGAGTTGGGTCATACTATTGACCAGCATCGTCGATTTCCCGTAACCGGTGGTGCCACTCACCCAGAGATGCCGGAACAGCGAATCGAATGGCAACCCCGCCTCCACAAACCCACGGTGTGGGTCTTTCTGGTAGCCCAGCCAGAGTGACTGTGGTCCAGCTCCGGGGGTCACTTCGAACATCGTCCGAATGTCGGCTCCGGCAACAACGCCTTCGTCAAGCGTCTCCGCCTGCACTTCGATGTCGCCAACGGAGTCCGTACTTGTCTCGGTGATTGGATACGGACGCTCGTTAGTGCCGGTTTGGGTCTCTGGTTGCTGTTCAGGCTCACTTGCGTGTGACTTGTCCTGTGGATCGCTGGTCGCCTGATTGGCGCGTGATTCGTCACCGCTACTGGATGCACCGCGGTTGAAAATCCCGTTAAACACGGTCGTGGCCTCCATCAGTTGCAGCTGATCCACCACCGCGCTGGGTGGTGTCAGCAAAGTTGTACTGGGTCTCCGTGCCAGACACACGGTCGCTGTCTTCGGTTGTCTTCTGGTCGAGATTCGGCGTCGGAATATCTCCCTCTGGAAGATGCGCAACGCCGGCTAGTTCGTCGACGGTCAACACAGTCTGTTGGGGTGTGTACTGGCGGGTTGCCATCGCCTCAACGAACTCGCGAAGCCGAGCGACCGTGCCGTCGTCGTCGCGATGCCAGACTGGCGTCGCCTCCAAGCCCTGCTTGGAGATGCCGTTGTACTGCGTTTCGAAGATATTTGCAACCCCCCGTGTGCGCGCTAAGGCGTCCCGTTTCGATGGCGAGATCGCCAACACTCGAATAGTGGTGTGGTAGGCGAGTTTATCCCGTTCGTGCTCCAAGGTCTTCGCTGCACGTTTGTCAGCGGCACTTGGGGGACGGGTTCGCGGGTTCAACCACCCGACTGAGGTGCCCTGTCGGAGGCTGTTGGCGATGTCATCGATGCTGTCGCTGCGGAGGCGAGAGCCACTCGTCCAGGAGGCTTTCGCCGGCCGAAACACGACTTGGGTGACGACGCGGGTATCCTCGTCACCGAGCATTTCGCGAGTGAGTTCGCCGTATGGGTCGGTGTCGAACCCCTCGTTCGTGTGGTCGCGAATCGGATAATACGACCCGATATTCGTTGCGACGCGTGCGCCAGCGACGTACTCACCGGGCTTAATCTGGGGGAGGCCGTGACCGGTCTCAACGCGTTCAATCTCGGTATTTGGATAGTTGGTGGCGAGCCGGCGCCGAAGCGTGTCCGCAGCCGCCACCGTTGGCGCATGCACGTAGAATTCCAATTGCTCACCAGTGAACCACGTCTCAAAGGAGTACGAGTCGCTCTGGTTCGATCCCCAGAAGGATGTTTCGACGTCGTGTAGACTCCGGTATATCCCGGCGGCATCCTGAATGCCGGCCGATCGTATGTTGGGTTGTACTCGCAACAGGACGCCCCAGGTGTCTTCGACAGCATACTCAAGAGGCTCGCCGGCCGTGATTTGGGCGGCGGTATAGGTTGGCGGGCCAAAGACTAGGCGATGGAGACTATTCATCATCGTGACACTACTGCGGCATCGATAATAGCCAGTATATTTGATATGGATTGGTGCTTGCGTATACGCGAAAGCGTCATTACCAGCCGACTAGTGGCTACAATCGTTTAAAATGGAGATTAAAGAAAAATGTATATTCCTCTTATGAAAGTAAAGCAGATATTGACCACCTAAGTCAGCAATCCACCCCCTGGCCCTCCACGAGCAAACCCGCTAGGGCGAACAAAATGACGTCCTCCCCACCGTGAGCGGGTAGGGTAGTTTATTTAAGCGAGTAGACTTGTTTGCGGGCGTCAGTGAATGAGAATCTGGCGGTGATGGCGTTTGCTTCTTCGAGGCGGGTGAGTGCGTATCGGACGGTGCGGGCGGGGAGGAGGGTTTCGTCGGCGAGCTCACTCTGCGTGAGGGTGTCGTTATGTTCGAGGACTTTTGCGACGAGCTTCGCGCTGGGCGGCAGATCTTCGATTGCCTCAGCGGTGGTGTCGTCCATGCTTGACGTACTCATGCTCGCCAGTTTTGAGTCAACGATATTAATCCCTACGCTTGTCCAGTCTCTACTTCATTTCGCGGGCGTGGAACAACAAATGGAGGGTTCTTGAATCAATACTATGTATCTGGTCAGCAGTACAAGCAGTCCGGCTGGTGGAGGTAGATTT
This sequence comes from Halobacterium sp. KA-6, assembly GCF_021029015.1. NCBI lineage: Archaea > Methanobacteriati > Methanobacteriota > Halobacteria > Halobacteriales > Halobacteriaceae > Halobacterium > Halobacterium sp. KA-6. The sequence goes on from NZ_JAJJZH010000011.1 coordinate 74,923, forward strand.
TTCATCGTGTACGCGGTACCGTGAGTATGGCTTATCGACGCGGGCTAGCCCTCCTCTGCTGTCTGTTGGTCGTAGTGTCTGGTACAGCGGGCGTACTAGCCGCCCAACCCCCGTCGCGAACAATCGACCAAGCGAATCAAGCGTCGGTTGCGACGCCGTCAGTGCTCTCGGTTAGTGAAGACCGCCAAAATTTCACCACCCCTAGCATCACTGTCACAGATACCTTATCAATTGGCCATCACGCAACCGGCCAGGAGCTCTCGATCTCAATACTCCAAGCCCGGTTGGACGCTGCGGAGACCGAAGCGGCCCGAACGCGAATTCTGACGAACGCGACGGACGCACTGTCTGAGGCGGTCGACCAACTGGCAACGGATTCGAGGGCGGCCCGCCAGCAGTACCGAGAAGGCGCCATCTCGACGAAAGAATACGGGAATCAACTCGCCCAGATTGATTCCCGGGCTGAAGACCTCGTGTCGACGGCAGAAGCGATTGAAGAGCGCGCATCCGAGGATTCCGAACTTGTGTCGCGTGCGGTTGAACTTCGTGCACAACTCATGATGTACACGGGGCCAGTACGCGACCGCATCGCTACCGCGATTACTGAGGGCGGGAGCTCCGGCCAAATCTATATTGGCGGAGGGCCGAACGGAACGACGAGCGCAATTATCGAGGATGGCGTCTATGTTCGAGAGGCGAATCGGCCGGATCAGTATAATTCCGAGCCAGGACAGATTCCACAGGCAGAGCCTCTGCTCGAGAATATCCGCCAGCAGTACCCCTGGGTGATGAACCAGAGTGCGGGCGTCAGCTTCACCCCGCTCCCGATCGACAGTGCCGGCCCCCAGTACGCGTACTGGTTGACGCTCACGTATCCGAGCGGCGAAATCAACGCCTACGTCGACACGAGCACGCAGGACGTGTATCAGGAGGTCCACCGAATACGACTCGATCAGCTGGAGGCTTCACCCGACGTCACAATCGAGAAAACCAACTACGTGGTGACCGTGAGTCAGTCGTTTACTGGCGGGCCGCTCCAGGTTAATGTCACTGCTCCGGACGGGGATCCTGTTGATGCAGAGATTCGCGTAGACAACAGTTCGGTTGGCACGACGGGCCAGGACGGCATTTATTGGCTGATCGAGCCAGCGGGCGACTATACAATCACCGCCGTGACGGACGACACCGAAATCCGCGTCGTCAATCCCTGACCTCCCTAAAGTTCCACGATGGTCGTGGAAGCCCGACGCTGTAGCCATCTAATGCGATAGACCTCGTTGCCTCCACACGTAGTGAGTGGGTTTCTGTAACTATCCAGTACCAACCTGATCTAGCTTGAATCGAGGATGGGTTCAACCCGAGAAACCGGCCCCTTCGACTCAACCCTTGCTCCCGCTCGTGTCGTGAATACCAAACTTAAGCATCCAACGCACCCCAACAGATTTATCGCCGATTAGCGCGGTAGGTTGGAGTGTTGGTTTTGGCCATGGAGGCCGGCCAACGCTTGGAAGATCGAGGCCGACGCTGTTGAGGGCGGCGTCACAATCTCTTCCAAGATTTCCTACATCAATATAGTGCCGAGCCACCAGAATTCGTGTCTGTCGCCTTGGAGCACCACGTGAGTTCCTCGCCAGTAGAAGCGCTGGAGTGATTCAGAAGCCGAGGGTCATATACAACGTGGCCGCTACTTTTGGTCGCTGGAGTCCTCGGATTCCTCAGTGCGTTCAGACGAGTCCGCCAGGTCATCTAACGTATCCCGAAATTCCGCGTGCTGTGCAGCGATCTCTGCTTGGAGCGATTCGGCCGTTTCCCCGTCGTTTTCCTGGTCGTGACCCATGGCGTACTGCGTAGGATTGGTTGATTGGGTAGGGGATATTAGCAGCTGTGGTCCTCATGCAAAGCCCCGACCTGCTACGAAAACGGCCCCGTGTGTGGACGAGACGAACGTTGTCTCCCAGCACGGGAACCGGTTGGGTTCTCTATACGTGGGAAATGGGCAACACGCCTATATATTTCTATTAGTAATAGTTTACTCAGTTTCAACGAAACTCAGACACATGCTCCAGCCGATCACCCTGAACGTCGGGCACCCGGGTTCACTCACGCGGATTGACTGCCTACAGGAAGCACACCAGAAAGTCGCCGAAGAACGCGACCTCCTGCGGACGGAGGCGAACGCCTTCAGCGATTTCTGCGCGCGGCTCGACGAAATCGACTGCGAGACCACACCCGGAGAGGCGGTCACTTCGACCTCAGCCACACACGACACAATCGCCTTCCACGGCGACCCAGCCCCACACCAAGGCGACACGCCAATTCGCGATGCGTACCTCGAGACCGTAATGGACACTCCACATTACGAACGCGAGTACGCGGATTCGTACTGGGAGAGCATCACCGCAGAGTTCGGCAACGAGTTCGCGATGATGCTCGAGCAGGCAGCAGTGATCACACCAGCGTTGAAAGACCACGTGCTGACGGCCGCCCAGCAGTCGAAAGCCCAACGCAAACAACTGATCTCGACACTCAACCGGGAAGCCTCCACATTAGAAGCAGCGAACGCGGAGCTGTATACGATCGCTGAAGAGGCCAACGCGATTCGATCGCGGCCGTACCACGACTGTACGACAGCTGAACTCCAGCACCTCCGCGCTGACATCGAGGACCTCTCAGCACAGGTCGAAGATCTCGCGACTCGTCGCCAAAGCGGTGATTTAGAACTTCATGCAGTTGGCGCTGGTCTCAAGAACACCCTTCGGCGGACCAAGTACTTCTACGAATCTCTGGAAACCACGCATCCCATCCTTGACCCCGTCGCCACCATCAGCGACCAACTCACAACCACCAACCAACGCATCACCGACATCCTCGCGACAAGAACCGCCTGAGAACTGACGGTAGCCTTCCGCCCAACCCCGGGATGGTCTCAGTTTCGGCTGCCAAGGGAAGTTCCCTCACAGTCCTTATTACAGAGCCGGTGGTTGGTCCGAATAATGGGTACGCTGCGAGATCTCCTTACCGCCGCCAAGATTGACCTGACACGGCTGTTGGGCGCGTGGCGTGACATCGCGTTCTCTCGACAGGCCAATGAGTATTCGATTCAGGACCGCTGGCACCTCGACTCTCCCGTCAAGCAACTCGCGTTCTGGGCGTGGAGCCTCCTCGGCGCCATCCTCATCACCGTCATCTACCCGTTCGCCGCACTCGGCTTCTGGACGCGCTACGTCGGCCGACAAATCGACCGGCTCGTCGCCGGCCTCGGCGTCCTCGTCATCATCGCCGCGATGGCCGTCCTCTGGGGTGGCCTCACAGCACTCGCCTGGGACCGCCTGCCAACAACCGGCTTCCGTGCTGTGCTCGCCGCAAGCGTCGTTGCGACAGCCTCAGTTGGCCTTAGCTGGGTGTTCGCCCGCCGCGGGTCGCGCCGCCTTACGCTCATCCTCGCCTACCCGTTCGCGGTCGCAGCCATCTTCGTTCCGCCAGTCACGGCCGCACTGTTCTCGCCAACGATCGGCGCCGGCATTCTCTCGGAGAGCGAGCTGTTCGCCGAATGGCTCCTCAACAACGTCGTCATCATCGGCGATCTCAGCACAACCATCCGCCAGCAGTTCGAACTTGCCGGCGTCGCCTTCATCGCTATGTGGTTTGGCTTCGCCATCCCGGTCGGCTGGACGCTCGCGCTACTCGTCTCCCTCGCCAATCTGATTCGCCCGCGCACCCGCACGAACTCACGGCGCTGAAGCACGGCGAAACAGCCCACGAAGCCACTCACGAACGGCATCAGCGGCCCGCCAAACTCGCGTGCTGGTCAAAGAAGTCGGTGATCGACGCTAGTCCTGATTGTCTGGTGACATCGCTGCTTCGTCGCGATCCCCACCAGCGTCTTTCTGGTAGTCGACGGCCTGTTGCTGGAGGGCGTCGATCCGGGGGACGTCGGTCACATTCGAGAAGAGGACGACCGCTTCGAGGGTCGGTGACCCGTTTCGGGGGTCGTCACCGGCGAGGATTTCGACGGTGTCAGTCTCCTGTTCGAGCCACTGGCGCGCGCTTTCGAATCCGCGCCGCGAGAGTTCCTCTGGCGGCCCTGAGAGCACGACCAGCGCTCGCTCCGCGCTCGCAATATCACAGGGGACGGTGAGCCGCGAGTTGGCGGCCTGCCGGACGAGCGATTTGACTTTCGCGGCGTCAGTCGTCTGGGGCTCCGCCTCGTCGCGAACACCAAGCCACGTCAGCAACCGAGCAATGACGCCGGATGAGTCCGTGTCAAGTTCGGTCGCGGCGTGCCCGATCGACGAGAGACCGCCGGGGGCGAGCGTGCGAATGATGTCACTGGAGTCGACCGCGTTCTCCGCGACCGTCGACGCGTCGAGTTCGCCCGCCGCGAACAGCGTCACGACGCGTGCCGCCAGCGCATGTATCGCCTCGTCGTGGCCGTCCTCATCCACCCGGGGCTGCCAGGTTTCGCGGTCAAACGTGAGCATGCTGTCTGCTGCGGGCACGATCGAGCGGAGCGCGCGACCCGCATTCACTGCTGGTTGCCCGCCCTCGGATTCGGCCGGCAGGACGCCCAGCGCGTACACCGGCTCGTCGTACGTTGCCTGTAGGTCTTCGATGATGACTGACCCGGCACCGCTGCCGGTGCCACTGCCGAGCCCGGCAACAACGAGGATGCCGTCGCATTCGTGGATCGGGAGCGAGTCGAACGCCCGCCGAATCTCGGGCAAGTCATTTTGCGTGACTTCAACAGCGAGGTCGGGGTCCCCGTCGACGCCCTGCTCGTCAACCGCGTGATGGGTGTCGCCGATTAGGAACCGTTGCGCCTCGGGGATCATGTCCAGGTCGTCGGGAATCGTCTGGGAGATCTCGCAGACGAGCGCGTTGCCGTGGCTGAACGTCCGCTCCGTCTCCGCTTCCACTGCGAGGATGCGATCGACGATCCGACTCCCGGCCTCGCCGACCCCAACGAGTGCGAGTTCCATTAGACGACCGGGTCGAGATCGTCGTTTTCGTCGGTAATCAGGTCGTTAATCTCCTCCTCGCGGACGGCTTCCTGCTCGGCGATTTTCTCCTGGGCGTCGACGGCCTGATTCTGGATTTCGTCGATCCGCGGGGTTTCCGTGACGTTCGAGAGCAGGACGGCCGCGGAGAGCTGTGGCGACTGCTTGCGCGGGTCGTCACCCACGAGCACTTCCACCGTGTCGACTTCCTGTTCGAGCCACTGGCGCGCGCTTTCGATGCCTTTCCGGGAGAACTCGCTCGGCGGCCCCGACACCACGACGAGGACGCGGTCGGCGCTGGAGATTTCGGCGGGCACCGTGAGCCGGGAGTTGACGGCGCGACGCACGAGCCCCTGGATCTTCGTTGCGTTACTCCCGTCGTCCTGTTGGGTGGTCTGGTCGCCGCTCCACCGGTCGAGGAGGCCTTCACCCGCGTCGTTATCGACTTGGGTTGCCGCGTACCCGATCGTCGACACGCCGCCCGTGTCGAGCGTGCGGATGATGTCGCTGGAGTCCATCGCGTTCTCGGCGACTTCCGAGTCGTCGGTTTCGCCGGCCGCGAGCAGCGTGACCAGCCGGGCGGCCAGCTCGCGGTTCATCTGCTCGTAGCCTTCCTCGATCGTCTGCTCGCGGGCTCGCCAGGCGTCGTTGTCGAAGCCGATGAAGTTGTCGACCTTCGTAACGAACGACTGCAGCGATCGCGCGGCGTTCAGCGCCGGGCGGCCGCCTTCGAACTCGCCGGGCAGCACGCCGAGGCCGTACACGGGTTCGTCGTACATCTCTTGGAGCGCGTCGATGACGACCGGGCCGCCACCACTGCCGGTGCCGCCACCGAGGCCGGCGACGACGAGCATCGCGTCGACTTCGTGAATCTCGATGTCGTCGAATGCCCGCCGGATCTCCTCGATGTCGGCTGAGGCGACTTCCGCGCCGATTTCCACGTCGCCCCCGACCCCGTGGCCTTTGGCTTTCTGATTCGTGTCACCGATCAGGATTCGTCGGTCCTCCGGAATGTAGTCGGGCTTGGCGAGGTCCGTTCGTGCCGTGTTGATTGCGTGGACGTGCTGGCAGAGGTTGCGATCGGTGCGCGATTCGAATTCGAGCATCCGATCGACGATCTTGCTCCCGGCGTTTCCGACGCCGATTGTGGCGAGCTTCATGACGGTCATTCTATCCCGTCATGGCTATTTAAAACCCGCGAGTGTTCACCCTTCGTAGACAGGTCACCAACCCTAGTATTTTCCACCAATCACATCCTTGAAACAACCCCTCGTGATGTTCACCCCATCCACTCGCTACAGCAGCCGGATTCAGGTCGCAGTGTATCAGCGAGGAATGGCAAGCAACACAGCGAGAAAACTCAGCGGAACAGCGACAAGCACGGCATACCACACAACGCTACCGACAAGCAACAGCCATGTCGTTCCGCTGTAGCCAGTTGGATCCCAATCAACGCCCAATTTGGGGAGGACATCCCCAGCAAGCACCGGCAACGCAACCACATACACGAACGTGATCTGCACAACCGTATCAAGAATCGCAGTCGAAACAGCCGCCCGCGGTATCCGCACCAACGCCACAGCCGTTCCCATAATAAAGGGCACCGCCAATCCAATCTCCACAACGAGATAACTCCTCAGTAACGAGTTCGTCGGCGGCAGGTGGCGAAACAGCGACCGCAGTCGCTCGCTAAGCAGGAACGGACTCCACAGCACCACCGCGACAACTCCCAACGCAACCCCAAGTAGCACCGCAGATCGAATGTCCGCCAGCCCAGCCAACCCACTCGTCGTGCTCGCCAGCACACCAAAGCACAGCCAATACATATTCCAAATCAAGGGGATGCCGGCGACCGGCGGCTTAGACGTGTTCTTCGTACGGCTGGACGACGACGAACCCACTCTCATCATCGAATCGCATCTGGAAGCGCTCACCGGACTCCTGCCCGACGAAGTCGGAGAGATTCTTGTTCACCTCAACGGACGGTGAGGTCTCACTCCACGCCACAGTCGCACTCGGATCTGTCGAGACCGGCGGCTCCAGCACGAGCGGATCACCATGTGTGGTCAGCGCGACGACCCCTGGCCCTTCGAGAGAGACGTTCGTGAAGCCGCCAGCAAAGGAGCCCGCGAGGCTGTCGATCGTGCTGATCTCATAGTTGAGGTCGGATTCGAACGCGAGAATATCCTCGCCGTTGACAGTGACCGACTCACCCGCCTCAAGCTCCAGAATCTGGACTTTCTTCTCCTGGTCAGCCAGATACACGTGTCCATCCCCCTCAACGGACATGATTGGGGTTCCTTCTCCCGTTGCTGCCTCTTTCAGGAAGCCTCGAATCCCTCCTTCCGCCGACGCTTGCCCGGTGAACGAGAGATTACCCGTGTGCGCGACCATCGCGCCGGCTTTCGCCATAATCGAATCAGTGACCGCTACGTCAAGCGTGTAACTGTTCTCGAGTTGGAACGTCTCTGTGCTTTCGGTTGGTGCGTTCGCGGATTTAAACTGCGCAAGATCCATGGTTCACAGAGCCAAATCCCGGCTCCACGCTGCCCATCCTCCCGACCGGATATAAAACCGGCTGCGGTGATTCACAGCGCGAAATACCGTTCCGTCTCTCGACCATCCCACATGTGTTGGCCGTCCGGAAAACAACCGTATGCGGATATTCTTCGAGAGTGCGTGTGCATTCCGATCGCGTCATGGCTCGTTCAACGACGTGGCGGGTAAGGGCGTGGCGCTGCTCGGACGTTCAGGCCTGCTGGTTGCCAGGCTTGCGGCCGTCGTCCTCCGGCAGCGCCGCCATCGTACTCGCCGTTCGCGACGTGCGCTTCGAGCTACCCTTCGTTGACGCACCAGCCACACCACGCAAAGATATAGCGACAATCAGTTTATTACGCACATTGCTTGAGTCCTCGGTCACAGCGAGATACCAGGCGTACGTCCAGAAGACCCGTCGTTGAGGTCCTCGAAGGTCGGTCTTCGGTTGACGTCCTCAGGAATGACCCCGTCCAGTAAGTGTCACCCCGGTCGCCGATGGCCCACTCCCCTAACCGGTCGACCTCGCGCGAAGCGGTCGATAGTTCCCGCCGTCGCCTCCACGGCCTTCCCCTTGTCCTGGAAATACCGGTCGAAGGAACCGCGAATTACTAACCCCCGCGTTCTCGAGGTGTGTCGGGTACCATGAGTGTTCGTTTGCGTCTTGGTAGATCGGCCGAACGTCCTCGGGGAACTCTTCAACGATTTCCCAGACAATCAGATGGGGTCTCGTGTTCGAACGTGATTCCCCAGCGGCCCTCCGTATGGCGGCTGAGCGGTTGAGGGCATTACCCATATCGAACATGCTGGTTCGCCATCGCTTTGACCTCGGCTGAAGAGCATCAGCACCATTTCGAATCACGTTCTTGGCGGCTCAACCCCCAGGGGGAGCGTCGGCCTGAGGCGGTTGCAGTATTCGCGCTTCACCGATGGCGTCGTAGCCCTTCAAAACGGTCGTGACTAGAAGACGAGAACCAGAATTCGTCGTTTTCGACGCTATCCAGGCTCCCCTTACGGTGAATAGACCAGCTCATCACCGATATAAACTTTATTCTGAGATATCAAACTGCCTGGATGCCCGATGGGATTGTAGAACGCCTGGACAACCCAATTCCCTTTAGTCAGCCTCCCGTACAGCCGGTAATGGCAGAGATACCTGATTCGCTACGCCTTCTCTACGAAACTACACTCGAAAAGCACGGGGACCAGTACACGATTTCAATCCCAGAAGAGATCGTCGATGGCAGCTCGCTTACGCCAGGAGATGTCTATCGGGTGGCGCTGCTTGCCTCAACAAACGGGGTGCAAGAAGAGACGTCCAGCGCTCAATCTGCATCAACTGGCGACCGCCACCAGAGTCGGAACCAGAATGGGGCGCCACCGGTAGAAGAAGGTGAAGTCCGGTCGGTAACCATCGACACGCTTGGCGATCAAGGGGACGGGATTGCGAAGGTCGAACGAGGGTTTGTCGTGGTCGTGCCCGGGACTCAGCCCGGCGATACGGCAGACGTCGAGATTACGGACGTGCGGGAGTCAGTCGCATTCGCCGAGCCTGTGACCGAGCCGGAAGTGAGATAGCACGGTCACCCCGGCGCCGTCTTCGACTTTTTGTAAATGTAACTAGTTACACTCACTAACCCGCTCCAGTAGGTACACCCATTATGTGTATTCATTAGTTGTGTTCACTAGTGGTGTTCACTGTTGATGTTCACTACATCATGTAGCGAACGACGGTAATGAATGAACGTACCGGGTTTTCAAGATGGGGGTGTCCATGAAGCGAGTATGTTAGCGTACTCGACGTACAGCGAGGCAGGCGGGGTTGGCAAGACAACGACAGCCGCAAATCTGGCAGTCGCGCACGCTCGAGCCGGACTGAAACCACTCGTTGTCCCACTCGACCCACAGGATGGTGACCTCTCCCGACTCTTCGGTGTTGACACGGACCGTACCGACCCCGTTGACAATATCGTTCGACACATGATTCGCCGTCCAAGCGGGGAGTTCGACAACCTCGTCCGAACCGTCGAGGGCGTCGACATCATCCCGGAGCACAACATGCTCTCGGACCTCGCCGAGTACCTCCAGCGCGAGAAAGACCAAGCCGAAGCGATGGGGGAAGCATTCGGAATGCACGCACAGTTGCTCCGTATCCTCCGCGAAGCCGGCGTGCCCGACGAGTACGACGTCCTCATCTGTGACCCACCAGCGACCGAAGGCCCGCATCTCTACAACGCGATTCACACCACACGTTCGCTCGTCATCCCCGTCGAACCGAGCGCGAAGGGACGAGCTGCTGTCGAAGGCCTTGAATCGCTTGTCGCCGGTCTCGAGGAGGAACTTGACGTCGAAGTTGGCGTCCTAGCTGCAGTCCCAGTCGGATTCAAGAATACGCGCGACCAGCGGACAATCCTTGACGAAATTGAGTATCCGATTCCGGAGGTGATCGGCGAACGCGCGTCACTCATGGAGGGGTGTTGGATGCAGCAGTGTTCTGCGTTCGAGTATGTGCGGGAACACCGGGACCGACAGCGTGACTACGAAATCGAGACGCTCGCCCAGTTCGATCGGATTGCACGCCACCTAGAGCAGCAGGTCGGGCTTGAAGCACCAAATCCACCGGAACCCGGTGACCTCGACCACAAGGTGCTATCCGCATGACGGGCATGAAAGAAGGCGCCGGCGAAGACCCCTTCGCAGCAGGGGATGACAGTCCGGACGCGGAGTCAACGACGACTGAAACGACTACCACCAAGTCGGAGACGACGGCGGAATCTGAGTCAACAGCATCGTCCCGACAGCAGCGATCGATGCAAATCCCGTACAAATTCCGGCGGGATGGCGTCCAAGATGGCCGTGAGCGTGTCCCACTGTTTCTGCAGAGTGAGACGAAAAGCGGTGAACGTGATGCTCAACGAGAACTCGAAGATCGATTCGACGACGACGTCTCGCTTACTGACCTTCGGGAGGCGCTGATGAAGGCTGGATTGAACCATCTCGACGAGGTTGAAAGCCATCTCGAAGAATGGGGGTACGGGATGACCTTCGAGGATTGACATCAGTCGTGAGATCCACCCTGTAGAACGAGGAAACGTTCGAGCGAGTTCCAGCGATTCCATAGCACAAGCGGGATTGGCGCTGTAATTAGTCTGAATATGGTTGATGCTGGAGACAACGCCCACATACCTTCGCCCTGGGTCGCTTAACCACGACGTCGCTCTAGTATGGCCTCACTCGCAATGGTCGGTCACGCGCGTGTGGTCATATTCTAGGATTCTCTCTGACTGAAACACCGCTCAGTATGTTTTATGCCTCCTCGAAATACGGGGAGGTGGAGACTTATGTATAAGATACGAATGCGAGTGGCGGTTGCAACCGCCCTCGTTGCCCTCACGCTGACTGCGGGCTGCATCGGCGGACTATCTACTGATGGTTCCGTCGACGCGGACGCAGTCGGCGACGCAGTTGAACAGCGATACGCCGCCCTAGATGGGTATGACGCAACGGTCACTCGAACGGTCGATGTCGGCGACTCGACTACGACGGCCCGCGCAGCCATCACGGTCCGCGGCGACCAGCGACAAGTAACGTATACGGCTGGCCCGAACGCCGGTGAGACGGTTACCAGCGCAGCCGACAGCGGCCCAGTCTTCGAAACTGCCACCAGCAGGACTGGTGCGGCCGCGCCGGCCGGCTATGGGGCACTCGCGGAAACACTCGTCCGGACAAGTAACGTCTCAGTCGATGACGTGACCAGCTATGAGGGCCACCAGACCGCTGTTGTTGCCCTTGACGCGACGGCTAACGAGACGTCGACTGGCGCCACGAACGTGACACGCACTGTTTGGGTTGATCTCGACCGCAAGATCCCCCTGAAGGTCGTTACGTCGTGGACGACAGCCAACGGCCAGCCCGCGTCCGTGACGGTCACGTACGACAACGTGACTCTCCACGAGAATAACGCGTCCAATACCGCGGAGGTGGCGGCGTGACAGCACTCGACAGCTCGACACGCAAACTCACGCTCGTCTTCGTGCTGATCGGCTTGCTCATCGGCGTCGCCGTCGCACCCCAAGCGTGGGATCACGCCACCGAACCCGACAGCACGGTCGCCGTCGTGGAACTCCACGGCACCATCACCGGCGACTCTGCGACCGCAGTCATCGACGACCTCCGGGAAGCCCGACAGAACGACTCCATCGACGCTGTCGTTCTCGACGTGAACAGCCCCGGTGGGACCGCGTCCGCGAGCGAACAACTCTACCTTGCCGTGAAGCGCACGGCGGGCGAGATGCCCGTTGTCGCGAGCGTCACCGGCACTGCGGCCTCCGGGTCGTACTATGCTGCCGCGCCCGCTGACGACATCTACGTCACGCCCGCCTCGGTTGTCGGGAGCATCGGCGTGCGCGCCACCCTCCCCTCGTCGAGCATTCCCGAGGGGCAAGTGGTGACTGGCCCCGACAAAGTCGGTGGGTCGACGCCCGACGAAGTCCGCCAGCGCGTCGAAACCCTTCGACAGGCGTTCGTCGGCTCCGTCTTCGCCGAGCGCGGCGACCGCATCGAGTTGACGCGCGAGGAGGTCTCGCACGCGAAAGTGTACGCCGGCGCGAGCGGCGTTGAGAACGGCCTCGCCGACGAAATCGGCGGCGTTGACACGGCCATCGCGGCCGCTGCCGATGACGCTGGCCTCCAGAATTACGACGTGGTGCGCATGGAAGCACCACAGCCGTCGGTGCTCTCCCAACTTGGCCTCTCCGCGGACGCGACCGGCGACACAACTACCGCACAGACCTTCGACTATCGCGGCGTCGACACCGTCCAATACCTCATGCTCCATGGAACCATCAAGACCGAGACACCCCACAACACGACGGAGGTGACCGCGAATGCAACCGCGTGAGATTGCACGCGCCATCGGAATCACCGCTGTCGTCGCCGCAGTCGTCGTCGCAGCGGCGTTCGCCGGCGGCATCGTGTTGGGCTCACCCACGCAGGGTGACGCACCCGACGCACCGGCGTACGACACGAACGAACTCGTCGCCGAGCCAATCGAGGACGACGGCAGCGTCACCGCGCCCACAGGCGACGAATCGAAGACCGTCGTCATCGACGTGAGCCACGGCAACGGCGTTAGCGAAGACTCCCTTCAGCCGTTCATCGACGCGCTCGTCGCCGCCAACCACGAGATCCGGCTGTATAGTGGCGGCTCCTCGAGCTTCGGTTCGCAGCCGGGCGCGGCGTTCAACGAGACGCTACGGAGCGCCGACGCGCTCGTCGTCGCCAGCCCCGCCACAACGTACTCATCGAACGAAATCGCGGGCGTGGAAGCGTTCGCCGACGCGGGCGGCCGCGTGCTGCTCGCCGCCGAACCCCCGACGACTACAAGCACCACGTCAACTGTCTCAATTCCCGGCTTATCGACCGGCGCGACGATGACCGCATCCGGTCAACCATCGAATCTTGCGGCCGCGTTCGGCATGTCATTCGGGAACGGCTACCTCTACGACATGGCCGAGAACGCGAACAACTTCCAGTCCGTCTACGCGAGCGGTGACGGCGGCGTCGCCGACGGCGTGGAGAGCGCTATCCTCACCGACGCGACGCCCGTGACCACCGGCGGGGACGCCTCCCCGGTGCTCACCGCCAGCGACGTGTCGCTATCCTCAACGCGCGACGAGGCGTCGTACAGCGTCGCTGCGCGCAACGGCGACGTGCTCGCCGTCGGGGACACCGACTTCCTGACAGCAAGCGCCACCGAGGGCGACAACGACGTCCTGTTGAGCAACGTCGCGGCGTTCCTCGTCGAAGGTGACAAGCAACCCGGCGCCCCTGAAAGCAGTCAATCCAGCGGGCAATCGCCCGGCACGGGTACGACAGCGCTCGGCGCAGCGTAGGTCAGTGTGCCGCGAGCCGGATGGCTCGCCGCTCCCCGTTTGGGGCTGTTTCCGACGGGCATCAGGTGGGAAGCTACCGCTTGATGGCTGAGGTACTGTCAATCCCCTCTGTGGCCGGTGTTTCGCAGTTAGAAACGCTCGCCTGGAGTTAACAGTACTGCAGTCGTTATCTCCGTGTGGGGGCAACTGTTCCCCTACCTCTTCGATCTGCCCTCCCCTTCCGCACTGTATTTGGAAAACCCCTGTAGTACCACCTGATTGGGAGGGGGTACTCCACACCATTGAGCGGTATTGGCGAAACCTCGAAAACGCTGAAAAACTCCCGGGAATCCCAATCTCATGAGGGCCTCCCGCCGACACGGCTGTTTCTGTGCGGGAAGCCGAGAGGAAGACTAAATGGTGATGGCTGTGAACAGAGGAAATAACCAGGGCGCTGGGCACGATGAAAGAAACAGTTTCTGCGGGTGAGGTCGGCGATCTTGATGCCGGTGGCAGCGGCCATGGAGATCAGAAAGGCTCCTGTGCGCCACTATACCAGCAGCACGGCGGCTTGTGCTGGCCTCGACACGGTCACCTCATGGACTGCAGCTATGAGTGAGCACGGTCCACCCGCGATTCCGATCGATTCGCATCCGTGTCCCGTGCTCGAATACACGCTCTCGGATGGCAACCCACAGGTCACAGCGACGAATAGTGCCTTCGAGCAAGCGTTCGATGGTGCCGTCTCAGGGGAGCCGGTTGCCGACGTCTTCGACGGGTTTGGCGGGCTCGGCGCAGCCGGCGAGCCGGCGCTTGTAGCACAGCTCGCTGCCGGCGACGATATTAAGCGGTATGTGACCGGTCCCGGATCGACCCAACCGTATTTGGTGCAGCATGCAGCGACGAGCGAGACGGGTGGCTTTCTCGTCTTTACCGCGGTCGATGGTGCCGAAACACCAGCCTCCGTCGACGATGTGGCGAGCGTCCTGAGCCATGAGCTCCGAAACCCCCTCGATGTGGCGAACGCACATCTTCAGGCCGCACGCGAAACCGGTGAACCAGCTCATTTCGATGCGGTCAGCGACGCCCATGATCGAATGTCACAGCTCATTCAGGACGTGTTGACGCTTGCCCGGGGTGAGGAGGCAATTACGGCGACTGAGTCGGTATCCATCCAGAGTGTCGCGACGGAGGCGTGGGCTGCCGTCGAAACGCAGGGGGCTGACCTCGTGATGCCGGCGACGCTGCCGACAGCGGATGCTGATCCGGATCGCGTTCGCCGGCTGTTCGAGAATCTCTTTCGAAACGCCGTCGAACACGGCCGGCCAGGTGAACAGCGGGGAGCCGATGACGAGCAGTCAGCCACCAGCCACTCCCAGATTACGGTCACCGTCGGGCCACTCGAAGATGGGTTCTATGTCGCTGATAGCGGCGCTGGTATTCCGCGTGGTGAACGCGACGCCGTCTTCACGCCCGGCTATACGACGGCAACTAGTGGCGCTGGACTTGGGCTCGCCATCGTTGACCGGATTGTCGGCGCTCACAGCTGGGAACTGACGTTAACTACCTCTGCAGAGGGTGGCGCACGCTTCGAGGTGCGATTCCACGCATGACCGTCAACGACTGCCGCGTCTTGCTACAGCCACTGGAGTGACTGCGCTATGGATGATCGACTACAACAGGCGCCCATTGGCGTGCTCGAAATCGACGCTGATGGAACGCTCAGCGAGATAAACGCGGCTGCACGCGACCTGCTCGACGTTAACGGCTCAGTGGCAGGTGAGCCACTCGCCGACGTGTACCCGCAGTCGGTCGAAGAGACGCTACCCCGCATGTTCGATGCGGACGAGATCACGGCCACGGAGTTCGAAGAGTATTACCCAGCCATCGATGGCTGGCTCGCCGTCTCGATTGTCCCCGTCGAGACCGGGGCAACAGTGTACGTGCAGGATGTGACCGCGCGGCAATCACACGCACAGACTGCGGAACAGCTCCGTGCTGAACGAACCCGAGCAACGATTGTTGACGAACTCATCGCGGACGTCGTCACGAAGCTCGTTAACGCCCAGTCGCGTGAAGCGATCTTGGAGGCGATTTGTGAGGCGTTCGGCGAGACCGACCTGTACGAGTTCGCGTGGGTCGGTGACCGGGAGCTCGGACGCGATGCGCTGGCAATTCAAGCGGTTGCCGGCGATACCGGGCAGACGTTTGCGGCGGTGCGTGACACGATCGGATCCGGGGAGCAGACGCCCGAAGAGCGGGCAATCGAGCGCACCCAAGTGGAGGTCGTGCACCCACTCGCCGAAGCCACGCACGTCCCCGAGCGGATTCGCCGGGCTGGATTCGCGGATGGCATCCAGTCACTAGTCGCGATTCCACTCGTACATGGGGCGGACAGCCACGGTGTCGTCGGCGTGTACGCGAGTCATGCCACCGCGTTCTCCGACCGCGAACGAACCACCTTCGAAGCCCTCGGGGAAATCGCCGGGTTCGCTGTGACGGCTGCCCGGAACCGGAACTTACTGCACGCTGACTCCGTGACTGAGGTGACCTTCGAGGTGGGCGACGACTCAGTGCTCGCCGCGCTTAGCGCGGCGACGGGGACGACGATAACGGTGAACGGAATCGTTCCCCACGAGGAGGCCATCCACGGCTACCTCTCGATCGCTGGGGCAGCCCCCGACACCGTTGTGGCGGCAACCAGCGAGCTGGCTGGCCTGAACGACCCCAGAACCGTGCGCGCCGCTGACTCCGGAGGGATGATCGAAGTGACCCTCACCGATTCGACGCTGCTCCTGGTTGCGGCCTCGTTCGGCGCAACCGTCCAGCAGGCAGTCTTCGAGGAGGGAACCGGGCGTGTCGTCGTTGATCTACCCCAAGACGGGGAGCTTCGCCGATTCGCGCGGGTTGCGAGCCGGGAAGTGGATGCTGACGTCGCCGCAAAACGACAGCGGGACACTACGCCCGGGGTACGCGCTCGCGACGTCCGTGAAGAGCTCACCGACCGGCTCACCGACCGCCAAGAAACCGTCCTTCGAACCGCGTACCTCGCGGATTACTTTGAATCCCCGCGGGGCAGTACCGCGGAGGAAGTCGCCGCCTCACTCGATATTACGGGGTCGACGCTCCTGCATCATCTCCGAGCGAGCCAACGCAAGCTTCTCGACGCAGTCTTTGACGACTACGAGTAACCAGCACCCAACCACGGAGGTTTTCAGCGCTGTCATGCAGAACTCCCCTAGTAGCGTCTAACAGTCAACTCATCACAACGCAGTGCTGGGGCGCTAGAATGACGAGTTCGCCATGTGGTGTGCCACTCCTTCGACTCGCTATTGACCGGTCTGGTGTGCCGAGTAGTTGCCCCGCACTTACCGCGGGCTAGTCGAACACGTCGAGGACGTCTTCCTCAGGCAGGAGGCGACGCACTCGCTGTTCGAGATTCGCCGTTCGTTCGGCGATATGGGCATACCCTTCGTGGTCGGCGCGCTCAGTGGCGGTTGTCGCATCCTCCACAACGGCTTGCTTGGATGCAGCGCTGAAATACTCGCCAAGCAGCTCGTAGGCCAAGACCGTTCGATGCTTCTCGATGACGGTGTGGAGCGTCTCGCGGTCAACCGGCTTACAGAGGTATGCGTCGAACGGCATATCCAGGACGTCGAAGTCAGGATCAACCGCGGTGACCATAATCACGCGTCCACGGAACTCCCGGTCGTTGAGCTCCAAGAGCACGTCATCGCCAGATAGCCCGGGCATATGCCGGTCTAACAGGACAATATCGACCGTCGTGTCTTCGATGACGGAGAGCGCGTCTGCGCCCCCGTAGGCGGTTTCGACGTTGCAGAAGCCGCGAAGTCGGAGGGCGTACGCGTCTGCGACCTCTTTTTCGTCGTCCACAACGAGAACCGTGAGGGCATCCAGGGCGTCATCTGACATAGTTCCCGCCGTACACGCCGTTCGTCCCTGAGTCCTCTTAACATATTTCTTTCTCGATAGCTGATCGGTCTGCATACTTCGCCTGTTCACGACGAGCGCATCTGCATGCCTAGCATGACAATCCACGGGGCGGGGAATTCGTTCCTGACGTATGCCCGTTCACCGGCAGCCCTCCAGTACAACTCGCTCACGAACGCATACGGACGAAGTCGATCTCACCCCGACAGAACTCCTCGATATCTTCGGTGACGAATATACGCGACGCGTGTTCGAAGCCATCGCAGACACACCACAAAGCGGTCGTGACGTCGCTGAATCCGTCGATGTCTCCCGCCCAACCGCATACCGACGGCTCAACAAACTCCAGGACGCAGGGCTCGTGACGACCGAGACAGTACTCGCGAAAAAAGGCCGCCATCACAAGCAGTACAAGCCCGTCGTCGACGAACTCCGCGTCTCGTTCAATGACGACGGCAGCATGGATGTCACGGTCCAAACCACCGACTGACGCATGTCAGCGCACTAAATCCCTCTCTCGGTGAGGAATGAACTGCTGGGAATCATTCTGAGGTCCTTAGCGGGCCTTGCCTGTAGAAAGATAGTTCAAGCCGGCTACCGGCATGCCTAGTATGCGCGTCGTAGCTATCGGCGTTGGCGGTGCTGGTGGCCGCATCGTCGATGCACTCTATCAAGATGATACCACTCGGCCAGCATCGTATCTCGCCGGCTGCTGTGTGTTGGACACGGACGGCGTCGATCTCGCGGCGTTAACGGCCGTCCCAGAGGATGCACGCCAGCTGTTCGGCCAAGCGGAGACGAACGGGAACGGTACTGGTGGGGATCGCGAAGTGGCTGCTGCAGCGCTTGAGGAAGATCTCGTGGAGATGCAGCGAGCGGTCGATTCAGCAGTCACCTCGGACGCGGCCGCGATACTCCTCATTTCTGGACTCGGCGGCGGAACCGGGTCTGTCGCAACCCCAAAACTCGCCGACGAGCTGCAGGCGGTGTACGATCGACCTGTGTACTCGGTTTCAGTGTTGCCGGCTGCCCACGAGGACGTCCCCGCGGAGAATCCAGCACACGCCTTGCAGTCGCTGGATAGCGTGGTAGATGCGCAGATTGTTTTCGATAATGACGTGTGGCTCAACTCCGAGCACGACGTTCTGGAGGTGGCCGATGAACTAAACCAGACCCTCGCTGAGCGTCTTGGCGCGCTGTTTAGTGCTGGCGAAGCCGCGGGCGTGGATTCAGTTGGGCAACGGGTCGTCGACGCCAGCGAAATCATCGCGACGCTTGACGAAGGTGGCCTGGCAACAATCGGCTACGCAGAACAAACACTCGACAGCCAGGCGGATTCATCGTCGCTGCTCGGCCGCGTTCGCGGACTCGTTGGGGCACGCGACGAGACGGTCGATGAAGTCGCAGCGATCAAGGCGGTCGAAACGACGCTTCGGCGTGCGACCCGCGGGCGGTTGACGTTTGATTGCCCGCTGGATGCTGCAACCAGTGGGCTGCTAGTCGTGTCCGGGCCGCCAGCCTGGCTCCACCAGTCGGCGATCTCTGACGGCCAGACGTGGCTGTCAGAAGAGATCGGTTCAGTACAATTGCGTACCGGTGACAGTCCAATCCCGAACGGCGATACCCTCGCAATCCTCGTTCTCTTCGCTGGCATCCGTGACGCACCCCGGATCGACGAACTCCGGACGACGAACAGTTAACCGGTCGTCCGAGCGAAACACGTACCGGTCGTAGTCCTCACGAATTTCTGACTGGGAAACGCTGCATTACCGTTATTTTGTCTCCGCCATAATCCAGCAGTGTCGCCGGCCCTCCAGAAAATCGCCTGCCATCGGATACGACGTTATCGGAGCCTCGTCACAGCTCCCCTGAGAGGACCAGCAACTCATCCCCGCCGGCGACGTTCTCGTGAGACAGTCTCAACACGACAACGCCCAATCTTGGCACGGTCCACAGCGGTTCGTGAGAACGCATTACTGCAAAGAGTAGGTGTTTTCACGGACGACTTGACCACGAAGAGCGGGACGCTCAACACGAGTCAACTGCCACGGGCACGGTGGCCCGTGGCTTGTCAGTGGACTCACCGCGTCATACCCGAAGGGTTTTCGGGCGTTCACGGGTCGGCATCCCTGACTTCGGGGCCGGTTGACCGCGGCCCGTGACCGGCGACAACTGTTGGCCGCCGACCACTACCAGACTAGTGGGGTGCCATTCACTAAAGGACTGGTATGATGCAGTGAGTGTCGGCTTCCTCTCCGCCCACGGTGGGGCGGGGAATCCGCCTTGGTTTTCTTTTGAATAGCACTCGCGACACACGTACAATTCACGCTACCCGAAGCTAACGAGTGCGTCTGGGTTGGGGGCTGTTTCTAGTGCTGAAATAGCCCACCATGTATTTTGAGGTTGCAGCGAAAGTACGAACTAATGCCCTTGAATATCGGTTCGGCATTCACTAATGGAGTTCGCCGCGTCGCCAATCGAAACGGCTTGAAACTAATACTTGGATACGTCGTCCTCGGTGCGATCTGGCAGATAGCGTTCTATAGCGCCTTTGTCTCCTGGATTGACACAACGGATATTCCCACGAGCGAGCTTGGTCTGCCGACAGTAGGCGCACCGTTCGCCCTCCTTGTTGTCGGTGCAGTCCTCTCGCTGCTGGCGCTTCAATACCTTACAATCGTCGCGCTCCGAACGTTCGTCAACGGCCACACCAACTCCATCCCCCAGGAATACTTCACACGACGCTCTTGCGAAGTAGATTGTTGATAGCGAGAGCTGGGGCTGAAAGTCGAAGAGGGCAAGGGCACCGCGCTAGCGGTGCCCGATATGTTCCCGATAAACCGATTCGTGTCGGAATCGGCTGCAGCGGACCTGCTGCAACAGGTTCGCTGGCGTGATGGTGTCGAGTGCCCCCGCTGCCGTTCTGACCTGACGGTCAGAAACGGCAGCTATCGGGTGTATCAACGGTATCTGTGTAAGAATTGCGGTCGGACGTTCAACGATAAAACCGGCACGATTTTCGCCCACTCGAAACTCTCACTGAAAGAGTGGTACTTCACGATCTACGTATTCTTACGGTTTAACACGAGTATTCGGCAAATCGAGGCGGAGCTTGATTGTTCCTACCGAACGGTGAGACGGCGCGTCGAGCGCTTCGCCAAGGCGCTCGACGCGCCTTCGATCACACTGTCTGGACCGGTCGAAATCGACGAAGTGTACGTCTCGGCCGGCCTGAAAGGCCGCGAGCGCGACCAGGAGTCGCGCTCGCGTGGCCTGTCCACACGTGGCCGAGGATCGTACGACGGCGACAAACCGCCGGTGTTTACGCTGGCCGATCGTGGTTCGGGCGACCGGTACGTCGTGCCAGCGAAATCCGCTGATGAATCGACCATTCGACTCCTGCTTGCTGACCACAACGAGGAGTCGCTGACCGTCTATACGGACGGATTTCGAGCGTATGAACCGCTCGAAAAAGACGACGCATTCACCCGCAAATACGTCGTCCACGGCGACGGCGAATATGCCGACGGCGACATCCACGTCAACACCTGCGAGAGCCACGCGTCGCTGACGCGACGGTGGCTCTCGCCCCACCGAGGAGTGTCAAAAGACAAGCTAACACCGTATCTCAGAGCATTTCAGCTCCGCCGCGAACTCTACAGAAAACCTGGTGACGAAGCACTCAAACATGCTCTCGACGCCGCCCTCTGAAAATCAACAACGTGCTTCACAAGAGCGTCACACGAAATATCGTCTACGTCCTCGTTAACTCAATCCTCGGCAGTATCGCATTCGGCTTCCTCGTCACCCTCGGAACCATCCTCCTCGTCATCCCAGGAATCATCGCCTACATCGCATTCCTCTTCATGATCGTCTATATCACCGTCGAAGACGAGAACTTCATCGCCGCACTCCGCGACAGCTGGACGTTAACGCGGGGCAACTGGCTGCGCCTCTTCGGCCTGCTACTGGTCCTCTTCGTCGTCGTTGGGATTTTCGCCAGCCTCCTGTCCGTCGGCACAAGAATCGCGATTACCGCCGTCGCCGGCCAATCATTGGGTACGCTCGTTTCCGGCATTATCGCACTCCCTGTCTCACTACTCACGCTCGGCATCCTTGCAGAAGCATACACCCAACTCCGCAACCAAACCGGAACTACTGAACTGTGAACTGCCCCTGCCACTCGCCGCCTTCGGTGACCCCTTGAGGAAGGGAGCTTACCGCCTGTATTCACTAAAACCGGGGTTCCGTCACGCGTTTGACGACGGTTGCCCGCGGGATATCGACACTAGGTGGTTTCAGGCTCGCGAGCTAGCCGGAATGCGTTCAGGGAACTACCGAGAGAACGGTAGTAGCCCGGCACCGCATTCGTAAGTAGTCGCCGGCCGATACGCGAGTACAGGGGGCATGTAGTCGCGTCACTGACAGTGGGAATGGCCGGCGACACTCAAAGAATTGTAGAGCCAACAAGTATGTGTTATGGCCCACGAGGTACGACGGCCTTAGCGTTCAGATCGGGAACCCGGAGGGGCGATATTTTCCTCTCTAACTTCAGCGATCAACTTCGAGTAAAACCTCGTGGAGTCGAACGGTAACGGTGCTTCCTTGAGAGTCGCGGTCTCCGAAAGAGAGGGTTCCACCGAGTTGGGTGACAGCCCAGTTCACGAACCAGAGGCCAATACCCCGGCTGTGTTTGAGTTGTGACTCAGCTCCTTCAGTCAGAATTTGCCGCTCGCGTTCCGGGATGCCGGGGCCATTGTCCGTGACCGTGAGTTCTACTGCTGGGGCATCGATATTGACGGTGATTTCGATGCGTGGCGTCGACCGGTCCGTGTGTGTAAGTGCGTTCTCGATCAGTTCTGCCAGCACCTCACGAAGGAGCGCCGGATACGATTCGATGAGGCATTCCTCAGGACACGTAACGTCAATCTCGCTCGCCGGGTACTCCGCGCGAAATTCGGCTGCGACCGTTGTCACGAGTGCCGTGATATTAGTCCGTTCCGGCGGCCCAAGACTGTCCTGCATGACGTCTTCGGCTTTTCGCGCTTTCTCGCTCAACACGACAAGGTCCTCGGCGTTCTCTTGGACGCCTGATCGAAGTGTGTCGTCGTCGATTTGTTCGGCGTGGGCAAGGACGATATCCAGTTTGTTGCGGAGATTATGTCGTAGGATGCGATTGAGGACGGCGAGGCGTTGCTCTCGTGTCTGTTGATCGGTGACGTCCCGAAGGAGCACCGTTTTCGCGACCTGCGTGGCGTCGTCTTCGACGGCGGAGACGCTGTATTGGAATCGTCGCCGTCCCTTCGTGGTTTGCAGCGTGCTGGCCCCGGTGGTGCCGACCGTAAGATCCAGTTGTGCAAACTCGTCTGCAATAGCTTGTACTGGCTGGCCGATTAGTGATGCGGGCGGCTGGTCGAAGACCTGCCCGACGGTCCCGTTCGCGTCGAGGACGTGGTCGTCCCAGTCAAGGACGAGGACGGCTTCTTGGAGTGTTTCGACGACGCGTGTCCGCGCGATATGCTCTGCTTTTGGGAACACTGTCAGAACCGGATAGCGACGGACTGCGATTGCGAACAGGCCACCCGCGGTGAGGAATCCGACTGTGACCCCGTTCGCGGCAGGGTGGCCGTCACCGAGCATGCCGGCGAGATATGGTGCGGTAACGGCAAGCGACAGCACGAGCACTTGGTGTTTCGAGACGCGGGCGTGATTCCAGCCGAGATCGACTAACAGATACGTTGCATACACGATGAGGATGAGCAGCGTCAGAATCGCTGTCCCTGCAAGCGACGCGACGAGCCGCTCAATCGTGGTGGTTGGCAGCCCAGCGGCGATAACTGCCCCGCTCAGGACGACCGGCGCGGCGATCCCCGCGAACATGACAACTCGCCACCGCGTCAGTCCGGTTCCACGGCCAGTGTAGCCGAGCGCATAAACCGTCCAGGTTCCGGGTAGGAGGAGGGCACACCCGAGTTGGCCGAACGTCGCAATATCACCGACTACGGAGACGCCGAGCGCGCTCGATGACTCCGCGAGCAGCGAAAAGAGCGCCCAGCATGCCATCGTCCCAACAGCGACCGCGAACATCCATGCACTGGCGTGCTCTCGGGCCTGCAGTACAGTCCACGTTGTCCAGCCCAAGAGGAGGACCGCAACGCCATCTAGCAGAACTGCGGCGGTCGCCTCAAACACCGGCATTATTCGCCATACTTCAACTAACTAAGTTATAGTTACTGTTTGAACGCCACCCATAGCCAGCAACCCGGACCACTAGTTGGCAAAACCAATAGAACGAGTGGCGCCAGCCTATATTCACAATTCACCCGATACCGGCTGGTAACGGTGGGTAATACGGCCTTTCTGGGGGAGAAAACATTTACCGGTACCGACGAAGCTTCCTGTGATGCCCTCCAGGCGCACCTATCTCAGCACGCTCGCGGCCGTCAGTCTCGCTGGCTGTGTTAGCACCACCCCAGACGAAACAACTGAATCGACGACCGAAACGACGACCGCCACGAGTACGTTGTCACGGCCCGCGGTAACAGTTGAGGCGGCGGCCGTCCAGTACGCCTACCGCCACATCGAGAGCGTGGACTGGAATGCTGTGTTGAATAGATGTTGAGTCACGGTTATAGCGGCTCACACAGCGGTTCGATGTTGATGATGGCGAACATCAAGACAATTTCACGGAACTGTCGATACCAGCCCAGCGCTCGCACGGCATCGC
>NZ_JAJJZH010000012.1:0-94052 GCF_021029015.1 Halobacterium sp. KA-6
CTCGTCAAGAGCGTTGACGAGGAAGTTAAGAAGCTGGTCCTCGTGGATTTCACCGTCTGCTTGCTGGGTTGTAGACACACCTTCAGCAAGCAGACGTCTCAACTAACCGGCTTTGTGATGTACTGATTGTAGGTGAAGTAAAGAACTACGGTGTCGTAGTTAAGGATGACACGCCGAAAATTGTCTCTAAAGAATATGCATCAGAGCATAATATTGACTATGATCGACTAAATATAGTAGGATTCGTTAACTCTGAAAAATTCTGGCAAGAAGAAACACGATTTTTATTTGAAGATGATGAGTACAGTGTTTATTGCCGATTAGAACACGGTGAAGTTATGGGTGACTGGATGCCGATTAAGCTGGCATCCGTAATCAGTTCTATTGACTCGGACCTTGGTGACTCAGTTCACGATCTCCCGGAAGCGTTTGAGATTCCGGATTCAGACCAAAGCAATAAGCAACAGAGTCAGATCCAGCTACGGCCTCGGTTAGAGAAGTTTATCGAAGATTTGCAGGATAAGGCCGACCTCGATATTGAACAGGGCCCCGTCGGCGACGTAGTAGATACAACTCTACAAGACACTGGAAAAACGACGACTCGACTCGAAGGTATCGAAGATGCGCTGGATCAACTTGAGCAGGAGATTGATGACCGTGGATACACTTACGAGCTGAGCCGTACAGAACGTAGTGATCTTATCGACAAGATTCTGGCATCCAACTTTGATGATCTCCATCCTGAGGAAAAAGATGACGAGTGGTATCTGGAAGTGAGCTTCACCGCGATTTATTGGTGATTATATTCCGGAATACCAGAGACTCGAACCGGAGGGGTTCGCACACCCGAACCTATTGGTAAATCTCTATCGTCGCCTGATGATTCATTTCTGCGCTGTCTTCGTCGATAACCGGCCGGAGCATATCCCACGCAGATTCTTCCGTACGCCAGAGCCGCTTACCGCCACCTACTGGACGGGTCACGCCCCGGCGTTTAGCCTGCTCGAGGATCGGCTTACTAACGGCTACCTCCTACCACCGCCACCGACAGCTCGGATCCGGGAGCTTCGACAGTTCCCGCTGGTGGGCCCTGAACCAGTGAGGATCGCTTCAGTTGTCGTAGCGGGCGGGATTGCTGGACATCGTTACGTCGGCCTCCAGCCGTCGCCGTCGGGGTCGTGGATATCACCCTGCTCGGCCACCTTCTCGAGCGTCGCCTGGACCTTGTCCGGCGCGTAGTCGTCCGAGAGTGCTGCGGAGAGCGCACCGTCGCCGACTGGAGCCATCTCGCCGACCGCCGTCCGGACGTCGTCAATCCGCTCCGCTTGAGTCGGCTCGTCGTCGTCGGCCGCGTCATCGATCCCGTCTGTCCGCCCTCAGTCGGCTCCTCAACGACTTTGATCTCGGACCCGGGGGATAACTCGATCTGCTTGTCGCCGTCGTACTCGCCGGCCTGAGCCCGCACAATCTGGATTGTCTTCCCAACGTACTGCTCGAGATCGTGGTCACCGTCCCAGTCAATCACATCAACGACGTCGAAACCCGCGACAAGCTTGATCTTGGTCCCGTCGCGGATCTTGGAGACGCCCGATTCAGAGACCATCCCCTGGACGGGCTTCGGGATGGTCGCTGTTGCGGTCTCCTCAAGTATATTCGTGATCGGCGTCTGACTCGGCTCGGCGGCGTTAGTGTCGGCCTCTTTGCCATCGTCGGTCTCGGAGTCGTCGACATCGATGAACGCAGCCGCTTGGAATCCTTGGAGTAGGTCGTCGGCCGACCGAATGTCGAGATATACGGCTTTTGAGCCGTTCTCGAGCCCGTTGATTTTGCGGTTGACATCCAGTACGTAGCTCTCATCTTCTCCCATCTTGTCACGGAAATTATCGAGATAATCCCGCTTGCTGAGGACCGTCTCATCGAGATTGAAATCTTGGATGTACCTCCGGACGGACGGGTAAGCGCTCGGCAGATGGAGCGATAAGCACTCTTTACCCCATTTTCGGCTGTTCACGACTCTGTAGTGCTCACCCTCGCTGAGGTAGTCGTCCTGAGCGACCGCAGTTACCAGCTCGACGTAGTCGTCGACGTGCTCCCGGCGGTGACCGTCCGGGCCGATCCGTTCGACGACGTGCTCGAGCCCGGCGATGAGATCCTCGACACTAGGCAGTTCGCCGGAATCGACTCCCATATCAGCCGCAAATGACTGATACAGCTTCATCCCGACACAGACTGTTATCAGTCCGTTCCGCTCCGATTCGCCGATATCTGCTGTAATTGCTTCGTCGACGAAATCGTCAGCTTCGGCCCAGGCCTCTCGGATTTTGCTGGGAGTTATTTGCCCAGTGAGCCATTTGTAATAGGCGATCGCGTACTGGCACAACTCGTGGTCCCGCAACCGATTGTAGGCGCCACGATACTCGTCCGCTGTTGAGCCGGTAGTAAAGTTCACCAGGACCGAGCGCCGGCGGACGGCCGACTCTTGGACCTCTTGCTCTCCAGAGAGGATTATGGGTGCCCCGGTTCGGTATTTCACCGACTCGAGGTTGGCTGTACCTTTTGTGATGGTTTTGCCCTTCGTCGCGTGCCGGAGTTGCTCATGCAACCGGTCGACCTTCTACGTCTTGAAAACACCAGACGCACCGATGTCTGGCGGTTTTGTGTGTCGGAAGTAAGGGTATGGGGCCGGAGGGATTTGAACCCCCGATCGACTGATATCTCCGGTGCGCCTCGGAACTCCAGAGGGTCGTCGTCGCGGACCGATGATCAGTCGGCCGCTCGGTATACCAGTCTGGAATTTCGTCCCGGGCGCGTGGCCTCTGGAGTCAGTCGCCATCCCTGGCTTGGCCACAGCCCCTCGCGTTCCTTCGTACGGTGATTTGTCCTAAGTGCGTTTCGATTCGGCGTCTCAGGTCACCACCGACAAGGGCCACCCGTCCGTATTCGAGGGCGTGATTGCACGCGTGTGGCGTGGGTGGACCGAGCCCGCCGACGCCGACGAGTACGAGGCGTTCGTGACCGAGACCGTGTTCCCGGACGCGAAACGCGACATTCCCGCGTTGGAGAGTTTCGAGGTGTTGCGCCGCGATGCGGGCGACGAGGTAGAGTTCGTGACTATCGCGCGATTCGCGTCGTGGGACGCAATCGAGGCGTTCGCGGGCGAGGACTACGAGACCGCGCACGTTCTCGACCGCGCGGAGGAGCTGCTCGCGCGCTACGAGGAGACAGTCGCGCACTACGAGGTTCTCGCGTAGCGATTGGTCTTTCCGAGTTGAGAGCGAACCCGGGGGCATGACCGAGTACCCCATCGTGGTCCGGGAAATCGGCGGGAAGATGCGACTCGGCGTCGAGGAAGCAGAGGCGCTGGACGCGGACCTCCGCGAGGTCGTCGCGGACGCCTACGAGCGAATCGACGTCCAGGACTGCGGGGACGGCGAAGTGGTCGGGCACGTAATCGCGAGCGGCGACGAAATAGAAGACGTGCGCTGGAGTCGCTAGTCTTCGCGGGCGCTCCACTCGCAGTCCTGGCACTTGTAGCCGGTGACGAACTCCGTCACCGAGGGCATGTAGCCGACCGAGAGGACGTCGCCGCCGCACTCGGGGCAGTCGCGGTCGGCGTCCTCGATGGGTTCTGCGTCCATCACGGACTCGCCTTCGACGAGCTCCGCGAGCTTCTTCGGGGTGACCATCCGGCCTTCGACGACGCGGTTGTCGGACATACCGGCGGGACGGCCGCGGGCGGCTAAAGACTTCTCCTCGCTACCTCACAGCCAGGGCGCGCGTTCTTCGGCGCCGTCTTCGCCGGGGTAGCCGTAGGCGGCTTCGTCGTCGTCGGGGTCGCTGCCGCCGTCGGGCGTCGCGGCCGGTGCGGCTGCGCCGTCGGGGCCGTCGTCGGCGGCTGGCGGGACATCTGGGGTGTCGACGTCGGCTTCCTCGGGGTCGAACGCGAGGAGGCCGGCGACGGCGAAGACGACCAGCGGCGCCTGCGAGGGCACGAGCCCGAACACGGAGAGTGCGAGCGTGCCGAGCGCGACGGCACTCCCGAACCGGAAGCGGTCGATGTCGACGACCTGGCGGAGGTACGGCTGGAGTGCGACGACCGCGAGCGCGAAGCCGACGGCGACGCCGCCGGCGGCTGCGGCGCGCAGCATCAACACGGGGTCGGACTTGAACACGAGTTCGGCGCCCGCGGGCTGGACGCTTGCGACGAAGCCGAGGCCGATGATGATGCTGGGGGAGGGGAGGTAGTCGCCGATGGTGGAGCTGGCGGTCTTTGCGGCGATGGCGAGGATGACGATGGCGGCGAAGCGCTCGAACGTCGGGATGTCGACGACGGTCGCGATGGTGGGCGCGAGCGCTGCCTCGGCGGCGGCGACGAGTATTAGCGGCGTGCCGACGACGAGGACGGTGATGGCTTGCGAGCGCGGGTCCTCGTCCATCTCCGCGAGGATGACCGCGAGCGTCGCGCTCCCGCCGAAGACGAGCAGCCCAATCTGGGCGATGCCGATGTAGGTGTCCAGTTCGCCCGCGAGCACGAGGGCGGCGAAGATGCCGTCCACGAGCGGGAGCAGCATGACGGTCGCGAGTAGCCGCGTGTCGCCGCCTACGCGTTGCTCTAGGCGGAGGGCGACGGGGTGGCGTGAGCTACTCATGAACTACCGGCCTAACCTAGACGAACTTTGGTTGGCCCGGCGATGCGGGGACGCGCGCGGCGTCGAGAGCGCGAGTGCCGGCGTTCCGAGCCAGAATGTGTCCATCAGTTTGCCGAAAAATGTGCGTGCGGCGGAGTCGACGGTGTGGTTACCGGCGGTACGCACTGCCTCGGGACTGATGGAGTCCATATGTACAACCATTAGGGTCGGATGCATAAAGATTGCGTGAGAGACGGCCGCATGTGATAGCGGACCAAAACCTGTCTTTAAGTACCGAACTACTGTCCGTCGGAACTCGTTGACGATGGTCGGAAATACGACGATACACGTAGGGAAATTCTGACGTTCGTCGGTCGAATCCGTACTCGCTGTGCGTTCGTGGGATACTGCGGCGGCGATACACGGACGTGCTGGGACTGGGGTAGCCACGGGAGTGGTTCACGCACGTTCGCCCAATCTCGGAACGTTTTTGCCACCGGCGACGCGACGATTTACATGGCGCACGACCCTTCAACGGACGGCCGATTCTCCGAGAAACTCCGCGTTCCAGAGGCGTTGACCTTCGACGACGTGCTCCTCCGCCCCGCGGAGAGCCGCGTCGAACCCGACGACGCCGACGTCAGCACACAAGTCTCCACGAACGTCTCGCTGAACACGCCGATTCTCTCCGCGGCGATGGACACCGTCACGGAGTCCGACCTCGCCATCGCGATGGCCCGCGAGGGCGGGCTCGGCGTCCTCCACCGCAACATGGACGTCGAGGAGACCGCCGCCGAAGTCGAGCGCGTGAAGCGCGCGGACGAACTCGTCATCGACCGCGAGAACGTCGTCACCGCGACGCCCGAGCAGACCGTCAGCGAGGTCGACCGCATGATGAGCCACGAGGGCGTCTCCGGCGCGCCCGTCGTCGACGACGACGACCGCGTGCTCGGCATCATCTCCGGGACGGACATCCGCCCGTACCTCGAGGTCGGCGAGTCCGACACGGTCCGCGAGGCGATGACCGACGAGGTCATCACCGCCAGCGAGGACGTCGACGCCCGCGACGCCCTCGAACTCATGTACGAGCACAAGATCGAGCGCGTCCCGCTCGTGGACGACGAGGACCGCCTCGTCGGCCTCGTCACGATGCAGGGCATCCTCGAGCGCCGCGAGCACGAGGACGCCGCTCGCGACGAGGAAGGCCACCTGCGTGTCGGCGTCGCTGTCGGTCCCTTCGAGGAGGACCGCGCGACCGCCGCCGACGACGCCGGTGCCGACGTGCTGTTCATCGACTGCGCGCACGCCCACAACAAGAACGTCATCCAGTCCGCGCGCGAAATCAGCGAAACCGTTGAGGCCGACGTCGTCGTCGGGAACGTCGGCACCAGCGAGGCCGCCGCGGAAATCGTCGACTTCGCCGACGGCATCAAGGTCGGCATCGGGCCGGGCTCCATCTGCACCACGCGCGTCGTCACGGGCGCCGGCATGCCCCAGATTACGGCCGTCTCCGAGGTCGCCGACGTCGCCCACCCCGAGGACGTCCCTGTCATCGCGGACGGCGGCATCCGGTACTCCGGCGACGCCGCGAAAGCAATCGCCGCGGGCGCCGACGCCGTCATGCTCGGTTCGTACTTCGCGGGCACCGAGGAAGCCCCGGGCCGCGTCATCACGATGAACGGCAAGAAGTACAAGCAGTACCGCGGCATGGGCTCGGTCGGCGCGATGCAGTCCGGCGGCGGCGACCGCTACCTCAAGGAAGAAGACGAGGACGAGGAGTTCGTCCCCGAGGGCGTCGAGGCCGCGACCCCCTACAAGGGCCCGCTCTCCCAGGAACTCCACCAGCTCGTCGGCGGCATCCAGTCCGGCATGGGCTACGTCGGCGCCGAAACCATCCCGCAGTTCAAAGCGGACGCGGAGTTCGTCCGCGTCTCCGCCGCGGGCCAGACCGAAGGCCACCCTCACGACGTGATGATTACGGACGAAGCACCCAACTACAGCCCGCAGAACGAGTAACGTAGCCAGCGCCGCGCTGGCCGCTCAGAGTCCTTTTCCGTCGACTTCGCAACGCGGACTACAATACTGGTTGGCGGCCGCTTTCGAATCCTCGAACGCTTTGAAGTCGTCGCCACACGTCTGGCATTCGTACGTTTCGAACGCCATGTCTGGGGGATGCGACGGCTCGGAAAAATGCGTTATGGTCGCGGTCCTTCGAGCGGGAGCGGGCCGCGCTTAGGCTTCTTCGCCGGTCACGACGACCGGGCGGTCAGCGTTCAGGATGACCGACTGCGTGACGCTGCCGAAGATGGCCTTCCCCGCGGGCGAGCGTTTGCGCCCGCCGAGCACGATGGCGTCGACGTCGTACTCGTCGGCTTCCGCGATGATGTCGTCGGTGGTGTCCCCAGAGTCGTCCCGAACCTGGACGTCGACGCCCGCGTCCTCCAGGAACTCCTGTGCGCGCCGCACCGACTGGATGCGGCTCGCGGACTTGAACTGCTGGACGTCCTCCGGGAGATCTTCGGAGTCCCCAGTGAACACGAACAGTACGATAGCTTCGACGCTTTCGGCGGCGTCGGGCAGGTTCGCCACGTATCGAGCCTGCGCGAGTGCGCGATCTACGTCGTCGTCGACCGGTACCAGCACGCGGTACATGGTCCCCACGACGTCCGACGGGGGCTTAAAACTACGCGCGTTCGACGGACGGATCGTCGCCGTCCAGCACGCCACGGAGTTCGAAGCGCGCGCCGCCACCGTCGGCGTCGGTCGCGCTGACCGTCCAGCCGTGCGCGTCCGCAATCTGCTTCACGATGGCGAGCCCGAATCCGGTGCCGTGATCGGCGGTTGTGTACCCGGACTCGAACAACTGGCCGCGGTCGACGCCGGCCAGCCCGGGGCCGTCGTCGGCGACGTAGACACCGCGCCCGTCGTCGGTCACCCCGACCTCGACGGAGACGCCCGGGCCGCCGTGCTCCACGGCGTTCCGGAACAGGTTCGCGAACACCTCCTGGATGCGGGCGGGATCCCCCGACACCGTTCGGTCGGTCAGCGCCGAGTCGACGTGGAGCGTCGCGTCCGCCGTCGTCACGCTGGCCCACGAGTCGGCGACCAGTCCCGCCAGCGGGACGGACGACCGCTCGCCGATGACGCTGCCCTGCCGGGCGAGCTGGAGGAGCTCCGCTATCATCTCGGTCATGCGCTCGTGAGCGGTCTCCACGCGTTCGAAGGCTTCCGGGTCGCCCGTGCGTTCGGCCTGGTCGAGCCACCCGCAGGCGATGCCCAGCGGGTTCCGCATCTCGTGGGCGAGCACGCCCGCGAACTCGTCGAGCCGGTCGACCTGCCGCTGGAGCTCCCGCTCGTGGTGGATGCGCTCGGTGACGTCCCGGAGGATGAGAATCCGGTGGCCCGGCTCGGTGTCCAGGTCGTTCCCGTTGCACTCCACGTAGCGGCGTTCGGTCGCCGTCTGCACGGGGATGACCGTCGACTCGTCGCGGTCGCCATGCCGGGACGCACGCATCTCCTCGACGGACGCAGGGTCGAACGCGTCGAAGGCGTCCAGCGGGCGACCGTGGCACTCGCCCGTGACGTCGACGAGGTAGCGGAACGCGGCGTTGCTGTCCACGACGAACCCGTCAGCGTCGACGACTATCGCGGGGTCGGGGCTCGTCTCGAACAGCGTGCGGAAGCGGTCCTCGCTGGCGGCGAGTTCCCGGGAGAGGCCGCGCCGCGACAGCAGCCCGCGGATGCGAGCGTGGAGGACTGCCTTCTGGACCGGCACGGAGACGACGTCGTCGACGCTCGACCAGACGTCCGCGGCGGTGCGCAGGTCGTCGTTGGACACGAGCAACAATACTGGACAGAACAGCGACTCCTCGCGGTTGCGGTAGGCGGCGACCCAGTCGGCGTGGCTGTCGTAGGCGCCCTCGTCGAGCAACAGCAGGTCCGCGCGCTCGGCGACGTCATCGAACGTGACGCCCTCGGTCGCCGGCGTGAGCACGTCGTAGGTCGCGTCGAGCCACTCCGTGAGGAGCGCGCGGTTCTGGTCGTGTGAGAGCACCGCGCCGATGCACAGCGGTTCGTCGTCCACGAAGACCCCCTCGGACTGCTGTTCCGTGTGGGGGCCCGACATAGCGGGGTTAGGAATCCGACGCTCCGTCGTTCACGAATTCCGGGGTCCCGGTCAGCAGGCCGCGCAGATTCGTGAGGGGTTCGCCGACTTTGATGCCGTGTTTGGTTATCTCGAGGGGGCGCAGCGTCCGCTCGAAGTCGCTGGTGCGCTTCTTGAGCACGCCGATGACTTTCCGGAGTTCGCCCTCGACCTCGACGTGGCGCAGGAAGACGATGTTGTCCGCGAGGTAGCTGATACCGACCTCCGTCGGCTGGAAGTCGCCCGTGAGGTGGCCGACTTCGTCGACGAAGACGATGGTCACGCCCATGTTCTTGAGGTAGCGGCCGAGCGCGTGCAGCCGCCGCACGAGCGTCTCGTCGTCGCCCGCGAGCGCGAGTTTGTACCCCTTGATGCCGTCGATCATCACGATTTCGGTGTCGCGCTGTTCGACCTCCTCGCGCACCATGCTCGCGAACTCCTGGGGCGTCAAGTCAAGGGGGTCCATCTCTTCGATGGCGAGCGTGCCGCGGTCGACCATCTCCTCGACGGGGATGTTGACGGCTTCCGAGCGCGTGAGGAACGTCGTTCGGCTCTCCTCGAAGAGGTAGACGACCGAGCGCTCGCCGCGGCCCGCGGCCTCCTTCATAGAATTTCGAGGCGGAAACCCACGGCTTTAGCCGTGGGAGGAAGCCGACTCTCTCGGGACACGACCCACGGGTACCGCCAGGCCGACTCCCAATCGAGAGTCAATACTATTAAATAGTATTTTGACTAAATGTGAATTACGTGCTGAACCGGAACTGTGAGGTGAAACTTGACGTCCTTGCGGACGGAGATACGCTCCTCGATGAGACGTTCGAGCAGTTCCGCCACGCAGCACAACACGTCGCAGACTGCGGCTGGAGTACCAACCCGGCAAACATCGAGACGAACAAGAATACGCTGAACGACGCCACGTATGACGACGTTCGCGAGCAAACCGATCTCGTCGCCAACCACGTCCAAGCCGCCCGATCGCTTGCAGCAGAAGCCCTCGATTCCTGCAAGGAACTCTACTTCGAGGAAGATCAACCGATCAGCAAGCCCACGTTCCGCGGCTCCGTGATCGTCTACGATAGCCGAACCATCACGTTCAACGACGACCACTGTACACTCTCAACAATTGACGGGCGCGTCACTGCTGAATACGTCTTCCCCAAAGACACGAGTAACACGCCCTTCGAGACGTACTGGAACAGCGACGAGTGGGAGAAATCCAGTGCGACACTGCACAAGCGCGACGACACGTACTACCTGCACGTGAACTTCCAGCAAGAGCCAGAGACGGACACATCGACAGTCGAGAACGGAACGGTTCTCGGCGTCGACCTCAACGTCGACGGCTATCTGGCAGTCACCAGCACCGGGGCATTCCTCGGCAA
Organism: Halobacterium sp. KA-6; assembly: GCF_021029015.1. NCBI lineage: Archaea > Methanobacteriati > Methanobacteriota > Halobacteria > Halobacteriales > Halobacteriaceae > Halobacterium > Halobacterium sp. KA-6. The sequence goes on from NZ_JAJJZH010000012.1 coordinate 10,155, forward strand.
CGCAGACTATCTCAACCACAAGCGGGACGAGTACGAGCGCAAGCGCGGCACCCTACAACAGACAGGCACTCGATCGGCTCATCTCACACTCAAGCGTATCGGCAATCGATTCGGCAACTGGAGCGAGGACTACCTGCACCGAGTTGCCCTCGCTATCGTTGGTGAAGCGCGGCGCCACGACTGTGACGCCATCGCGTTTGAGAACCTGAAGCAGATTCGGGAACGAATCTCGAACGGGAAGAAGTTCCAGCAGTGGGCGTTCAAGCAACTGCAGGAATTTGTCGCCTATAAAGCCGAAGACCACGGAATTCTTGTTGACGATGTCCGCCCACAGTACACGAGTCGACGGTGTAGCCATTCTGCGTGCGGATTCACGCACAAGGAGAATCGTCGTGGGGATGAGTTTGCGTGTCTGAAGTGTGGGAAGGAACTTCATAGCGACTATAATGCCGCCCGAAATATTGGGTGGCGACTTGTCCAGCACTGGCTCAAGTCTGGGGCTGGACGCGCGAATTGTCAGGTCGCGCTGAAGTCAGGGACAGTAAACGGGAATGGCGATTATTCGCCTGCCGAGAGTATCGGCCAGACCGGGAGTCCACTGACAAGCCCACCGCTTTAGCGGTGGGTCCCTGACGAACTGCGTGCTCGTGGTGGTCTTGCCCGCGCCGCTGGGGCCGCTGATGACGCTGACCGTGCCGCGTTCGAGCCCGCCGTGCAGCAGTTCGTCCAGTTCCGGGACGCCCGCGGAGATGGACTCGGAGACGAACGTCTGCTTGTACTCGCCGGGCTGGAGTTCCGGGAACACCCGAACGCCGTCGTCGGTGATGCGGAACGTGTGTTCACCGCCCTGCGTCGCGGATCCGCGGAACTTCGGGACGGATATCGTGCGCGTCTCATGCGTGCGTTCGAGGTCGAGCGTCCCGTCCGCGATGAATTGGATGTCGTCGTCGGGGTTGTTGGGCGTCGCCTGCGAGGTGAACAGGACGGTCCCGTCCTGCTCGCCGAGGAACTGCTGGAGCGCCAGCACCTGCTTGCGGAACTGGTACTCGTCCCCGGAGAGGTACCGGAGCTGCGTGATGGGGTCGATGAAGATGCGTGCTGGGTCCAGTTCCTCGATGCGCTCGACGATGGCCTCGTTGAACGCGTCCGCCTCGACTTCCTCCGCGGCGAAGACGCTGTACGACTGGCTCTCGGTGAACACCTCGCTCTCGGGCGTGAGGCTCAGGTACTCGACGTCGTCGAGGTCGAAGCCGACCGCGGCCGCGTTCGCCTTCACGTCCTCGACGGACTCCTCTAGGTTGACGTACAGCACTGTCTCGCCGTTCTCGACGCCCGCCGTGAGGTAGTGATAGCCGAAGATGGTCTTCCCGGTGCCGGGTTCGCCGCGCGCGAGGTACGCCCGCCCGGGGACGAACCCGCCGTTCAGCACCGCGTCGAGGCCGTCGATCCCCGTCGAGACGCGTTCCTCGATACCAGGCATCAGATGCTCCCTCCGTCGGCGTCACGGACGTCCCCGTCGGCGTCCTGTTCGATGCGGTGGAGTTGTGCCTCGAAGTCCTCGTCGTCGAACTCGCTGGCGAGCGTGTCCGTCTCGCGCTCCAGCGATTCAATTTTGGCCTGCAGCGCCTCGTACTTCGGGTCGCTGGTGGCGTCGTCGCCGTACTGCGCTTCCAGCGCGGCGCGCTTCGTGACCAGTTGAAAGTACCGCTGAACCGCGGTGTCGTGGTGTTTGCGCGTTAGCAGCGTCTCCACGACGTCGTGGATGTCCTCGTTCGTCACGGGCTTGGTGAGGTACGCGTCGAAGCCCATCTCGACGATGTCGAAGTCCGGGTCGACGGCGGTCACCATCGCCACCCGGCAGTCGAGGTCGCGCTCGCGGACCTCCGTTAGAACGGCGTCTCCGGAGAGGTCCGGCATTCGGCGGTCCAGCAGGACAACGTCGATTGAGTCGTCGAGTGAATCGAGCGCCGCCTGCCCGCTGTAGGCGGTCCGCACGGTGTAATCGGGCGACAACCACGCGGTGAACAGGTCGGCGAGGTCCTTCTCGTCGTCGACGACGAGGACCACTGGTGTGTTTTCTTGGTCCATAAGCGGCAACGTGTTCTGGTTCTTCAGAGACGGGGACGACGTTAAGTCGTTTCGACAAGTGTACAAATAGACGACAGGTATTTCAGATTTCTATCTATTTCCGGCCATGGGACGAACGGTCGAGTGCCTTGAGGTGTGTGAGTGATTCAGTGACAACGAATATCGCGGCAGGCGAGATGGGTATGTCAGAGAGGGAGCGCATCGCCTGGCAGGTGTTCCCAAATCTGCTCTACTGGCTAGTTGAATGGCTACTAGCCGATCTCAGGCGTACGCACTCCAAATACAGCCACTACTAGGAGACGTCCAGCCGACGAAAACTACCGCCTTTTGGATGGATTACAGCGGAACTCGTATATTGCGTGTCAGCTACCAACCCCAGACATGCGTTCTTACTGGAGAATCTCGCACAATACTCCGTCAGGAGGAAGACCTACGACTGAGGCTCCTCGCACTCTATCAGAGTAACGCCCGTGATCTCGAACCGTGCGCCACCATCAGCACTGTGAGTGGCACAAACCTCCCAACCATGTGCCTCAACAATTTGGTTCACGATAGCAAGTCCGAAGCCAGTACTAGACTCGCCGGTTGAGTAGCCATCCTCGAAGATCTGATTTCGGTCCTCTTCAGGGATACCGGAACCGTCGTCCTCGATGTAGATGCCGTCTTCAGCACTGAGCGTTCCAACGCGGACGGTCACATTCTTGCCCCCGTGTTCGATTGCGTTTCGGAAGAGGTTCTCAAAGAGTTGCTGGAGGCGACCTCGGTCAGCTTTGATCGTTGCGTTGGTCGTCACCGAAATCGTTGCGTCGTGGGTTGAGACAAGCGACCAGCACTCTTCAATTAATGCTGCTAGGTCGATAGTTTCTGTCTCGCTGATTTCTTGGCCCTCACGAGCAAGAACAAGCAACTCGTCGATCATCTCGTTCATGCGATCGAGTGCGTCCCGGCACTGCTGGAAGCTCTCTGGGTCCCCCGTCTTCTCGGCTAAGTCGAGATAGCCTTGAGCGACATTAATCGGATTCCGAAGGTCGTGGGAGACAATGCCGGCGAACTCTTCGAGTTGATCGCGCTGTTGTTTGATGCGTTCGGTCGCGCGCTGCTGGAACAGCTGGGAGCTCACCCACTCAGCCATCAGCTCGACGAACGTTTCCTCCATCGGAGAGAAAGGCTTCTCGCGTGGCTCTGAATCAGCGAAGCAAAACGTGCCGTACACCTCGTCATCGAGGACAACCTTCGCGCCGATGTAGGCTTCAAGCCCAAACCGTTCGTAGGCGGCGTCATTCTCCCACCCATCGATTGACGCATGTTGGACGGTGAGTGCGTCCTCGAGTTCGATCGTCTTTCGGCAGTACGCTTCCGAGAGCGGGCAGGACTCGCCGGGCTGAAGCAGTTCGTGGTCGCCACTGGCTTCGACGATGTACTGTTGTCCTTCGGTAATTTCGGTGAGAAAGCCGATTTCCACGTCAAGATACGTGCAGCCTACTTGGAGAAGGTCTCGTACCTTTTCCTCGTAACTGCGTTCAGTATCCGCAGTGATGCGGTACATCCGGCGTAGCGCTTCGTTTTCCGACATCCTCTCTGACTCCTCACCCCCGGAAACAGTCATATTCCGTATATAGTTGTCTTGGGGTTAAGTGTCTGGTGTCGAAGAGGGTCATATCTTACCAGTCCGTCTGTTAGGAAGTAAGAAGGAATCAAACAACGGTTCTGGTAATATACCGATGGCACGTTCGAGATATTCCCTGTCTACACCAAGCCCTTCCTCACAGATAACAATCAAGTTCTCAACGGAGACACTGGCTAGTTAAGATCGAATCTGTCGGCTGTAAATGACAAATATTCTCCCGCGATACAGATACGAGCCTCCATCTACATCAATCGCGCACGCCCACATCCGCCTCCATCTCAGTCGACAATTGAAAACCCCGGGAGTGGACGAACGCGCATCAAACTCGAAATGACGCCAAAACGACGGGTGTACCCGAACCTACTAATCCCCGAAACCCCTGTAAACCAATAGTTCAGACACTAACAGTCTGACTCAGTATCCGTCTTCGAGAAAGCGGGCCGGGCGCGATTTGAACACGCGACCGACGGATTAAGAGTCCGTCGCTCTGCCAAACTGAGCTACCGGCCCAACGCATTCCAACGTTCGATGCTGCAACTCAAATACGTTCTGATTCAGACCGATAGCGCATACCTCCGTCTTCAGTCGGAGGTCGAGCGATAGGTATAGTGCATCAATCCACATGTCCCGCCATTACTGGATTTCCCACGCTTTACCGAATGTATGAAGACGCAGACGAACCATAGTGTACAACACGGATGAAGGCGACACGGCACGCGACCTACGACCTCAACTACCACATAGTGTGGGTGCCGAAGTACCGTCAGCCGGTACTCGAAGGCGAGGTCGCCAGCCGTGTGCGAGACATCCTCCACGAAATCGCCGACGACAAGCGCTTAGAGATCCTAGATCTGACCGTCCAACCCAACCACATCCATCTATTCGTCAGTAGCCCGCCGAAACACAGTCCATCACTGCTGGCCAACTGGTTCAAAGGCATCTCCTCACGAAAATACAACCACCGCTACGCCGACCATGACGGCGAGAAAATCGGGTGGGAACGCGGCTACTATGCAGAAACAGTGGGTAGCGTCTCCAGCGACACCATCCAGGACTACATTCAGCGTCACGAGGAGGTCGACATATGACCGAGCTTACGAAGACGCTGGAACTGAAACTGGTGGAGCCGAACGCGCACAAACGGCGGAAGCTCCGCGAAACACGACAAGCCTACCAGCAAGCCCTCCAGGAGGCGTTCGACGCTGGATGCACCACCCAGACCGAAGCGAACGATATCGTGGTTGAGTACGACCTCTCGGGGTACGCGAAGAATGCCCTCAAGCAGTACGTCCCGCAACTCACGACGACGTACAACGCGGGCGAACTTCACGACGACCACCCTGTCCGCTTCACGAATGAGGGACTCCGCCTCGATCATAAGGCCGAGAACGCTATCGAGTGGTACGTCAAAATCCCCCACCACGAGGATTACCACCTCTGGATGCCAGCACAGCCAAATCCCGACCAACGGGACTGGCTGGAAGCGTTGAACGCGGGGGACGCGGAAATGGGTGAGAGTCGGCTGTTCGAGCGGGACGGAACGTGGTATCTGCACGTCACCGCTACCCGCAACGTGGAGGAACAATCTGAGGCGTCCGCCGAGGAACGGACGCCGATTGGTGTGGACATCGGAGAAGCCTCACTCGTCACGGTGTGTCACCGCGACGAACACGGTTCTCCGACCGCTCCTGAACTGTGGGCCGACGAGGGCAAAACCGTTCGTCGGCTCCGCAAAACCTACTTCACCGCCACACGACGCCTCCAAGAACGCGGAAGCGAGCGTCTCCCCGAATCCTACGGTGAGGACTTGTGGGCGCAGATAGACGATATACTCCACACTGTCACCCGCGAAGTCATCGAGTACGCCGAATCCAGCGAGAACCCCGTGCTTGTGCTGGAAGATCTAACGTACATTCGGGAGTCGATGGACTACGGCGAGTATATGAATCGGCGTCTTCACGGCTGGGGGTTCGCCAAACTCCACGCCCAAATCCAGTACAAAGCCATCGAGAAAGGCATCCCCGTCGAGGTGGTGAACCCGCGCAACACCTCCAAGGAATGCCACGCTTGTAGTGAAGTCGGATATCGTCCCCGGCAGGCGACGTTCAAATGTACGAACGACGACTGCTGGGTGGGGGAATATCAAGCAGACGTGAACGGCGCGATAAATATTGCAGATCGCTACCGCAGTGGAGAGAGCCACCCACGAAAACACACGAGTGGCAATGACTCGGCTGCGGATGGGGCCTCGTTGACCGGGCCACAAGACACCCACGCCGATGCTGACACCCAGCAACCGACGCGTGGACCGAATGCGTCTTGAAACCGTCGGGCCACGCCCGGCCTGAAATCCCATGGTGGGATTCCCGCGCCTTCAGGCGCGGGAGGAGGTCAATTGGGATGCCAGTCCCCTGCGGGCTGTCGAATTCAGTTCGACTCAACAAGCGTCAATCATGGAGACAGCTCAGTGGATGAAACCACCCGGCTGAGACGACCAACGAGCAGATCTCTCGGCTAGCGACAGCAGGTCGGGAACATTAAGTGACGGCCTGCGTTATTCCGGGACATCATGAGTAGCCGGGCAACCATCTCCTCGATGTCCTCGTATGCCATTCTAGGTTGCGGGAGCGTCGGCCACGCGGTCGCCGAGGAGTTGGTCGAACGGGGTAAGGATGTTCTCATCGTGGATCGCGATGAGTCCCGGGTAGAGGCGCTGCGCGACCAGGACTTGAACGCCCAGGCCGCGGACATCCGCGATGAGGAGGTTGCGGAACTCGTCGCCGACCGCGATGTTGTTCTCATTCTGGCCTCCGATATTGAGGCGAATGAAGCGGCAGTTACGAACATTCGTGGGCGTGACGACGACCAGTTTATCGTCGTACGCGCTAGCGATCCCGTGACCAGCGACGAACTCACGGAGTTGGGTGCGGACGTCGTCATCAACCCGTCGTCAGTTATTGCAGACGCGGCGCTGCGTGCGCTCGAATCCGGCGAACTGGAGTACAAGGCCCGCCAGCTCGCGGAGGTCATCGAGGGAACGGAGGGCCGGCTGGCCATCGTCACGCACGATAACCCCGACCCGGACTCTATCGCCGCGGCGGCCGCGCTGAACGCCATCGCGGACCACCTCGGCGTGGAAGCGGATATCCTCTACTTTGGGGATATCGGCCACCAAGAGAACCGCGCGTTCGTCAACCTGCTTGACATCGAGTTGACGCCGTACGAGGACGTCGACATCGACGACTATGACACGGTCGCACTCGTCGACCCGGCGAAGGCTGGCGAGGTCTCGCTCGAACGCGAGGTCGACATCTTCCTTGATCACTACGAGGTCGATGAGGAGTTCGACGCGGAGTTCGCGGACGTGCGCCCGAACGTCTCCGCGACCTCGACGATTCTCACGAAGTACATCCAGGAGTTCGACCTCTCGGTGAGCCAGGAGGTCGCGACCGCACTCCTGTACGGGATTCGCGCGGAGACCCTGGACTTCCGCCGGGATACGACGCCCGCGGACCTCACCGCGGCGGCGTACCTCTACCCGTTCGCGGACCACGACACCCTCGAACAGGTGGAGTCCCCGAACATGAGCCCGGAGACGCTGGACGTGCTCGCGGAAGCCATCGCCAACCGTGAGGTCCAGGGTAGCCACCTCGTCTCGAACGCGGGGTTCATTAGCGACCGGGACGCGCTCTCGCAGGCCGCCTCTCAACTCCTGAACCTAGAGGGTATCACGACGACCGCCGTCTTCGGCATCGTCGAGGACACCATCTACCTGGCCGCGCGCTCGAAGGACATCCGGCTGAACATCGGCCGCGTGCTCAGCGACGCCTTCGAGAACATCGGCGAAGCAGCCGGCCACTCCACGCAGGCGTCCGCCGAAATCCCGCTCGGCATCTTCACGGGCATCGAAACCACCGAGGAGAACCGCGAGACACTACTGTCGCTGACCGAGGAAGCAGTCACGCAGAAGCTCTTCGACGCGATGGGCGTCGAATCCGAGAGTTCCAGCAGCTCGAACGGCAACTAACCCTTCTCTCGGACTTCAGCTGACGGCTCTGATGAGGACGAACAGCGTTCCGACCGAGACCAGCGTGGTGAGGAAGACGTTCAGGGACGCGAACGCTTCGTCGCCGCCGAGTTCGTTGGCGAACACGTACGTCGACACCGCGGTGGGCGTGCCGAGCATCACGACGGCAGCGGTGAACGTCGCGGTGTCCACACCCAAAAGTGAGAACGTCGCCCACGCGATCGCGGGCATCAGCACGATTTTGAGCGCGACGACGGAGCCGGTCGCCCCGACGTCGACGTTCGGCAGGTCGACGTCCAGGGACGCGCCGACGCAGAGCAACGCGATGGGGAGCGCGAGCGTCCCCAGCAGGTCCAGACCCGCTGTCGCCGGCCCGGGGACCGTGAGCCCGACCGACCCGACAACCAGGCCGGCGACAAGCGCCACGAGCACGGGGTTCGTCGCGAGTTTCCGCAGTTCCTCGCGGACCGACGCGTCGGCGTCGTTCACGGTGGTGAGCACGAGCACCGTCAGCGGCACCTGCGCCAGCGAGACGATGCCGAGCACGACGCTCGCGATGGCGGTCACATCGTCGCTGAACGTCGCGGCGACCAGCGGCAGCCCGAGGTAGCCGAGGTTCGAATGGTACGACTGCGTGACGGCGACGCTTCGGCGGTGGCGTTCGGCCTGATTCCGGTGTACTATCTTGAAACAGCGAGAGAATCCCGCCGTTCACGGCGGGCGTGAATCGCGTCACTTGACTGCGCAAACCACGAGTGACAGCACTCTGAATACCCAACACCAACCCGGATATTTAACATACGAGAAAACGTACTGAATAACGGATGCGAGTTGATATTGCCATCGATCGTGGAAGCGACCTCCACGAACGTGTGAAAGAGTACTCCCGAGAGAACGGGCTGCGAATGGACTTCGCCTACGCCGAACTCGTCGAACAGGGCCTCAACGCTACTGAAGAATGAGTGCGGAGTGCAAGACGCTCAAAGCGTATCTTGCCCCACCCACTCAGCACAAGCAGCGCAAGCTCCACGACGAACACGAACGATACGAAACGCTCCTCCATCGCAGTTTCAACGATGGGTGCGACACGATGACTGCCGTCAACGAGGTTGTCAGCGGTGAAGACCTCAATTGGCACTCGAAAAACGCACTCAAACAATACGTTCCAAACCTCTTGGACGAAGACACGTACAACGCGAGTCAACTCGCAGACGACCACCCCATCCGTTACGCCAACACTGCAGCCGTCTTCGACCACGATGAAGACCGCCACCACGAAATCTGCTGGGAAGTCCCACTTCCCGGTCGCGGAACGAACTTCTGGATACCACTCCAGATGAATCCCGAGCAAGAACACTGGTGGCACTCTCTGATTGACGACGAAGACGACAGTGTGTGGGCTGGCGAACTCCGCCTGCAACGCGACGGAAAACGGTGGGTGTTGCACGTCACCGCGAACTACGAAGCCGAACCAGACCACTCGTGTTCGCCAGAGAGTGACGACGTGACCCCTGTCGGGTTCGATGTGGGTGAATCCAAGCTCTTGGTGGGCTGTGCCCTCCGAGACGACACGCCCGTTGATCCGTTGTTCGTGGATGGTGGTCGCGTCCGACATCTCCGCCAGAAACAAGCCAGTACTGAAGACCGATTGAAACCACGATATGCGTCGAACCTCTTGGACGATCTCGTGTGGGGGCGGTGGCAAGACGCCATCGAAGACGAAATTGAGAAAGCCTCACATCGGGCCGTTGAGTACGCGTCCCAGTTCGAGAACCCGGTCATCGTCCTCGAATACCTTGAGGGTATCACCGACGAGGATATTGGGAAGTACTGGAATCGACGCCTCGGCAAGTGGCTGTTCTCCCGTTTACAGTCACGCATTGAGGATAAGGCAGCGGAACACGGTATTCCTGTGGAATACGTACATCCGCACCACACGTCGAAAACATGCCATGCGTGTCAACACGTTGGGTATCGACCGCATCAAGGCACGTTCAAATGTACGAACGAGGCGTGCTGGGTGTCGGAGTACCAAGCGGATTTGAACGCAGCAGCGAACATTGCCAATCGGCTAAATCCGTGGGGAGAGAGCCTGCCTTGGAAATCGGCAGGCGATGACTCGCCTCGGAGCGGGGGCCAGTGGCAGGCCCACGAAGACACGTCACCGAGCGAGGGACTCCCGTCCGAGAGGCGGGCTTCCGATGACAAGGATTCGTCTAGCTCACCAGCGGTGGGAGCGGGGGCGAACCCGGAGACCGGTGACGCGAACACGTCTTGAAACCTCAATCCAGCAGTTTGCTGGTATTCCACCTGCGGTGGAAGCCCCGCCCTAAAGGGCGGGCGAGGATGTCACCCACGCCGTTGCCGCGGTTGCAAACAGTACGAACAGCAGCCCGCCAAACAGCGCAGGGGAGATGAGTTCGGCGACGTTACGGTCGTACGTGGACACGAACACGAGCGCGGGCAGCGCGACGAAGTACGCGAGGTCGTTGAGCCGCTCCGTGCGCGCGTCGTCGAGCACGCCAGCGACTCGCAGCCCCGTTCCGACGAGCAGCAAAACGAGCAGGGCGAGCAACCGACCGACAACTTCCATGTCTCCGCCGAGCGCGCGCGGCACCTTACACGGTTCGACTCAGGAAGGAGAAGTAGTGGTCGCGCCGCGCTTGGCGACCCTGCCTGCTGGCGTTACGCGTCGGCCTCGAAGAGGCGGTCGTACTCCTCGGGGAGTTGTTCGCGGGCGAGCGCGAGTTCGTCACCGCTGACCGTGTCGACGAGCGCCGTTAACACGGCCGCGGTCTTCGGCTCCCGGCCTTCGTAGTCGAGGTCCGCGCGCCGCTCTACGCGGTCGAGGAACTCCGGCACCGAGTACTTCTGTGGGTGGCGGGGTGCGGGCGACTGGAGTTCGTTGGCGTACTTCGTCGGGAGTTGCTCGGCGAGGTCTTCGGCTTCGCCCTCGGAGAGCCGTTCGGCCAGCGTCTCCAGCACCGCGACAACCGTCTCCTCGGCGTGTTCGTCGGAGTCGAACGAGTCGTACTCGCGGGCGTGCTCGACGAGTTCGGTAGGCATACCCACACGGCCCGTCGGCCAGCAGCAAGTTGAGTCTGCTGCCCGATTCAGCGTGCGGCCGGTGGATGCGCGGAGACCAAACCGCAGAAACGGCGCTAGACTGCGACTTCGGCGTCTTCGTTGGGGCTCTCGTAGCGCTCGATGACGTCGTTGATGAGGACGACGTCGCCGACCGCGCGCACCCAGCGATACGGGATGATGACGCCTTTCTTCCCGGTCTCGGTGTCCGCGAACAGCGTGGGGTTGAGTTCGCTGAGCGCGAGGCCGTTCACTACTTCTGTGTCGAGGTTCAGGCGGACGTCTTCGACTTCCCCGACGAAGACGCCATTGTTCGAGTACACCTCGCGGCCAACGAGTGAGGTGATTTCGTCTGCTTCGGAGTCCATGTCGTAGTGATTGTCGCGGTGCCCCATAAGTGTTCGAGGCTCGCGTCTCACGGGCGTCCGACGCGGCTACTGGAATTGATCGAGGACTGCGCCGAGCGCGTCGAGTGCGGGCGCGACTTCGCTGGGGTTGCGCCCGAGACTCACGCGGACGCGTTCGTCTTCGCCGAAGAACCGGCCGGGGACGACTAGGACGCCTTCTTCCCACGCTGCGGCGGCGAGTTCGTTGCCGTCGACGTTGGTGGGGTTGAGGAACGCGAACGTTGAGCCTTCCGCGAGGAACCCCTCGACGTCGTCGCGTTCGGCGAGGAATTCCTCGAATAGTTCGGTGTTTTCCACGAGGAGTGTCCGCGAGCGTTCCGCGAGGTGGTCTTTGTTGTGGAGTGCGCGCCGGCCGAGCGCCCGGCTTGTGTCCGCAACGCCGAGGAAGTGCATCGACACCGAGCGTGCGCGCTCGACGAACTCGCGGTCCGCGACCAGCCAGCCGATACGGAGGTCGTCGAGCCCGAAGAACTTCGTCAGCGAACTCGTGACGACGGTATTGTCGAGTCCGACCGCGGTCGGCCCGCCGAACGGGCCGTCCCGCGGGTTGGTGACGTAGGGCGCGTACACTTCGTCGACGAGCAGGCGCGCGTCTGATTCGCTGGCGACGTCCGCGAGGTCTGCGAGTGTTTCGCGTTCCGCCAGCGAGCCGCTGGGGTTGTGGCGGTTCGTCACGGTGACAAGTTCGGTCCACTCCGTGAGCGCGTTCGCCGCGCGCTCGACGTCGAGCCGGTAAACGTCGCCGCGTAGGAACCGGTCGACCTCCGCGCCGAGCGCCCCGGGCGTTTTCACGAGCGGCTCGTAACTCGGTTTCTCGATGAGCACGCGCTGTTTCTCCTCCGCGTCCTCGTCGGGGTCGAGGTGGAGCGCGGTCGCCGCAGCGATGACGTTCGCCATTGTTGCGCCGGGCGTTATCAGTACTTGCTCGGGTTCGACGCCGTACTCGCCGGCAATCTGGGTTTCGAGGGTTGCGCCCCTTGGTGGGTCGTCGAGGCCCTCTAGCGGCTCGGGCACGGCCTCGGGTTCGTGGCCGCGGTCGCCGCGCAGGTCGCTGGACGCGAGGTCGTACAGCGCGACCTCGGGTCGTCCGGAAATCCACTCGAGGTACTCCAGCCGCGGGAACATGTCCCCGTCTCGGTCCCGCGGTGGGAAAGTAGTTATCGCTCGCGACCAGTTCAGGTGAGTACGACCACCGGAAGCCGTTAGGCCGACCAGCCCCGACCCACTGGCGTGGACGACCTCGCCGACTGGCTCCGGGACCGCCCCCACTACGACGACCAACTCGTCGACGAGCGCACGCTCCCAGGCCGCGACGCAGGCACGCGGGACGTGACCCTCGAATCCCGCCTCGAGTCGGCGCTCGCCGACCGCGGCATCGACGCGCTCTACGAGCACCAGGCCGACGCCATCGACGCCGTACGGGACGGCGACGACGTGGTGGTCGCGACGCCGACCGCGAGCGGGAAGAGTCTCGCTTACACGGTGCCGGCGTTCGAGCGCGCGATGGACCACGGCGGCCGGACACTCTACGTTGCGCCGCAGAACGCGCTCGTCGCCGACCAGAAGGAGACGTTGTCGGGACTCGCCGCTGACCTCGGGTTCGGGAGTCGCGTGCAGGTGGATACGTACACGGGGCGGCTCTCGCGCTCGGAGAAACAGGCCGTGCGGGACCGCCGGCCGACCGTCCTGCTGACGAACCCCGAGATGCTGCACTACGCGCTGCTGCCCCACGGCCACCGGCTCTGGGAGTGGTTCTTCTCGGGGCTGGAGACCGTGGTGCTCGACGAGGTCCACGAGTACCGCGGCGTCTTCGGCGGCCACGTTTCCCACGTGCTGCGCCGTCTCCGGCGGGTCTGCGAGCGATTCGATTCCGCCCCCGACTTCGTCTGTTGTTCGGCGACCATCGGCAACCCCGTCGAGCACGCCGCCCACGTAACGGGCAAACCCGAGTCCGGGTTCGCGCTTGTCGAGCGAGATACGAGCGAGCGCGGGCCGCGGCACTGGATGCTGTGGAATCCGCCCGAGGAAGCCGGCGGCGGGGGCCGGCGGCGCTCCTCGCACGTCGAAACGCGGAATCTGATGGCGGACTTCGTGATGCGTGGCCACCAGACGCTGGCGTTCACGCGCTCCCGGCAGGGCGCCGAGCGCAACGCCACCGGCACCGCCGACGACCTCCGCGACCGCGGCGAGCACGACCTCGCCAGCGAGATTGCGGCGTACCAGGCGGCCTTGACGGACGATCGCCGGCGCAGTCTCGAAGCCGGCCTCCACGACGGCAGCCTGCGCGGCGTCTGGAGCACGAGCGCGCTCGAACTCGGCGTGGACGTCGGCGGCCTTGATGCTGTACTGTTAGATGGCTATCCGGGCACGCAGATGAACACGTTCCAGCGCGCGGGCCGCGCCGGCCGCGGCACGGACCCTGCCGCCGTCGCGGTCGTCGCGGGCGAGGACCAGCTCGACCAGTACGTGATGAACCACCCGGAGGAACTGTTCGACGGGGACCCCGAGGACGCCATTGTCGACCCCGCGAACGAGCACCTGCTGGACCCGCACATCGCGTCCGCCGCGCGCGAGAACTGGCTGTCACCTGAGGACGACCAGTACTTCCCGCGGTTCGCCGAGCGCGTCCGAACACTTGAACGCCGGGGCGTGCTCGAACGCCGCGAGACCGACTACGGCACGCGCTGGACGTACGACGGCGACGGCAGCCCCCAACATGAAATGAGCCTGCGCTCCATCGATGACCGCGAAATCCGGCTGCTCGACCCGTCGGGTGACACTGTCGCGACGATGGAGTTCTCGGACGCGCTCCGGGACGCCCACCCAGGCGCAATCTACCATCACCAGGGCCAGCGCTACGAGGTCGTGGACCTCGACCTCGCCAACGACGTCGCGGACCTCCAGCCCACGTACGCCGACCACTACACGCGCGTCCTCACGGACAAGGACATGGACGTCCGCGAGGACCGCGAGGAGCGCACGCCGTTCGCACGCGACGACGTGCCGGTGCGATTCGCGGACGTCACGCTCACCGAGCAAGTCACCGGGTATGAGCGTCGGAACGCCAATCGCGGCGAGTCGGAGGCGACCGTGAGCCTCGACCTCCCCGAGCAGACCCTGGAGACGCGCGCGCTCTACTACACGGTGCCGTCGGACGTCGAAGCGGAGTTGCGTGCGGCGGGCGACCTCCCGGGCGCGATTCACGCCGCCGAGCACGCGATGATTTCGATGTTCCCCACCGAGTTGCTCTGCGACCGCGGCGACATCGGCGGGCTCTCAACACCAGTCCACCCACACACGGGCCGCCCGACCATCTTCATTTATGACGGCTATCCTGGGGGTGTTGGGCTGGCGCGTGCGGGCTTCGACTCCGTAGCCGAACTCGCCGAGCGCACGCTCGCCATGCTCGAATCCTGTGACTGCGCGGACGGCTGTCCGGCGTGCGTGCAATCCCCGCAGTGCGGGAACGCCAACAACCATCTCGACAAGGACCTCGCCATCGACTTGTTGGGTGCGATTACGTGAGTCACGCTGCTCGCTCGCGACGAACGCTGTTCGCTACTTCTTGATGCGCTCGTGTTTCGAATCGACTCCGAGCCGCCGATAGATGTATGTGCTTTTGGTACACAAATTCAACACACCATGGCCGAAGCCGAGAACCCCCCGGAGAAGACCACCGTGAACATCCGCATCACGGAAACCTTCCTCGACGACGTGGACGCGACGTGGCAAGAGGAAGGGTATAACAGCCGCAGTGAGTTCATCCGCGACGTCCTCCGCGACGCCGTGAAACACCCCGACTTCAACCGGGCAGATCTTAAGGCGATGCTCGCCGGCGAAACGGACATCCAGGAAGGCCGTACCCGTAGCAGCGACGCAGTCAAGGACGAATACGACCTCGATGACGGATGAGCGACGACTGGGACTGGGAGCTCACCGAGACTGCTGACCGACAGTTCGCATCCCTCGAAGCGTACGCACAGGAGCGAATCGCATCGAAGCTCGACGAAGTAGTCGACGACCCGTGGCGTGACCCCTTCGACTACCTCGAGCCACTACAGGGCGCACCCCACCAGAAGCTCCGCGTCGGTCCGTTCCGCCTCGGCTGTCGCGCCGACCGTAGCTCGAACACGCTGTACGTTCTCCGAATCCGCAAACGTGGCGGCGATGCCTACCGTAGCGACGACGATTAGCGCAGGTCGTCACGGTCCAGTCAGATGTTCATCGGAGCGTGAACTCCGCCTCCGACGCTGCAAGCGTGCACAGCGAGTGGTAGCGCAGCGCGGTGACGACGGGGACGCTGACTGCGGCGAGCACGACGAAGCCGACTAGTGCAGCGATGGCGACGGCAACGAGCGCGACCGGCGTGAGCGTGGCACCGAACAGCGCGAGGCCGACGGGTACCGCGACGATGGCGCCCGCGAGACTGAACACGACGCCGGCGCCGAGTAGCAGGACGATTTTCACGAGGACGTACACCGCGAACTCGCGCCACTCCGCGCGCAGCGTCGGCCAGAGGCGTCGCCAGCCGTTGAGGACGCCGTCGCCGTGTTCGGCCATCAGCGGCACGACGAACGCCGTCGTGAATTCGGAAACGAGCGCCGTAACGGGGGCGACGACGAGCAGTAATGGAATCGTCACGACGAGCGCGAGCAGCGGGAGCGCCGTCTCGCTGGACGCGACAAGGAGGACGGGCGCGACGACGGCAGCGACGGCGAGCAGGACGACGACGGTGACGAGGATGCGGAAGCCGAACAGCCGCAGCCCCGACCCGAGGCGCTGCCGAAACGGCGACAGAATGCGGACTTTCTGCGACCGGAGGGCGTCCACGAGCACGAACTCCATGACCGACCCAACGACGGCGAACACGAGCACGACGACGAAGGCAATCGCGAGCAGCGAGAGCGCAGCGGCAACGAACTCCGGCCGCGTGAACGACTCTCCGTACTCAATGACTGCCTGAGGTGGCACCTCCACAGAGACCGTCGGCGTCTGTGGCGGCGTCATGCCGGCGAGCAGCGTGATGACCGCCAGCCGGACCCACACGCCGACGTCGACGGGTACCAGTAGTGACTGTGTCTCGTCGAGCGCCTCGTCAAGCGACTCGACTGTGTACCACGACATACGCGGCTGTACACCGCGGCACGCGAAAAAGATGGGTGGCCGGTCGATGGATCGGCGTCTGACGGGCCACGATAGACTTTATAGCGCTCGTGTCTAATCCAGGTGTATGGCCCCAGCCGGCGACTCGGACTCCGACGAAACCGTCCTCTCCCCGGACGAGCTCGATATCGAGGCCCGCGAGGAGGTGGCAGCTATCGGAGAGGACCGGTACGTCATCGGCCCCGACGGCCCCCCGAAACCGCCGGAGACCGACGACGGTGAGGATAGCGCTGCAGCCGGCGACAGCGATGCGGCCGAGCAATCCGAGCAGCCCGAAGCCAAGGCGGAGTCCGAGGCGGCGAGCGACCCCGAACCAGACGCGAGCAAGTCGGCGAATACCGGCGAGGTCACGGGTCGGGACGTGAAGCAGTGGCTCAGCGACGAGCTTGACGAACACGACAGCGAGTACGCCTACCGCATCGCTGCCAAATCCGGGGAGTCGGTCAACCACCAGCAGCTCGCGACCGACGATATTGGCGCGGCGTTCGACGGCCTGCTCGTCTGGTACGCTCAACAGGTCGCGTCCGGCACGCCCGTCGACGAAGCGCTCGGCATCCTGCTCTCGGAGTCCAGCGTGCAGGCGCGCTATCCGGCCTCCCGACTCATCGCGTATCTCGAGGCCCACGACCTTGGGCCGGACGACTCGATCCGGGATCTCGTCGACGCCGTCGACGAGGACGACGGCCTAGTGTTCCCACGGCGTCGATAACGTCCTCGGTACCGAACCACCGTGGGTCGTTTTTTGTGAGTCGCCCCGGAGGCAAGCGCTGAGGCATCCCGGCCTGTTCTGGCTGTCGATTGCGAGGTTCGGTTTTCCGTGTTGATAACGGCCGCGAAAAGGTTTTATCGGTGGTCGGCACTCTCACAGCCATGATGAACCTGGAGGGCGGCGAGCGGCAAGCCGAAACAGCCGCCCACGTCGTCGAGTTCGAACTCGGCAACGAGGTCTGCGCTATCGACATCGACGCCGTCGACAGTATCGTCGAATCCAAGCAAGTAACCCGTGTTCCCCGCGCGCCCGACGCTGTGGAGGGCGTGATGGACCTCCGTGGGGAGACTACGGCGATCGTTGACCCACGGGAGTTTCTCGCCATCGAGGGCGATCTCGCTTCCGACAACATTCTCGTGCTGGATCGCGCTGACGACAAGCAGAAGATCGGGCTGCGCGTCGCCGAGGTCACGGAAGTCTCGGAGTACGCCGACGTGCAGGTCGACACGGGCGAGGATGTGAGCCGCATCGGCACCGCGGCCGTCGAGCGCGACCTCGTGAAGGGCGTCATCCGGAAGCTCACCGAGGAGTTGGATGAGGACGAGGACATCGAGGATGCTGACGTCGACCTCGTGTTGTGGTTGGATATTGATCGATTGATCGGCGCGGTTGCGGACGACGAGAACGGCGACACGCCACGCGCCTGATAGCCGCCCATGATGAGCGGCGCAGGGAGTCGTCTCGCTGGTGTTGTTTTTGCTGCGTCTTCGAGTCGACCGCAGACTCGTGGTTGGACGTGGTTCTCGTCTGGTGGAACAGGCTAAACTAAACGGAATGATAATCGGGGAGGAGGGTTTATTAGCCCCTTCACCAAACGAGGGAGGCATGGCGAAGCAGGTCCTACTGGTGGACGATTCAGAGTTTATGCGGAACTTGCTCCGCGAGATTCTCGAAGAGGAGTTCGAGATCGCGGACGAGGCCGAGAACGGGGTTGAGGCCGTCGAAATGTACAAGCAGTACGACCCTGACCTCGTGATGATGGATATCGTGATGCCGATTCGTGACGGCATCGAGGCGACCAGCGACATCAAAGACCACGACCCGAGCGCCCACATCATCATGTGTACGAGCATCGGCCAAGAGGAGAAGATGAAGAAGGCCGTGAAGGCGGGCGCGGATGGCTACATCACGAAGCCGTTCCAGAAGCCCAGCGTGATGGACGCCATCTCCGACGTGTTAGCGGCATGACGACGGCGCTGGTGGTCGACGACTCGCACTTCATGCGGACGGTCATCAGCGACATCTTGGAGAACGGCGGCGTCGACGTTATCGACACCGCGGCGAACGGCAAGCAGGCCGTCAAGAAGGTCGAGGAACTCGACCCGGACGTGGTGACGATGGACGTGGAGATGCCGGAGATGAACGGCATCGAAGCGGTCGAAGCCATCACCGACCGCCACCCGACGCCGATTCTGATGCTCTCCGCGTTGACCACCGAGGACGCCGACGCGACGCTGGAAGCGATGGAGAAAGGCGCTGTCGACACGTTCGCGAAGCCCGGTGGCACGATCTCGACGGAACTCTCGGGGCACAGCGAGGAATTGGTCGCGGCCGTCGAGGATGTCGCCGCAGCGGATCCGACAGCGGGCCACGACGTCCAGCAGTCCGCGCCCGCAGCCAGTACGCCAGCCGTCGATGCCGAGTACGTCGATCATCCGACGCTGCTCGTTGGCGCGTCGACGGGCGGCCCGAACGTGGTGGAGTCGATTCTGAATGCGCTCCCGCGGGAGGCGGACTTCCGCGTGTTGGTCGTCCAGCATATGCCCGATCAGTTCACGTCGCGGTTCGCCAAACGCCTCGATCAGACCAGCGAGTACGACATCAAGGAGGCCGCGGACGGCGACCGCATCAGCGGCGGCGAGGGGTTGGTTGCGCGTGGGGACTACCACATGCAGGTGTCGGGCTACTCGAACGGCCGGCTGCGAGTGCGCTTGGATCAGAGCGAGCGCCGCCACAGCGTGCGGCCCGCCATCGACGTGACGATGGAGTCCGCCGCCGAGCGGGTCACGGATCCGCTCGTCGCGGTCGTGTTGACGGGGATGGGGACGGACGGCGCTGACGGTATCCGCGCGGTCAAGGACGCCGGTGGCGCGACGTTCGCCCAGGACGAGGCGACCAGCGCGGTGTTCGGCATCCCGGAGCGCGCCATCGAGACCGGCTGCGTGGACGAGGTGTTGCCGGCTGACCGACTGACCGAAGCGATCACTGATTCGATACGGAGGAGTTCCTGAATGGACGACTACTTGGAAGCGTTCGTGCGCGAGGGCGAAGAACACGTAACGAACCTGAATAACGCACTGCTGGAGTTGGAGTCCGACCCCGGCAACGAGGAGGCGATGGACGCGATCTTCCGGACCGCCCATACGCTGAAGGGGAACTTCGGCGCGATGGGCTTCGAGGACGCGAGCAACCTCGCCCACGCTGTCGAGGATCTGCTTGACGCGATGCGGCAGGAAGAGCTCGCCGTCACGGGCGACCGGATGGACCGCATCTTCGAGGGCGTCGACGAAATCCAAGCGTGCCTCGATGAAATTGAAGCGAACGGCGAGGTTGAACGCGACGTCTCGGATACCGTCGCGTCCGTCCGCGCGGTACTCGACGAGGCCGACGACGAACCCGTCGAGACAGGCGAAGAAACGTCCGAGGACGCCGAGGGGACACCTGACGCGGACCCGTTCGCAATCGTCGACGCCGAGACTGTGGAGAGCGTCGACAGCCGCGTTTTCCACGTCCACGTCGACATGGGCGACTCCCAGATGAAGGGCGTCGACGGGATGTTCGTGCTGGACGCCGCCGAGGAGGAGTTCGACCTGCTCGGCGCCGACCCGAGTGTGGACGCCATCAACGACGGCGAGTACGACGACGGCTTCGACCTCGTCGTCGCCAGCGATATCGCCGACGTCGCCGCGACCGTTCACTCGTTCCCGAAGCTCGACGACGCCACGGTCACGGAGCTCACTGACGCCGCCGCGGATGCGACCGCGGCGGTTTCCGGCGAGTCCACCGAGGCCGAGGACGAACCGGCTGCTGCTACTGAGGAACCGGCTGCCGAAGCGAGCGGCGAGGACGACAGCGAGTCGGCGGTCGCGTCGACGGACACGGAGATTCAGTCCGTACGCGTGGACGTCGACCAGTTGGACGAGCTCCACGGGCTCGTCGAACAGTTGGTAACCACGCGCATCAAGCTCCGGCGCGGGATGGAGGGCAGCGACCGGCAGGTCGACGACGAACTCGACGAACTCGACAAGATTTCCGGGAGCCTCCAGGACACCGTGATGGACATGCGGTTGGTCCCGATGAAGAAGATCGTCGGGAAGTTCCCGCGGTTGGTCCGCGACCTCGCCCGCGAGCAGGACAAGGACATCGACTTCGTTGTGGAGGGCGACGACGTCGAGTTGGACCGCACGATTCTCACGGAGATCAGCGATCCGTTGATGCACTTGCTGCGGAATGCTGTCGATCACGGGATTGAGGAGCCGTCGGTGCGGGAAGCCAACGGGAAATCTCCGGAGGGGACGGTGACGTTGTCGGCTGAGCGCAACCGCGATCAGGTCATCATCGAGGTGCGTGACGACGGTGGTGGCATCGACCGCGACCGTGTCCGTGAGAAGGCCGTTGAGAAGGACATCAAATCCCAGGGCGAGATCGAGGAGATGACCGACGCGGAGATCGAGGATCTGGTGTTCCATCCCGGCTTCTCGACGAACGATGAGGTGACGGACGTGTCCGGGCGCGGCGTCGGGATGGACGTCGTCCGCGATACGGTGTCCCGCCTTGATGGGTCGGTGTCGGTGTCCAGCGTGCCCGGTGAGGGGACGACGTTCACGATGACGCTGCCGGTGACGGTCGCCATCGTGAAGGTGTTGTTCGTGGAGAGCGGCGGCGAGGAGTACGGCATCCCGATCAAAACGATTGATGAGATCTCCCGCATGAAGCCCGTGAAGACCGTTGACGGTGAGGAAGTCATCACCTACGACGAGACGGTCTACCCGCTCGTCCGGCTCGGCGACGCGTTGAACGTGCCCGGCGACACCCGGGACGACGATGGGATGCTCGTCCGCATTCGCGATACGGAACGGCAGGTTGCGGTCCACTGCGACGACGTCCGCGGCCAGGAGGAAGTCGTCGTCAAGCCCTTCGAGGGCATTCTCTCCGGCATTCCGGGCCTTTCGGGCGCGGCCGTTCTCGGGGAGGGTGATGTGGTGACGATCCTGGACGTCTCGACTCTCTAACCCATGAGCACGATGATAGACATCCGGCGGCTGCAGACGGTGAACGAACTCGCTCGCGAGGGCGCGACGACGGTCGCGGACAACCTCAGCCAGCTGACCGGCGTCGAGACGGAGATGGAGATCACGAAGATCAACGTCATCGACGTCGCGGATCTCGGCGCGCATCTCGGCGCGCAAAAGCAGGTGGGGGTCAACGTCCCGCTGACCGAGAAGCCCTACGGCTCCGTGCTCGTGCTGTTCGACGACGCGAGCGCGCGCCGCGTCGCCTCAACGATGATGGGTGGCGTTGAGAACGACGGCGGCGCGTACAGCGACATGGAGCGCTCCGCGATCCGGGAGGTCGGCAACATCATGACCAGCGGGTTCATCGACGGCTGGGCGAACGTGCTCGGGCGCACCATCGACATCTCCACGCCGAACCTCTTCCGGGCGTCCGGCGACGACATCGTGGCGCACTGCGTCGACCCCGGCGAGCACGAGATTGCGATGGTGTTCGACGCCACGCTGTCCGCGCCCGACGCGGACGTCGAGGCGAAGATCTACTCGTTCCCGGACATCGAGGAGTTCGTCTCGATGATCAACAGCATCTGATGCGCGTCGACCTCGACTCGCTGGCATCGTTCAGCCATACGGGCGCGGAAGGCGGGCAGCGCGCTGCCGACGCGCTTGAGACGCTGACCGGCGTCCCCGCCCACTGCGAGCTATCGCGCACCACGCTCGTGGACGCCGATGGGCTGGCGGCGTTCCTCGGCGACGCAGCGACGCGCATCGCGGTGCCATTCGACGGTGCGCTCGCGGGCCGCGCGCTCGTCTCCTTCGAGAAGCCCTTCGCCGCGCGCGTCGCCGAGGAGACAGGAATGGGCGGTGGTGCACTCCCTGAGGTGGCGAACATTCTCACCAGCGGGTTCATCGACGGGTGGGCCGAGGACGCCGCCGACACGATCGACATCGAGCCGCCAGAAGCCGTTGCCGACGACGATTCGCTCGTCGAGAATGTCGCCATCGCCGACGGCGCTGCGTTCGTCTTCGAGAGCCGGATTGGGCTCGCTGGTGTCGAGGGGACGTGCCAGTTCGCGGTGCTGCCGGCGGCCGAGCAGTTCGTCGACTACCTCGCAGACGACGATTCCCTCTCGTCGGATGCGCTCGCGTCGTACGCGCAGTTGACCGCGCACAGCGCGGACGCGGTCGCTGACCATCTCGGCGCGATGACCGGCATCGACCCCGACGCTGTGGAATCGCACTTCGATCTCGTGCCCGTTGAGGACGTGCCGTTGCTGCTTGACGACGCCGCCTACGAGGGCGCGGTCTTCGAGAGCGACGGCCCCGTGAATACGGTGCTTGCGGTGTTGTTCGATCAGAGCGAGGCCGGCGCGGTCGCGGACGCGCTCGTTCCGGGCGAGGATCCGGACGCGGCGCTCGCGGAGAGCGCGGTCGCGGAACTCGGGAACATTACTGCGAGTGGGGTGCTCGACGGCTGGGCGAACGCTCTCGACACGACTATTGACGTCTCCACGCCGTCGCATGTCCACGATGACGGCCGTGCGGTGCTGGATACGGTCGCCGCGGCCTACGGCCGCCACGCCGACACGGTCGCTGTTGTGGACGCGACGGTTGCGCTCAACGACGAGGTGACGTGTCGCGTCTGCGCGTTCCCCAGTCCCGAGGATGCCGACACGGTCGCGGAAATCGCGACGGAACTTTCTGCGAGTGATGCCGCCCCCGAGTTCCCGCCCGAGTACGACACCGGGGGTGAGCAGTCGTGAGCAGCGAGACGCGGAAGGCCCGCGTCAGCGTCGCCGACTGGCGGGTTGCCGACGGCGACGACACGCTCGTGACGAGTGGGCTCGGTTCTTGTGTCGCGGTCGCTGTCTACGATGTGGAGGCCGCGGTTGGCGGGCTGCTGCACGCGATGCTGCCGGCCGCGCCGTCGCCCGCGGAAACGCCCGCGAAGTACGTCGACTCGGGGCTCGACCAGATGCTTGCAGCGATGTACCGCCGTGGGGCCGACCCCAACAAGGTCGCCGCGAAGCTCGTTGGTGGTTCCGCCATGTTGGACATCTCCGTTGGGGAAGCCATCGGTGACCGGAACGTCGAAGCCGCCGAGCGCGTGCTTGGTGAGGCTGAGATTCCGGTTGTCGCCAGCGAGACCGGTGGGAGTACGGGCCGGTCGGTGACCTTTTGCCCGGCAAGCGGCGACGTGACGATAGACCGCATGGATGGGGTGGCTGTGATTTGACTGACTTCGAGGATCTCCTGGCGTTCGTCGAGCGCGAGACGACGTTCGCCACGAGTTACTACGACGACGCGTATCTCGACCGCCGTGTCTCCGCACGGATGCGGCGCTGTGACGCCGACACCTACGCCGAATATCTGGACGTGCTCCGGGAGGACCGCGACGAGCGTGCGGAGCTGCTGGACACGCTCAGCGTCAACGTCACGCAGTTCTTCCGAGACGAGAAGGTCTGGGGGGCGCTCGAAGACGTGCTCGTCGATACCGCCGCCGAGAGTGCATCAGTCTCCATCTGGTCGGCGGCGTGCGCGGACGGCCGCGAACCGTACTCGCTAGCGATGCTCGCGCTCGACGCCGGCATCCCCCCACGGGACGTCGACATTCTCGCGACCGACATCGACGAGGACGCCCTCGACCGGGCGCGGGAAGGGTTCTATCAGAGCACGCGCACCGCGGACATCCGCGACCAGCTGGCCTTCCTTGAGGACCCGATGGCGTACGTCGAGGAGCGCGGCGACGAGGGGTTCGTCGTCGCCGACCACGTCAAAGACCTCGTGACCTTCGAGCGCCACGACCTCATCACGGACAACCCCAAATCCGGCTTCGACCTCGTCTGTTGTCGGAACGTCTGCATCTACATCGACAAACAGTACAAACACCCCATCCTCGACACCGTCAGCCAATCCCTGCGCCCAGGCGGCCACCTCGTCCTCGGGCAGACCGAGACCCTCCCGAGCGGCGTCAAGGAGCGATTCGAGGCCGCGGACCCTCGGATTCGCATCTACCGGCGACTCCCCGAGGAGTGACCGCGCTCGGCGAGGAGTAACGCTTATTCTATCTGACTGACCAACTACTGCTCACACCTGGGCCATGTCGGAATCAGCTATCGCGGACTTCGTCACGTCGTTCATCCCCGACACGGCCACGCACGCCAAACCCGTTCGCGGACGCGTCGTGATGAGCAAACGCCGTATCGTGCTCGTCACGGACGGCGACCGCGTCACCATCCCCCTGGCTGGCGTCTTCGACGTCCAACACGACACCGCGCCCGGCGACCTCGCGGAGTTCTTCGACGACACCGTCACTATTGCCTACGAGCGCGACGGCAACCGCCGCGTCGCCGTCGTCGAGGGCGCCGGCGACACCGTCGACCGGTTCGTCATCCTCGTGTTCAAGGGTCTCCTGAACGGGTCGAAGGCGCACGTCAAACATCCCGCGCGTCGTGGTGGCCGCGTCACCGACCAGTCGTTTGCGTCGGCGACGCTGTCCGTCTCCCCGGGCACGGTCGAACTCCGTGGCGACGTCACTATCGACATCGACGTGTCGACGGTGACGCACTTCGAGCGCGTCGAGCGCGACCTCGGCGGAACCACGCGCCCGCTGCTCTCCGTCCGTCATATGGGTGCTACTGGCCCCGTGACGACGGAGCTGGCGCTTGATTCGGGCAGGAAGATGAACCTCCTCGGGCGGTTCATCCGTCTCCGGTACGCGCTTCTCAAGCAGGAGTTGGCGGATATTGAGCTCTCCAGCGAGGAGATCGAGGCGCTGGTCGCGATCTACTCCAGCGGCCCGAACGCCAACCTCGCGACCGTGCTCGGCGTTGACGCCAGCCGGCTGACGATGTTCCTCAACAACCTGCTCGAGAAAGAGCTCGTCCGCGACGAGGACGGCGTCCACCTCACGTCGATGGGCCGCGCCGCCGTCAGCGAACACATCGAAGACGTCAATATGTGACCGGCCGGGCTGGCCTCGCTTGGCGTAGAATGGTCCGTTATTCTTCGTTGATGGCTTCGCTGGCGATGTTGCGGCCGCGCGTCTTCATGGTAACTTCGCGGCGCTTGCGCACCTCTTCGAGCACGTCGACCTCGATGAGGCGCTCGAAGATGGATTCGACCTCGTCGACGTCCATCCCGAGGAAGTCCGGAATCTCGAACGAGGAGACGCCCGAGTACAGCGCCATCAGCACGCGCTTCTCGGTTTCGGAGAGGTCCACCGACCCCTGGCTCTTCTCGGCTTCCTTCGTTAATAGTGACTCCAGGATCGAGCACGTGTGCGAGTCGCTGGAGAAGTACGTCTGCACGCTCGCGTCCTCGACGGTGTGCTCGACTTTCAGCACTGGGCTCTTCTCGCCCTGGACGTCCAAGGAGGCGGCTTCCGCGGAGCCGACGTCGTCGAGGTCCACAGAGACGAACGACCCATTCTGGAGGGCGACGCTCAACTGGTCTTCATCGACTTTGATGCGTGCGCGCTCGAAGGATGCATCCTGCACGACCCCGCCTTTCACTGCGGGGTGTTTGACGAGGAGCTCCGTCTGGTCGAGCAGCGCGCCGTAGAGTTTCGTCTCGAACTGCTCGGTGTTTCCGCCCATCGAGACCAAGAGGACGCTCTCCCCGCTCAATTGGAGGGTGATGTAGTCGCTGACCTGTGCAACCGTCTGGTTCACGTCGTAGCGGCCGCTCAGGCTCGCCACCTTCGACAGTGGGACGTTTCGCTTCCCGTCGTTGCCCGCGAGGACGATGCGCTTGTTCGACAGGAGGATGCGGCCGTTCGTCCACTCGGCGTCCTTCATCCGCCGCCCCTCCTTGACTGCCTGCAGGAACTTGCCCGCGCCGTCCGCGATCTTGTATTCGGACTCGCTCATTCGACCGCCCCGAGCGGACGTGCGGGCGTCCCGCTCCCGTCGTTCGCGTGCCGGCCCGACGCGTCCGTACTCATTACTTGGGGTAGTTATTGTACTGCCGTATATAACGTTTTGCGTGCGATTCTCGGGATTGAAATTGGCGCACTCCGGCAAGTGAGGCTCACGGTACTGTGTGTCAGGTTTGACCGCCGAGCTTCGAGATTGCCGAGAATGCGCGTCGCCGGACGTCCGCGTTCTCTGTGTCATCAACGAGTTTCTCGAGGCGTCGCCGTGAACGATCGCCGCCGACTTTCCCGAGTGCGAACGCTGCCATCGCGACTGCGTCCTCGCTGTATTCGTCGCTGTCAATAACCTCCAGCAGTGCCGTTTCAACCATCCGTCCGCCAATTTCTGCTAACCCGGTGGCCGCGAACTGCGAGATGAGTTCGTCATCTTCGCCAAGCACATCCCGTAAGGCTTCGACGGCCTCTCGTTGCATGGATTTCCCGCCGACAACACGGCCAAGCATCCAGACGGCATTCCGGCGCTGGTGAATCTGCGTTCCCTCCTCGATAATTTCCACGAGCGAATGCACGATCGATGGGTCGCTACGTGCCGCCATCCGATCAACGATCGTTTCCCGGAGTTCGTGACTACGATCCGGCGGCACGTTCGAGAGAATCTCGATGAGCGAGAACACTGCGGCGCGGCGTACGAGATCGCTTTCGTCGCCTAACCGCTCGACCAGTACGTCGACTGGTTTCGCATTCTCGAACTGTCCCAGTGAACTTACTGCTGTCCGTCGCATCGCCTCATGGTCGTCATCGACGACTTGCAGTAATCCCTCGAGTGCGGTTGGGCCGTTCAGGCGGCCAAGCGCTTCCGCGGCTTCTTGGCGAACCTGTAGTTGTTCGTCTTCTAAATGCTCAACGAGCACTCCCGCGACCGATGGCTCCTCAATCCGACCGAGTGCACGCGCAATCCGCGCCCGCACTTTTGGGTGTGGTTCGGCCGGTAGCCGCTGAGCGAGCGGCTTCGCCGCATCCTCAACAGCAAGCAACCCAAGGACGTTCGCTGACGCCATCCGGAGTTCCGCAGCATCCGCTTCTAAAGTCTTGGCGAACGCTTCCGCCTGCGCCCACGTCGCACCTGACTCTGGTACAGACTGCCCCAGCCCTTGCATCAACGCTTCAACTGCCTCTTGATTGGTGAGCGCGTCAATCGCCTCCGCACGCACGGCTGGTTTCTCATCACTCATCGCCTCAACGAGCGCGTCTAACCCCTCCGAACCGGGGTCGTCGAGGTTCCCGAGAATTTCCGCTGCACGACGCCGAACTGTCTCCTTCTCGCTCTCCCGGAGCAGTTCAACAAGCTTCTCAACGTCACCGGAGCGCTCAAGCCCGTACAGCGAAGGCACGCCTACGCAAACGAACTGCGACTACAAAAAGCGTGGCGTTCAAAAAACGATCCGCAAGAAGGCCGTTACAGCGGGACGGCCTGCTTGCCTTCAAGCGACTCCGGAACGTTTGCCCAGTACGTCGTCTTGGAACCGTATTGCGTCGTAATCGTCAACTGCACTTCGTCACCTTCTGTCAGGTCATTCCCGACGGCCGTCTGTGGTTCAATTAGAATCTTGATGCGGTCGGACTGTTCAGTTAGAACCTGATCAGAACCTCCTTTAACAGCTTCGGTCGTAAAGGTGTCCGTAGCCGGGCTACTCCCATGCGTTAGCGTAGTCGCGGTGTTTGGCCCAATCCACTGAATGGTGCTCCGACTGACGTTAATGTTGTCCGCACCAGCGGCCTGACGAACGTTCAACTCCACGCTAGTCACAGAATTAGACGCCACGTTACCGTACGCGGAGACGACGTCAAGGCGATTGGAGACTTGTGCACTGGCTTCATCGCCGGTTGCTTCACTTTTCGATTGGAGGGATCCAGCCGTATTGATGAGGACACCGGCGGCAATTGCGGCGACCAGGACCATCGCGATGAACACGATGAGCGTCCCAATCCCCACTTGACCGCGCTCGTCCTCGTCGTTGATGAATTCGAACATGGTTGTGGTTTCTCTGCCCCGTTCCCGTGATGGGCTACTGGGGCTCACCCCTACCGAATCCTGAACTATACTAAAAGGTATGCCCCCGGTTATCAGCCATGAAAACCGCAGTAAAGGTCCGCTAAGACCTAAACACCCGGAAGCTGTGTTCGGGGGTATGGATCACCAGGTCGACTTCGAGGCGGTCAGACACCGAGTGAAGCTACTGCGGGATACCGGCTCGGAGCGGGTATACGAGAACCGGGATGCTGTGGGGTGTCCTTCCTGTGGCGAGCCGTTCACCGAGGCGCTCGTGTCGACTGAACGGACGTGTCAGTTGTCGCCCGAGCCATCCGTCGACCTCTGTGTCGTCCGGGAGTCAGAACGAATAGTTGTGTTTACGCACGCGTAGCGGGTGTGATTATACGAATTGGTAACGCTGGGAAAAACCTTTTATAGCTACTTGGCTCGTCTTGGGCCACGAATGTTGGGTACGCTTCGAAAATTACTCGGCTGGGGGTCGGAGCAGCCGGCGACGGACGGTGGCACCGACACCGGCCAGTTCTCCTTCGGCGGGCAGGACAGACACGCGGCGGCGGTCCGGGATGGCTACGAGATCGAGGGGGCTCGCCTCGACCCGAATCTCCCGGACGACGCCCACGAACACTTCGCCAGCCTGCTTGACGAAACAGGTCCGGAACCTGCGACGTACGTGCCCGCCTACGAAGCGGCTGGTGTGGACACCGCAGAGTTCGTCGCCGCACACGATGCCGCCGTTGACGGCGTCGTGCGTTCGGTCTTCGATCGATTGCGTGACGAGGACCTTGACGAGCAGTCACTTGACCGTGCGGAAGCGGAACTCCGAACGGGACTCGACGCCGTCGTACAGAACGCCGCAGCAGGTGTCGATGCATACAGCGACGAAGACCACGACCTGAACGTCGAGGACGACGAACTCTTGGATGGTGTTGGCGTCCCCGTGTTCATGCTTGACGCCGACGGAGAAGTTGTTGCGTGGAACGAGGCGCTTGCTGACCTCACGCAGTGCCCGGCCGAGGAAGCGGTCGGCATGAGTCACGCCAGCGAGGGGTTCTACCCGGACGGGCGTCGCGTCCAAACACTTGCGGACAAGGTTATCGAAGCGCCAGAGACCGCAGACCGCGAGTTCGGTGTCGAGCGCGCTGACGAGACTGATAACGGCTACGTCGACACCAGTACGATGGTGACCGCGGACGGCGAAGAACGCGAAATCCGGTTCACGGCTGCGCCGATATTCACCGACGGTGAACTCGTTGGGGTCGTCGAGACCGTCGAAGATCGTACCGACGATGTCCGCCGTACCGAGGCCGTTGAGGCCCTCGTCACCGAACTCAGCTCGACGATTGACGCGCTGTCGGATGGCCACTTGGACCGCCGCGCGTCCTTCGAACACGACGGCGTTATCGACGAGCGCTTGCTTGGCGTCGTCGACGACTTGAACGGGATGGCTGACGAGTTTGAACGTCTCGTCGGGCAAGTTGACGGGCGGACTCAGGAGCTCGCGACGTCGATTCGTCGCGCGACAGACGACGCAAACGAGATTGCGGAGACGGTCGGCCAACAGAATGAGATGCTGTCCGATGCCGCCAGCGAGATGCAGAATTTCTCGGCGAGCATGCAGGAGGTCGCGGCCAGCTCAGACCAGGTGGCCGCCGCCGCCGAGCAGGCCCAGACTGCTGCGGAAAACGGCTTGGATGCCAGTGAGGGCGCGAGCCAGGCGACCGACGAAGTGATTGACATTAGCGACGATCTCGTAGACAGCGTCTCCGAACTGGAGGAGAAGATGGACGAAATTGAAGACGTCGTTGACGTCATCGCGGAGGTCGCCGACCAAACGAATCTGCTGGCGCTGAACGCGAACATCGAGGCCGCGCGTGCCGGCGAGGCCGGGAGCGGGTTCGAGGTCGTCGCTGACGAGGTCAAACAGCTCGCTAATGAGACTCGCGAGCACACCGAGCGCATCGCGGGCAGCATCGACGACGTCCAGCAGCAGGCCAACGAGACGGTGCTCGCCGTCGAGGAGTCCCACGAGCAGATTTATCGGGCGGGCGACGAAATCGACGACGCGCTGACCGCGCTCGAGGAAATTGCGGACGCCGTTGATGAGGCCGCCACAGGAATTACGGAGGTCGCGCGCGCGAACGACGAACAAGCCTCGACGGTCGAAGACGTCATCGTTACCATCGAGGAAGTCCAAGATCAGGCCGAGCAGGCCGCGGATGCGTCCCAGCGTATCGTCGACGCGACCAGCGAGCAGTCCGAGGCGGTGCGCGAGCTGGACGACAGCGTCGACCAGTTGACGTCTAACGACGAGCGGCTCACCGAGGAAACCCAAGGATGACCCTGAACCCACGCGAGTACGACCCCGAAGAGTTGCGCAGTGCGGCCCGCCAGAGCGACGGGCAGAACATTCGCGAACTCAAAGAACGGCTCACCGAGCACGAACAAACTGCCGACGAGGCGATTCGGTCGAGCCAGCTCAAGCAGCTGCTGTTCATGCATTCGAGTGCGAGCGAGGAGAATCTTCAGCGGCCGTACCTCGAGACGATGCCGGGGAAGTACGCCGCCGAAATTACGCTGTTCGAGTGGCTGGAGTTTCTCTTGGAGCGTGGTGGCGTGAAGCGCTCGCTGGACGCCATCGACTACTACGCATCCATCGGCTGGGTCGGTGAGAACGCGGCCGAGGAACTCCGTGACCACGTTCGTGGGTTCGCGGGGCCGGCCGACGAGGAGGCGCACTCGGACTTCGAGATGACCGACCACGTGCTCAGTCTCGTGTTCATCGCGCGCCTCGCGTCGATGGAGTGACACGTTAAACTGGGAACTAGTCATCCAACTCTCAGAGGCGCTATCCTGCCGATACACTCGTTATTACTGCCGTTCACGTCACGTAGCCAACTGCAGGCGCTACGATCCCAATTGTTCGTTCTGAGAATTGGGGGAGAACATTAATTACGTCCGGGGCACCTGTATCTCTTCGAATGAAGTTTATCCACCTCACCCCGGCTGCGCTCGTCTTCGTGCAGCTCGGGGCGCTGGCCGTCGGGATGGCCAGTTGGCTCGACGACGACGAGGAGGGGTCAGGGGACTCCGCCGGCGACGAGGAGTTCGGCGGCGATGAGTTCGATGACGACTTCGACGACGAATTCGGGTCATTCGACGACATGGATGGCGGGGGCGGTGGTGCGGGCCAGGACGCGTCCGTCAACGAGCTCGAACACCGTATCGAGGAACTCGAGACCGAAGTGTCGAACGTCGCATCAAAGGCCAACACCGTCCGCAGCGAGAACGAACAGATTAGCGAGAGCGTCGAGGACGTCGAGGAGAACGTCCGCAAGCTCCTGGAAATCTACGAGATGGTGACTCGCGGGGTCAACCCGTTCGTCGACGACGTGAACGCCGACGCGATGGGCGGCGGGGGCGCCGAGAGCTTCGGCCTGTTCGATGACGACGATGACGGCGAGGACACCGCTGAAGAGGACCTCGACGCCGACATCACGGACGCCGACGCCGACGACTTCTTCGAGGACGACGCCTTCGAAGAGGACGACGAAGCTGAGGACGACCTCGACGACGATGGTATGGGGGAGTTCGACGACGGCTTCGACGATGGCGACGACGAGATGGACGGTTTCGACGAGTTCGACGAGGACGATGAAGCCGAAGACGACGAAATAGCTGACGAGGACGAGTCTGAAACCGGTGGCGACGGCACCTCGTTCGAGGACCTCAAAGAGGAGTACGAGTCCGGCGACGCTGACTGGGCCGAGGAGGACGACGACGAACCGGTGGCAGCCAGCGCCGAGAGCACAGCGCCGGTGGAGTCCGATGACTCCGACCTCGGGTTCGACGACTCGGACCTCGAAGCTGACACTGAGGATGATGAGGAGGATGGCGGTTTCGAGTTCGAGGAAGAGGAGACGAGCGTCGACGAGCCGACTAGCGCGGCACCGGCAGCACCCGGGCTCGGGTTCGCTTCGAATGGCGACGAGCCACACCTCACGGAGCCGCCGACGGGCTACCTCGCTGACGTCGTCGCCTTGGAGTGGCTGGACTACCTGCTCTCGGAGTTCGGGCCGAAGAACACGGTCCGGACGCTGAACTACTACGAGCGCATCGGCTGGATCGGCGAGCCGGTCCGAGACCACCTCTTCGACTACCTTGAGGGATTGACCGACTCGGACTACCTCTACCGCGAGGAGTTCGGGACGACCGAACTCACGATGGACGATCACCTCGAGAGCCTGGATTACATCGACGAGCTGGCGAGCGAGAACATCGAGCGCGCCATCGTCGACCGCTTCGACGACCTCCACAGGAATGGGATTCAGCGTTAGTGGCTCCGCGGCAATCTTGTTTATTGCCGCGTTCGTCTGCGTCGGTATCCTCTACTCGGCCGCGTACAATGGATACGAGCGTGTCCAAGACGCCGAGGATAGCTACGATGATAGAGTCCTTGAACAACGCAACACGGTCGTGAACGTGACTAATGCAACATACAATGCCAGCGGGAACGAGTACGTGAACGTGTCCGTAACTAACGAGGGGTCGACATCGTTGACCGTTAACGAGACAGATCTCCTGATTGATGGTGAATTCCAGCCCCGGGACAGTTACGAAACCTGGGACGTTGCGGGCCAGTCGAATACGACACTGTGGTTGCCCGGAGAAACCTACAACATCACGGTCCGGATGGCTACTCAACCTGATCGTGTGAAACTTGTCACATCATCCGGCGTGACAGAGACCGCAAAGGTGGTGGCCTGAATGGCGAGCGTCTCTTCGTCGACACTCATCATCTTTATCGCGAGCATCCTTGTTGCGGCGTCAGTCGCGGGAACGATGACAAACGGTGTCCAGCGGCTCAGCGGGGCGCTTGGTGACCGCAGCGTGGATGTCAGCCAAGATATCCGGACGGACGTTGAACTGATTAGTGATCCCGGGACACCGTCCTCGATCTACGACAGTGGTACGAGTAACATCACATTACTCGTGAAGAATACGGGATCACGGACGTTAGCTCCGACACCAGACTCCTTTGATATCCTCGTCGATGGCGAGTACGTCACGCCGGCGACTGTAACAGTCATCGACAGCGAGCGCTGGCAGGTGGGAGATGTTGCGCGTGTAACGCTCGAGCACAACCTCTCCGCGGGCGACCACCGAATCGTGATGACAGTTAACAGCGACGAAGAACTGTTGGAGTTCAGAACACCATGAGCACCCGAAACCTCTACTCGCTTGGGCTGGACGAACACGACCGGTTGAACAACGAGCTCGGCGGCGGGATTCCGGGTGGCAGCATCGTCCTCGTTGAGGGCGACTACGGCGCGGGGAAGTCCGCGTTGAGCCAGCGCATCACGTACGGCCTCTGCGAGGAACAACACTCAGTGACGCTGGTGTCGACGGAACTCACCGTGCGCGGGTTTATCGACCAGATGCACTCGCTGAGCTACGACGTCGAGGAACATCTCCTCAACGAGAACCTGTTGTTCTTCCAAGCGGACGTCGACTCCGGAGGAAGCACGTTACGAGGCGAAGACCCCGACGAGGGAAACCGCAAACAGTTACTCAAGCGCCTGATGGAGGCCGAGAAGATGTGGGATGCCGACGTCGTCGTCATCGACACGTTCGACGCTATCCTCCGCAACGACCCGAAGTTTGAGGCGCTTGTCCGCCAGAACGACGAGCGTCAGGCTGCACTAGAAATTATTTCTTTCTTCAGGGATTTGGTCTCGAAAGGAAAGGTCATCGTTTTGACCGTGGACCCCAGTACTGTAGATGAGGAAGCAATCGGACCGTTCCGCTCCATCGCCGACGTGTATTTCGAGTTACAGATGGCGGAGGTTGGAAACGACGTCCGCCGCTCGATTGCGGTGCGGCGGTTCGCCGGGATGGGCGAGCAGGTCGGTGACACGATCGGGTATTCGGTGCGGTCCGGAACCGGCATAGTCATCGAGAGTCGGAGCGTAGCGTAGCACAACCACACCACTATGGCAGACCACGGGAGCCGTCAGATCGGGCACGAACTCCGGGAGACAGCGAGTCGGAACGCCCATCTGCGCGAGTACCTCCAGCGATTCAAGCAGTTCACGGGGGAGTTCCCAGAACTCATTGATGAGCCCGACGACGAGTGGGAAGCGGACAAGCCGAACGTCCTCTACCCCGTCGGCGGCCCGATTTACTGCCATGTGTACGGCGACCTCGGGAAAGACACCAAGTACTACACCATCGAGCCGGAGCTCTCTGGCCCGGAAGCCGCGGTATTCAGCCAAGTCCGCGAGCGCATCCTCGAGAAGTCGGTGAACAAGCCGGCGCCCGAGCAAGAAGCCGAGTATGACGACCGTATCGAGGAACTCCTCGAAGAAACTGTTCGAATCAACGATGACGAGGACGGTGGCGTCTTCCAACGAGTGCGGTCACTGCCGAACAATCTCGGGACGCTGGTTCGGAACTTCAACACGTCATCGGTTGCCGATCAGATGGTCAGTGATGAGCGCGGCCAGATGTCGATGGACTCTGGGGACCTCTCCGGAAAACAAGTGAAGGCCGGTGCACGTCGGGTCGCAACCGCACCAAAGCAAGCTGCCAGACAGGTCCGCGCAGCGGTCCCCCTCGTTCGGGATGCATTAGAGGAAGCGTTCGGATTCGGCCGGATCCCCGTGACTGAGTCGACGTACGAGAACATCCGCTATCAGCTGAACCGCAACATCGTTGGGTTTGGGCCATTAGAACCGGTGATGCGTGACCCGTACAACGAGGACATTCACGTTATCGGCCCGAGCCACTGTTACGTCGACCACGGCACGTTCGGGATGTTGGAGACGACCGTTGATTTCGGGACGCCCGAGGAGTTCGATGGCTGGCTGCGGAACATGGGCGAGCGCATCGGCGACCCGGTGTCCGACTCCGACCCCATCGTGGACTCGACGCTCCCGGACGGCTCCCGTGTGAACATCATCTACAGCGACGACGTCTCCCTGAAGGGGCCGTCACTGACGATTCGTCAGGGCGACGAGGTGCCGCTCTCGGTCGGTCAGATTACCGACTGGGGGACGCTGTCTCCCGAGCTGGCGGCGTACCTCTGGCTGTGCCTGGAGAACGAGCAAACAGTGTTCGTGGTTGGGGAGACGGCGTCCGGGAAGACCACGACGCTGAACGCCATCATGTCGTTCATCCCCCGGGACTCCAAGATTTACACCGCAGAGGACACTGCCGAGGTGCTGCCGCCTCACGACACGTGGCAGCAACTGCTCACCCGGGAGGGGCAGGGCGAGAACTCCGCGGACGTGGACATGTTCGACCTAGTCGCGGCCGCGCTGCGTTCACGGCCCGACTACATCATCGTCGGTGAGGTGCGTGGCGAGGAGGGGCGCATGGCGTTCCAGGCGGCCCAGACCGG
Source organism: Halobacterium sp. KA-6 (assembly GCF_021029015.1). Taxonomy (NCBI): domain Archaea; kingdom Methanobacteriati; phylum Methanobacteriota; class Halobacteria; order Halobacteriales; family Halobacteriaceae; genus Halobacterium; species Halobacterium sp. KA-6. The sequence goes on from NZ_JAJJZH010000012.1 coordinate 45,880, forward strand.
CCACCCCGTCATGCTGACGTTCCACGCCAGCGACATCGTCTCGATGATTCAGCGCTTCACGGGCGAACCCATCAACGTCCCGGAGACGTTCATGGACAACGCCGACGTCGCGCTGTTCCAGAACCGCGTCAAGCAGGGCGACGACGTGTTGCGCCGGGTTACCTCGGTGCAGGAAATCGAGGGCTACTCCAAGGAGATGGGTGGGGTCGTCACCCGGCAGGCGTTCTACTGGGACCCCGTCGAGGACGAGATTGTCTTCCAAGGCCGGAACAACTCCTACGTCCTCGAAGAGCAGATTGCGACGCTGCTGGGGTATGCTGACACCCGTGAGATCTACGACGAACTGGATTTCCGCGCGGACATCATGGAGCGCATCATCCAGGAGGACTTGACGGGGTACCACGAGTTCAACGAGACCATCGAGTCGTTCCAGCGGGACGGCATCGAAGGCCTGCCGTTCACCATCACGCGCGGGTTCTAATAATGGCCACCGAGGACGTCGAAGCTGAGCCGACCGGAACACTCGAAGACATCGAACTCGGCGATCTCTTTGATTCAATTATCGCGTCCTACCGGCAAATGCCGATGCCGGCGTACACGTATGCGTTGATTGTTATTGTGCCGGCGTTTGTATTCTTGGCCGCAACTGTGGCGGCCATTTTTCTTATCGATTTGCCAATCTTCGTCGCTGTCTTAGTTCCGATGCTCGGTGCGCTCGGGTTGGTAACGGCGCTACTGTACCCAAAAATCAAACTTGACCAGCGTCGGACACGGATGGAGAATCGCTTTCACTTATTCGTCACACATATGACTATCCTGTCGACGACGAATATTGATCGGGTGGAGGTGTTTCGCCGTATTGGTGAAGAATACGAGTATGGCCCGCTTGCGGAGGAAGCACGACGCATCGTCCAGCTTATTGATGCGTGGAATCAGAGTCTTGACGACGCATGCCGAATGCGTGCGAACAAGGTACCGAGCGACCTTGTTGCGGACTTTCTCGACCGGCTAGCATACACAATTAACTCCGGGGAGAGTCTGGAGGCGTATCTCACGTCCGAACAGGATGTCATCATCCGGAACTATGCGACCGTCTACGAGGGGCAATTAGAAAATCTGCAGGTGATGAAAGATCTGTATTTGTCGATGGTGCTTTCGGTGACGTTCGCGCTGGTATTCGCGACAGTCCTGCCGATCCTATCAGGTGCGAATCCGACTCTGACCGTGTCGGCAGTTGTCGTGTTGTATTCGTTCATCCAAGTTGGCTTCCTCTATGCAATCTATACGATTTCACCGAGCGACCCACTATGGTACTTTCCTGAAAATCGGACCACGTGGACGGAGTGGCGGCTCCGTATTTCGACCGGAGTCGGAGTTGGACTGTCGCTGGCCCTCACTTTGGGTGTATTAATGGTGTTCCTTGGGTGGACGGGAATTGACCCGCGTTCCATCCCGTTGCCGATGTACGCGGCGGTACCGACCACGCCGTTGGTTATTCCTGGGCTGGTTGCTCGTGGTGAGGAACGACGCGTGAAAGATCGCGACGACGCCTTCACGAGTTTCATCCGTGCACTTGGGGCCAGTGAAACTGCTCGCCAGACGACGACGACGCGAGTGCTTGAGACGCTTCGAAACAAGAACTTCGGCGCACTCACGGAGCTTGTAGAGGACCTGTATAAGCGCCTGAATCTTCGTATTGACGCGGAGCGGGCGTGGCGGTATTTCTCCGGTGACGCACACTCATATCTAATTCAGAAATTCAGCGAGATGTACCTTATCGGCCGGCAGATGGGTGGTGATCCAAAACACCTTGGCGATCTCATTTCCAGCAATATGAGCGAAGTTCAACAGCTTCGCCAGCAGCGCAATCAAGCAGCGTCAACGATGGTTGGTGTCTTGTATGGAATTACAGCAGCAGCAACGTTTGCATTTTTTATCGGGTTGGGTGTTGTGGACGTCATTTCGGGCCTTGGTCTTGACTTTTCAAATCCCGCGTTTGACGTCGGCGAGATTATTAATACCGCAGTATATGATATCCAATTAATTGAGTATCTGCTGGTGTTGACGATTCTCATTAACGCCTTATTGTCGTCGCTGATGGTTCGCGTGATTGATGGTGGTCACAAAGTCAACGCGTACATCCACTTTGTCGTAATGACGTGGATCTCTGCCATCATCGGCTCGCTAACACTCACGCTCGTAGAATCACTCCTTGCAGTGTGACCTTTCCTTGGGCCACACTTATATATCGTAGTCTGCTACTTTCGTACGATGAATGAGGCCGGTGGGGACGGATATGTATTCGCTGTCGCCAGTGGAAAAGGCGGCGTCGGGAAGTCAACGACCACAGCGAACCTTGGGGTCGCGCTCGCTGACGACGGGTTTGACGTGGCCCTCGTGGACGTTGACCTCGGTATGGCGAACCTCGCTGGCCTCCTCGGCGTTAATCCGGACGTCACCCTGCACGACGTGCTCGGCGGGGATGCGTCGACTGCTGATGCTACCTATGCGGTGAATGGCCTCACACTCGTCCCCGGATCGACTGACTTAGAGCAGTTCGCACGAGCAGACGCCAAATCCCTACATCGGGTAGTCGAATATCTCCGCCAGCGTAACGACGTAGTGTTGCTTGACGCTGGTGCGGGGCTGAGCCATGACATCGCGATGGCGATGAGCGTCGCCGATGGCGTTCTACTCGTGACTACTGCTGAGCTAGCATCACTGACCGATGCTACGAAGACTGGGAAGCTCGTCGGGAAACTCGACAAACCGGTTGTGGGGGCAGTATTCACGCGTACCGGCGACGGCAGCTTTGACGACGTTGAGGGAATCGCAACTGCACTGGGAACAACAGATGCCGTAACCGTCAGTGTGCCCCATGACGATGCCGTGAAACTCGCGGTGCGAAAGGGACAGCCAGTCGTCTCGCTGAAGCCGGAGAGCCCAGCGGCCCGCGCGTATGCCAGGCTTGCCGCGAAACTCGCGGATAGCATCGGTATTGAACCTGCGACTTCTCCTGAGCAAGCCGGCTTCGAATGGGTTGATCCCGCTACCGGAGAAGCCGAGAAGCCAACAGCACCAGTAGATGATGGCGACGGTCCAGTATACGAAATCCCCCTTGAGGACCTGATCGAGGAGGCAGGCCTGAATGCCGATGACGACGCCTCCGAGCGACGGGTGAAACTCTACGACCGCGTGAAATCGAAATTCTCGTAACTACCAGCGGTGGTGGACGTGCTCCTCAACGTACTTCTCGTAGACGTCACGAGTTGCGCCGTGGGCCTCGTGCGTGAGCGGGCGGGCGTTCGATGCAGCGACGTTGGTTTGAATGTGCTCGGGTGAGGTCGAGCCAGGAATCACCGTGGAGACGGCGTCGAAGTCCAGAATCCAACGGAGTGCGAACTGCGGCAGCGTGAGCATATCCGGGACGTGTTCGCGGAGTTCGTCGACAGCCGCGACGCCCGGTTCGAGGGGGACGCCAGCGAACGTCTCACCAACGTCGAAGGCGTCGCCCTCACGGTTGAAGTTCCGGTGGTCATTCTCCGGGAACTCCGTGTCCTCGTCGATGGCGCCCGTGAGCAGCCCCGAGGCGAGCGGGACGCGCACGATGACGCCGACGTTCTCGCGCGCGGCGGCTTCGAGGAAGCGCTCGGCGGGCCGCTGCCGGAACGGGTTGAAGATGATCTGGACGGTCTCCACACCGGGGTACTCGATGGCCTTCATGCCCTCCTCGACCTTCTCGACGCTGACGCCGTAGTGATTGATTTTGCCCGCGCTCTGGAGGTCGGCGAGCGCGTCGAACGTCTCGGGCTGGTAGTACGTCTCCGTCGGCGGGCAGTGGAGTTGGACGAGGTCCAACGAGTCGGTGCCGAGGTTGTCGCGGGAGCGGTCGACGAACCGTTCGAGGTTCTCGTGCGTGTAGCGGTCGGCCTCGTGCGGGTCGAGGCGGCGGCCTGCCTTCGTCGCAACCACGGGGTCCTCGTCGCGCTCGTCTAGCACTTCGCTGATGAGGCGTTCGCTGCGGCCGTCGCCGTAGACGTCCGCAGTGTCGAGGAAGTTCACGCCTGCGTCCAGCGCGGCGCGCACGGCGTCCTTGCCCTCCTCTTCACCGACATCGCCCCAGTCGGCGCCGATTTCCCACGTCCCGAGGCTGACTTCGCTGACGTCGAACCCGGTCGAGCCGAGTCGTCGCTGCTTCATACCGGACGACGAACCCGGACCTACCTAACGGTGTGGGAAAGCCGCGAGGCTGTCCGGTTAGTCGAAGTCCGGTGCGAGCAGTCCGAGCCCGACGGCGAACGCTGGCAGGCCGACGACGAGCAGGGACGCGACACCAAGCGGGTTCAGACCGTCGACGACGGCCGTCAGCAGCGTCAGCTGGGCGAGGACCAGCGCGAGTAGTCCGTCGCGCCTGTCGGCGGCGCTTCCATTCGTGGACTTTCGGGCGGCGTCCATAGATGGGGGCGCGTAGCGCTCTCGGAAGAACCCACCGGGCCGTCAGCTTTTATGTGTGCTTCGGGAGTAGTTGGAGATGCTATGGAACTGACCTGGTTCGGCCACTCGACGTGGCGTGTCGAAGTCGGCGAGACGACGCTGCTCATTGACCCGTTCTTCGACAACCCAAAGACCGACACCGACCCCGAGGAAGTGGACCCTGACCACGTGCTGCTCACGCACGGGCACGCCGACCACATCGCCGACGTGGACCGGTTCCGGGGCGCGCACTTCGTCTCGACACCCGAGCTCGCGGGCTACCTCGGCGACCAGTACGACATCGAGGACGCCACCGGGATGAACCTCGGCGGCACCGTCGAACTCGGCGACGCCTACGTGACGATGGTGCGCGCGGACCACTCCAACGGCATCGACACCGGCTACGGCACCTCCGCCGGGATGCCCGCGGGCTACGTGATTTCGGACACCAAGCCCACGCAGGTCGCCGACGAGGACAGCGAGACGTTCTACCACGCCGGCGACACCAGCCTCCACACGGAGATGCGGGACGTCATCGCGCCGTTCCTTGAACCCGACGCCGTCGCCGTTCCTGTCGGCGACCACTTCACAATGGGGCCGTGGCAGGCTGCCGTCGCCGTCGACTGGCTTGACGCCGACGTCGCGTTCCCGATGCACTACGACACGTTCCCACCCATCGAGATCGACACCGACGACTTCGTGCGCGAGGTCGAAGCCACCGGCAGCCCCGCCGATGTCGAGGTGCTCGACGGCGACGAGACGTTCGACCTCTCCGAGCACTTCTACTGACGGGTCTGGTGTGCGGTCATGAGGACCGTGTCCGGACCGGCTTCCGAAAGAACAACGCTTACGGCGCGGGCGCGAGTTGCCTCGCACGTAATGACAATCGAAGTCACCAGTACGTCCGAGGAAGGCTACGTCACGCGGTCGCGCGTCGGCGACTACGAACTGACTGTCGACGCAACCGAGGAAGAAGGCCCTGAGCCCAACGGCGTTCTCCTCGCGGACTACGCGTCGTGTTTCATCCCGGCATTCCGCGTCGGCGGCAACAAGGAAGGCTTCGACGACCTCGGCCGAATCGACGTCGACGTTGAGGGCGACCTCGACGACGAGGACGACCTTGAGGCGATTCGATTCCACATCCTCGTCGAAGAAGACCTTGACGACGACGACTTCGACGCCATCGTCGCCCGCGCCGAGGACATCTGCCACGTCCACAGCGCGCTCCGCGAGGGCCTCCACGCCGAAATCACCGGCGAGACCGGCGCGTTCTAAACGCGCGCTCCCGACACGAAACTCGTTTTTTCGTCGTAGCATACAAGCACGCCCACCGCGTAGCCGCGGCCATGACCGACGATTGGCAGGACATGGTGGTCGGCGCGCGCATGGCAGTTGACACCGAATTCACGGACCGAGTACGCGGCTCCTCGCTGTCGAACTCCCAGTGGGGGCTCGTGATGACCGCCGTCGAGTTCGACATCGAGGACGCCGACGATCCCGAGAGCGCCCGCATCGTCGCCGACACCTCGAAGCTCGAACACGTCCTCCCGGAAATGCAGAACGTCGACAAGCAGATGGCAATGGGTGGCGGCCGCGACCAGTCGAAAAGTAGCGGTGGCGTCGTCGGCGGCATCAAGGACGCGCTCGGCCTCGGCAGCGACGACGACGGCGACGAGGAACTCGAAGCGGAAGCGACGCAGCTCGCCGACGAGTACGCCGACGCGCTCCAGTCCCACCTCGAAGACAAGGGGAAGTGGGAGGCAGTCCGACGTGCGGCGGCCGACGACTAGCCGTCCCCGGAGTGGAACAGCGTGAGCTCCTCGGCTTCGTAGATGTTGAGGAGTTCCTCCACGAGTTCGTCGTAGGACTCGTCGTCCTCGCGGAGCGCGTCCAGTCGCTCGACGGTCTCCTCACTGAGGTGGACGTCCGGCATACACGTAGCTACAGCCGCCGCGAGCATAAATCCACTGTCGGGAAGGTTTTTGCCCCGTCGCGCCCACGCTACGACCATGTCTGACGGCTTCAACCTCGACCTGCGGAACGCCGAGGAGGAAATCGATGTTCCCGAGTCCTTCGATGGGAGCGTCGTCCTCGGCGTCCTCGACGGCACCACGCCCGACGGCGACTGGCTCGACGAAGTCCACGACGGCAACGTCCTCTTACTCGCCGTCGACGGCGATCTCAACGACCTCGCCTCGGGATTCGCCAGCGACGTCAAGGACGCCGGCGGCACGCTCATGCACTTCCGAGAATTCCTCGTCGTCGCACCACCCGGCGTTGGCGTGGACGCCGACCGGTTGTAGAACTTCGGGAACGTCGCATCGCGCGGCTATTAGGTTGATTCTTGGTGGGCGAAGCCGCCGCGACGAAGTCTATGCAGACAATCCCAAGTTCCTGACCTCAAGTGTCGGTTGTAGCGGCGTCCATCCGTTCGGGACCAGGGACCTCACGATCCGGATCGGTCTAATGGCAAGAAGTATCTACCTGGAAGGCCGACGGTCGGACAATTCATGGACGTCACCAAGGCTGTCATTCCTGCAGCGGGGTTTGGGACGCGTTTCCTCCCCGTGACGAAAGCCCAACCCAAGGAGATGATGCCCGTATTGGACAGGCCGACGATTCAGTACGTCGTCGAGGAGGCCGTCGAAGCCGGTATCGACGACATCCTCATCATCACGGGGCGCGGGAAGCAAGCGATCGAACGCCACTTCGACAAGTCCTACGAGCTTGAAGAGGCCCTAGAGAAGGACGGAAAGATTGACCGTCTGGACCGCGTCCAAGAGATCGCTGACTTGGCGGACATCCACTACGTCCGCCAGAAGGAGCGCGACGGCCTCGGTGACGCCGTCATGTACGCTCGCAAGCACGTCGGCGATCAGCCGTTCGCGCTCCTTCTTGGCGACACTATCATCGAGAGTGATACGACGTGCACCGAGTCGCTCATCTCGGCGGCCGAGGAACACGAGTCGTCCGTGCTCTCCCTGGAACGCGTACCCTGGGAGGACGTTCCCTCGTACGGAGTCGCGGACCTCGGTGGCGAGGAATCGACTGGAGGGAGCTTCCCCGTCGAGGACTTCGTCGAGAAGCCGCCTCAGGAAGAGGCACCGTCGAATCTCGCGATCACGGGGCGGTACGTCCTCACACCAGAAATTTTCGACCGCCTTGAGCAGACGGAGAGGGGCGTCGGTGGTGAACTTCAGCTGACGGACGCGATTCGCGAGCTTGAGGACGTGCGTGGCGTGGAGCTCAAGGGTGACCGCTACGACATCGGGAACATCCCGAGCTGGCTTCAGGCGAACATCGAGATGGCGCTCAAGCACGACGACGGCGAGATGAATGAGGCCGTGGAAGCACTCCTCCAGGAGCAAGTCGAATGAGCCGGATTCTCGTCACCGGGGCTGCTGGCTTCCTCGGCTCACATCTCTGCGATCAGCTGCTCGCGGACGGCCACGAGGTCATCGGGATGGACAACCGCGTGAGCGGGCAGACGGAGAATCTCGGCGACGCCTTCGATCACAAGAACTTCTCGTTCCACGAGCACGACGTCACGGAGTTCATTCACGTCTCCGGCGACCTCGACGCCGTATTACACCTAGCGAGCCTGGCGTCGCCCGTGTTCTACCGCGAGCACCCGATCAAGACACTGAAAGTCGGAGCGCTGGGCACGCACAAGACCCTTGGTCTCGCCAAAGAGAAGGATGCGACGTACCTTTTTACGTCGACGAGTGAAGTGTACGGCGATCCTGAAGTGAACCCCCAGCCCGAGGACTACCGCGGGAACGTCGACCCGTACGGGCCGCGGTCGTGTTATGACGAGTCCAAGCGCTACGGCGAATCGCTCGTCCGTGCATACCGCGACGAACACGATCTGGATGTTCGAGTGGCGCGCATCTTCAACACGTATGGTCCGCGGATGCGCCTTGACGACGGCCGCGTCATTCCGAACTTCGCGAAACAGGCGCTGACTGGGAAGGATTTGACCGTGTATGGCGACGGTGAGCAGACGCGGAGCTTCTGCTACGTCTCCGACATGATCGACGGGCTGGTGGCATTGCTGGAATCCGACGTCCAGGAGCCTGTGAACGTCGGGAACTCCGACGAGCGAACCATCAACCAGCTCGCGGAGCTCGTCATCGACGTGACGGACAGCGTCAGCGGCATCACCCACGAAGAACTCCCGCCACAGGACCCCCAGGTTCGCCGGCCAGATATCTCGAAGGCGCGCTCGGAGCTCGGTTGGGAGCCAGATGTCTCGCTCCGAGACGGACTGAGACAGTCAATTGAGTACTTCGAATCCCGAGTGTAAAGCGCCTCTGTAGTCTGCTTTCGCGGTCTACTGATCCCGTCGAAGAATGTCTGCTAACTGGCCGAAATTTCTCGATGGACGCGGCCGCTACCAGGTTAGTCCTTCGTAGACGATTCCGTCGCGACGGTCGATCGCGCGGCGGCCGTCGAGGACGATGGGTGTCCGCATCGTGTCGAACTCCGTGTCGAGGGCCGTGATTTCCGGCCAGTCCGTGACGACGAGCGCGGCGACGGCGTCGTCCAGGACGTCCTCGGGCGAGTCAGCGTACTCGATGTCCGGGAAGTGCTTGCGCATATTCTCGGCGGCCACGGGGTCGTAGGCAGCGACATTGGCGCCGCGGTTGTGGAGGCCGTCGATGACGGGGATGGCGCGCGAGTTCCGGACGTCGTCGGTTCCTGGCTTGAATGAGAGGCCGAGAACGGCGACTCGCTTGCCGGCAACGTCGACGTGACTGTCGAGGAGACCGAGCAGGCGTTCGGGCTGGCGGTCGTTGACCTCCGTCGCAGCGTCGAGCATTAGCGGCTCGTACCCTGCCTTGCGGGCAGCCGCGCGAATCGCAGCGGTGTCCTTGGGGAAGCAGCTGCCACCCCAACCGACTCCAGAGCGGAGGAAATGCTCGCTGATGCGGTCGTCGAGGCCGATGGCGTCGGCGACGTCGTACGCGTCGATGTCGTACTCCTTGCAGATGTTCCCGATGTCGTTGATGAGGCTGACTTTCGCCGCGAGGAAGCCGTTGTTCGCGTACTTAATCATCTCTGCCGTGCGCGTGTCCGTCTCCACGACGGGGGCGTCCGCATGGCCGACAAGTGGGTCGAAGACCGCATGCATATCCTCGAGCGCGCGGTCGTCGTCGGCACCGAGCACGACCTTGTCGGGGTCGCGGAAGTCAGCGACGGCAGTCCCTTCACGGAGGAACTCTGGGTTCATCCCGACGCCGAACTCTTCGCCGGGCGTTTGGCCGCTCTCCTTAGCGAGAATCGGCGTGATGACGTCCTCCGTGGAGCCAGGAACGACCGTGCTCTTCACGACGACCGTGTGCCACTCGTCTTTGCCGGCGAGCGTCCGGCCGAGCTGCTCGGCGCCGGCCTCCATGATGGAGAGGTCGATGCTCCCGTCGTCGTTCTGTGGGGTCGGCAGGCAGAGGAACGTGACGTGGGTATCGCGCACGGCGTCGTAGTCGGTCGTTGCCTCCAGCCGTCCGGTTCCATCCTCACCCGCGTGGTCGGCGACCAACTCCGGGAGCCCTTCCTCGTGAATCGGCGCGCGGCCGTCGTTGATGGTGTCGACGACGCCCTGGTCGATGTCCACGTTCACGACGGAGTGACCGAGGTCCGCGAAACACGCCGCGACAGTCGTGCCGACGTAGCCGCTGCCGACGATGCTAACATTCACGTTGAATCCACCTTGCCCGGCCTTACGCGAGGGCCGTATTAAGGTCGTTCGTCACGAACAGCGTCGTCAGTTCAGGCTGTCTCCTCGAAAATCGCGGCCGCGGACGTCTTCTCGCGGTTGAACGACGTCACCGTCGCACGAATGACGTCGCCCTCCGAGAGCCGCTCGGGAACGTCCTCGGTGAACAGCACGAATCCCTCAACTTTGCCGACGGCGACGCGCTCGCCGGAGTGGTGGTCCGTGAACTCGGTGATGCCGAACTCGTAGGTCTCCCCGAGCTCGACCGACGGTTCGCGTTCCTGCGCCGCCTCGTGGGCGCGCTGTGATTCACCGCCCGACGTGAGTCGCCGCCAGAGCCACAGTACGCCGAGTACGACGACAACTGCGCCGACGCCGCCAGCGACCAGCACGTAGTCCATACAGTATGCCTCTCGGTCGAGAGCTAAAATCCGTTGGCTTCGGGGACCAGTGCACCGTCGAGACGCGAACGGGAGTTGCGGCGGGAGCCGAGGGCAGGCCCTGTTTTTTGTGACTGGTCGTCGTGCGTAGTCGTATGCCGATGAAAGCCACCGGGCGCGCGACCGACTTCGCGGAAATCGACCGTTTCGACGACGGCGTCGGGTGGATTGCACACCCCGACGAGGAGATGCAACGGGCGAGCCATGCTCTCGCCGTTGATGGCGACGTTTGGGTGGTCGACCCCGTGGACGCCGACGGCATCGACGACCGGTTTGCGGAGTTCGGTGAGGTCCGGGGTGTCGTCGTGTTGATGGACCGCCACGGGCGGGACGCCGCGGCGATCGCACAGCGCCACAGCGTGCCGATTTACGTGCCGTCGTTCGCCGACCCCGGCATCGACGCGGGCACCCAGCCCGTGACCGGGGAACTACCGGGAACTAACTTCGAGGTCGTGCGGACCGTCGACTGGCCGGGCTGGGACGAGGCCGCGCTCTACGACGGCGAGACGCTCGTCGTCGGCGACGTACTCGGGACGGCGCAGTACTTCACGACCGGCGACGAGCGCATCGGAGTCCACCCAATGCTGCGCGTGAAGCCGCCAAGGACGCTTGAACAGTTTGAACCTGAACGTATCCTCGTCGGACACGGCGAGGGCGTGCTGGAGGCTGCATCGAGCGCGCTGGAGTACGCACTCGATGGCGCTCGGCGGCGCGCACCGAAAGCGTGGCTGGACGCCGTGCGCTCGATGGTGTAGTCTGGGGAGAACAGCGTTCAGTCTGCGAGGCGCTCGCGGAGCCGAGTCGCGTCCTCGAACATGTGGGTGTTGTTGAACATGACGTAGACGTCGTCGGCGTCTAACTCTTGGAGGCAGTCGGCGAGGTCGTCGAGTTCGTCGTCCTCGTAGCGGTAGTCGTAGTCGTGGATGTCGCCCGTTTCGCCGTGCATCCGGCAGTACGCGACGGCCGCGTCGTCGACGGGGTCGCGGTGGAGCGGATTGACGACGTGCACGAGGTCAAGCCCCTCGCAAACGTCGGCGACGCGGTCCGGGTCGTCTTTCCATTCATCGCGGGGCTCCCACGCAATCGTGTAGCCGCGGCGGTCCACATCGTCGAAGAATTCCCGGAGGTTCGACTCGTGCTCCTCGGTCGGCCCGAAACTCGGCGACGTCTGGAGCACCACAACGTCGGCGTCGAGCGCGTCCGCGCGGTCGAGCGTCGCGTCCCACGCGTCGCGGACCGCCTCGGAGTCCTTGAAGTAGCCGACGTCGCCCTCGGGGAGTGCATCCCGGTGGTTGTTCCACGTCGGGCTCGACGACGGGTGCGTGACCGCTTGCCACGCTTTCAGCGCGAACGTGAACTCCTCGCCAGCTTCCCGGCGCCACCGCTCGGCCGTCGAGACCTGCGGGAGCTCGTAGAACGTCGACTGCAGCTCCACGCTCTCGTACGCGTCGGCGAACGCCGCGAGCTTGCTCTCGTAGTCGTCCTTCCAGCCCTCGGTCGCGTCGTAGCGGCTGTACCCGCAGGTCCCGACCGTCACCATGTCCCCTGAGTCGTGTGAACCGGCGAAAAAACTACTCGCCGGCGTTGAGTAGTAACTATAGGCGCTCTCAGTCCGCAACAACCCAATTTAAAGCGTCTGTACATGGTCGCAGCCAGATGAGGGAGAAGTAGTCCCCGATTGGCGGGAGTCCGACTGTCGCACGTCAGTCTGGTATCTCTCGATGGTAGTCAGCAGGTGTCAATATTCAGGACATCTGAGGTTGTCGCGGATTCGTTCTACAGACCCGTGCCATCACGTGGTTTCTAGCACTCGGATTCCAGCATCGTCTTCGCCCGTGAGTCGGTGTGTTGCCGCGGTAGTCGGCCGCAGTCGGGTGATTCGGGGATCCATGTTAGTTCGAGATTGAGTCGGCGGTTCCATCCATTGAAAATATTTCTGATACTATCGTCGCCACCACTCGCTACAGCATAGCTACACACTTGCTTCATCTATCGAATTGGTAGGATTGAAGCATATCTCCTGATTCCTAATATATTCTCAATCGATGGTTCCTATTCAACGGCTCCCGCGGCTTACGACTCGAATTTGCCTCTGACTATTGAACCCACTCCATCGTGTTGACGTCGAGTATCACGCCGGTTGCTACGAACGTCGACAAAGCGTGTTTTTGCGGACGATTAATTCTCTGTAGTTCGCAGTAGCTGCGAAGCACACGAAGCGACCGGTTGCTATTGCTCGTTCCGGAGCCGGTCGATGCGCTGGCGCTGCTCGCGGTGCAGCGAGACCATGATGTCCGAAACCACGCCGAACATTATCAACTGGACGCCCAGCAGCAGGAGGACGCCTGCGACGACTGTGAGCGCTTCGTGGGAGATGTTCTTCGCGAACCAGTCGTAACCGACGTAGGCGGCGAGCGCGACGCCGGCGGTGCCGAAGACGGCGCCGACGCTCCCGAAGTAGAAGAGCGGATTTGACGTCTTCGCGAGGCTGTACAGCGTGAAAATGATTCTGCCGCCGTCCGAAATCGGGTGGAGGTTTGTCTCCGAGCCTTCGGGTCGCGCGCGGTACGTCGTCGGGACGACTTCGACGGGGATGTTGTGGCGCGCGCACTCGACGGCCATCTCCGTCTCGATGCCGAAGCCCTCCGCGGAGAGGAACATCTCCTCGAACGATTCGCGGGTGAACGCGCGGTAGCCCGAGAGGATGTCGCTGTAGTCCTCGCCGTGGATGCGGTGGAACGCGCGGTTGATGAGACGATTGCCGATTTGGTTGAGTTTCGTCATCGCGCCCGGCTGCATGTCCGCCGTGCGGTCGCCGACGACGTGCTCGGCATCTCCAGAGACGAGCGGGTCGAGGAGTCGCGGGGCCTGCTCGGGTGGATTGGTGGCGTCGCCGTCAAGCAGGAGAACGTAGGACTCGTCGATGTACTTGACGCCCTCGCGGACCGCCTGTCCTTTTCCGGAGCCAGACTGTTCGATGACTTCCACGTCGTGCTCGCGGGCGATTTCGCGCGTGTCGTCCTCGGAGTGGCCGTCGACGACGAGAACGTGGCCGATGCCGACGTCGTAGAGGCCATCCACGACGTCGCCGATGGTCTTTGCCTCGTTCCGCGTCGGAACGAGCGCACACACGTCCTCGTAGTCGGTCATTACCGGAAGTGGATGGCCGGAGCGCAAAAACGTATTCCTTTCGAATATTGGCGGAGGGGTTTTACCCCGACGTATTCTACTCCGCCAGTATGAACGCACTCGCGGTGGCCGCGCTCGCCCTCCTCGCAGTGACGGCCGCACCCTACGTCGGCTATCTCACGCTCTACGCGTGGATTCAGCCGTCGGGGTCGCCGGCAGACAAACAGGAGTGGGATCCCTCGGTCAGTATCGTCCTCCCGACGTACAACGAGGAGAAAATCGTCGAGACGAAACTAGATGACGTCCTCGAACTCGACTACCCGATGGAGAAGGTAGAGTTGGTGGTCGTCGATTCCTCGACGGACGACACGCGGGCGATTATTCGTGAGTACTTTGCTGACGTGTACGCGCCGAAGCTCGTATTGCTCGAGGAGGACGAGCGTCGTGGCCTCGCGCCCGCACTCAACGACGCCTATGCGGCGGCGTCGAACGAGATGGTCGTGAAGACGGACTGCGACTCGAAGCTCCCGCCGGACGTCCTCTGTGAGGCCGCCGCGAACCTCGCGGACGACGATATTGCGGCCGTGACTGGACGGAACGTGGAAGTCCTGGGTGGCAGCGAAGTGGAGTCCGGATATCGCGGCGTGCAGTCGCACATCCAGCAGTTGGAGTCGCATCTCGACTCGACGCTCATTTTCCACGGACCGTTCTCCGCGTTCGAGAACGACGCGCTGTTGCCGATTGACCCGAACTCACTGGCCGACGACACGGAGCTGGCGTTGAAAATCCGCCGGCAAGGCGGGCGCGTCATATTTGACCCCGCCGTGCAGTACATGGAAGCCAGTTTCTCGGACTTCGTGAAGCGCCGCAAGCAGAAGGACCGCCGCGGGATGGGGCTGATTCGGTTGTTAGTTCAGCACCGGGACGCGTTGGGGAAATACGGGAAGTACGGGAAGGTCGTGTTGCCGTTCAACTGGTGGTTCATGATTCTCTCACCGTGGCTGCTAGCTGCGACACTCTTGGTCGGGACTGGTGCGGCGCTCTCGCTGTTCGGAGCAGGTGGGTTGGTGCTGCCCGCCGCGGTTGCGGCGTTCGCGTACCTCGGACAGAAAGACGTGCTTGGTCCGGTGCAAGCACTGTACTCGATTTTCGACACGCAGGTGTCGCTGCTGCGGGCGAGCGTCGAACTGCTGCGCGGTAAGGGCGACGGCACGTGGGAAGTCGACGCGGAACTGCGCGAGGCGTTCGAATGAGGATACTGTTTGTCACGCATCGCTACCCGCCCCACACCGGCGGCGTCGAAACGCACGTCCAGGAGATTGCGACACGGCTCGCTGACCGCGGGCACGACGTGACCGTGTTCAGCGCGGATGCCGGCTCAGGCGTTCCATCGGAACACACGGACGACGGCGTTCGAGTACGGCGCTTCCGGTCCGTTAGTCCAGGTGGCGCGTTCTACGTCGCACCGCAGATGACGCTCGCAGTTCGGCGGGCCAACGTGGACGTCGTCCACGCACACAACTATCACGCGTTTCCGCTATTCTTCGCAGCGCTCGGCGTTACTGACGAGCGGTTCGTCGTGACGACACACTACCACGGCGAGAGCGCGAGCGGGTTCCGTGACGTGCTGTTGTCGATTTATCAGCCGTTCGGGCGGTGGGCGGTTCGGCAGGCTAACGAGGTAATTGCCGTGAGCGAGTGGGAGCAAGAGCGCCTAAAAGAGGATTTCAGGGTCGATGCCACGGTAATTCCGAATGGTGTCGACGTCGAGCGGTTCGCGGACGCCAAGCCCGAGGAGAGGGAGTGTCCGTACCTGCTGTGTGTTGGACGGCTGGAGGAGTACAAGGGTGTCCAGCACGTGATTCGTGCGCTACCGGACCTGCCCGACTACGATTTGGTAGTCGCCGGAAGTGGACCGTATCGGGAAGAATTGGAGCGAGTTGCTCGTAACGAGGGAGTTGCTAGCCGTGTCAATCTCTTGGGGTACGTTGACCACGATCGGCTGCCAAGATTGTATTCCGGGGCTGACGTGTACATTACGCTATCCGAATTCGAGTCTTACGGGATGACGGTCGCGGAAGCATTAGCAGCGGAGACGCCGTGCGTGGTTCGTGGGACTGGGGCACTTACCGACTGGACAGAGGAGAATAGCGTCGTGAGTCTGACTGATATCGATCCAGTGATTATCGCGAACGCTATCACAACCGTGGAGAAACGACAAGTGCACGCGGAACTTTCAAGGTGGAACGACGTTGTCCACGACACGACGACGATATACCGGGAACAGGAGTTATGAAAAGAGACATCAAGGTCGCGATGGTTACCCCCTGGAATCGGAAAGGAGGTATCGCGAACTACTCGGCTCGGCTCGTGGAGGAGCTACGAGCGAATGGTACGACGGTCGAACCGGTTCCAATTCTGAATCCGGAAACGACCAACCCTTTCGCCTTCGCTGACATCATCGAGCGAATCCCTGATGACGCCGACGTAGTTCACGTCCAGTTCGAAGCGGGATTGTTTGGACAACTGGGAATGTCCGGCATCGGAGCTCCCTGGTTTCTCTGCCAACTCCGGTCTGACCCTCGTCAGGTGGTGACCACGCTCCACGAAGTTCACGCGGCCCACTCACATCGCGGAGTTGTTGGAGATTATCTTCTCCGCGGTCGAGACACGGTGATTGAATCGTGTGCACTTCGAGCGTCGGAAGAGATTGTGGTCCACACCCGCAACGCTGAGCGAATTCTTCGAAACAGACACGGACCAGAAATAGATGTAAAACGGCATTTACTCCCCGCAGAACGTGGCAAAAACCCGACGCCGGCAGAGGAGGCGAAGGAGCGACTCGGGCTGTCCGGTCCCGTACTCCTCACACTCGGGTGGATAGAACCGAAAAAGCGTTTCGAGGATGTCATCCGGGCACTCCCCGACATACCAGACGTCACGTATTTCGTCGTTGGGGATCCGCATCCGGGTGACGAAGATGCATTCGAGAACGCCCTCAAGCTGGCTGAACGACTCGGCGTCCGGGACCGAGTCGTTCGTCACGAGTACGTCACTGACGAAGACTTCGACGACGTGTATGGTGCGGCAAACGCCGTTGTCCTTCCGTACCGGCGCGTCAGTGTCAGTATCGCCGTGAACGAGGCGCTCTCGTACGGGGTGCCTATCGTCACATCTTCGCTCCCGTATTTCGAGGAATTGCGCGACCGATATGGATGCATTCTCACCTACGAGACGCAGTCGGAGCTCCGTTCAGCACTGGAGGATAGTCTCTTCGATGCGCAACGTCAATCAGAACTTCATCGAAGGGCCGACAAGTACGTACGTGAAGTGAATTGGAACTCGTTCGCTCTTTGGACGCAGGACCTGTATTTAAACGTGTAGCCGGACATATCAAACTGTCTGGAAAGAACCTTTAATGCGTGTCTCTATTCTTCCTCTGTAGTAATGGACTTATTCCGGAAATACCGGCATGCCGTTACCGAGATATGCCAGCACTATGACGAGCCGATTTGGTGGCAGGAACGACTCATAGATCACGTTGTTCACCCGTTTCATGCTAACATACACCCGACGTACGACGACGCAATCGAAGTCGTCAACGAGGACTGGGATAATCTAATCATTCTTGATGCATGCCGACTCGACTTGTTCGAGGAGCGCGTTGATTATAGCAATTTTGATACATTTGAGCCGGTGACGAGTTATGGGAGCTCCACGCCGGAATGGACACATCAGAATTTCCATGGTCGTGAGTACGGCGACATAGTTTATATTTCGAGTAATCCCTGGACATCCAGAATCGCGGGAGACTCCTTCCACGAGGTTATAGAGGTCTGGCGAGACTCATTCGATGAAGAGCTCGGAACAGTTCCCGCAGACCCAGTCGTTGACGCCGCGGAATCTGCCATTAAGGAATATCCGAATAAGCGGATTATAATTCACTTCATGCAACCTCACGTACCGTTCGTCTCTCCCGAGTTTGAGTTGAGTGACTGGTCGCCAGAACGAATCGTCAACGAGGAAGTCGTGGATACGAAGTCACGACAGACGGTCTGGGAAGCCCTTAGACGTGGTGAGATTGATTACGAAACTGCCTGGGAAGGATATGGGGACAACCTTGATTACGTTATGGAGCGGGTAGATGACTTCGCACCATCTCTTCCCGGTCGAACTGTAGTCAGTTCAGACCACGGGAACATGCTGGGCGAGCGTACGTGGCCACTCCCCATCAGGATTTTCGGCCACCCCGACGGTGTCCGTTCCCCGGAACTCGTGGAGGTCCCGTGGGGAGTTTATGAAGGAGACCGCCGCACTATCGTTGACGATGGTGTGACTCCGGTCAAAACCGGGAGTTCGGAGGAACTTGAGAACCGGTTAGCAGCACTTGGATATCGTTAACCTCGATTTCTCACGACTGTTCAGCAAGGTTTCGGTAGATCTCGTTGAGGCGGGACGCAAACGACCGAGGATTCACTTCTTCCACGTACTCTGTTGCATTCTGCCGGAGCCGCTCCAGTTCATCTTCGTTCCGGAAGACATGATTCAATAACTCGACAAGCTCATTCGGCGCCGAGAACGTCGACACACAGCCCCACTCCTCTTCGAACGTTCGGAATACTTCACTATCCGATGCGACTATCGGGAGTTTGTATGAAAGAGCTAATGCGAGAGCCGCCGACGGACGATTGTCCTGATATGGGAATACCATCACGTCCGTTGCGCTCATGATTGTAGCGTGTTCTGACCGGGGTGCGTATCCGGTGAACACGACCCGGTCTTCGACACCGAGTTCTCTGGTCTGTTCTCGGAGTTCCTCTAAATACTGCTCCTGTTCCTCGATTCGCGTACCACCGGCAACTAGGAAGACGGTATCTTCCGGCAGGTGCGGTAGAGCGTCAATTACGTGATGATACCCCTTCGATTCTCTCACCCAACCAAACGCTGTGATGACTCGTTTCCCGTCAACCCCGTACTCTTTCTTGGACTGATCGGGGTCCTCGAAGGCCGGATTCGGTTCGGCCACAAAGGGAAACCGCTCGACGTTTTTGGTCGGTGCCCCTTTCTCTTCTAGGAGTCGCTCGTGTTCCCTGATGAACGGAATGAAGTAATCCGTGTTTGCGATGATGGACCAGTCGATGGGTGATTTCAGCAGCAGAACGATGGTTTCTAATACTGACATCGGGTCAGTGGAGGAGAAGTCAAGTTTTCGATCCTTCAGGTTGAAGAATGTGGCCACCATCGGGACGGAGACGCCAAGTGCGAAGAATGGATACATAATTCCGAGGAAGAGACCTCCGAGGGAGCCGAACGTCCCATACTCGAACTGTACGTGAACGACATCCGAGCCATCGGATGCACGTTGTCCGAGGCGATACCAGTACAGCGGGTTCGAAGAACGGGTGTGTCTTACTGGTACTTCCTTGACCTCCATGTGGTGTTCCAGTTCCGAAATGAGGTCTTGTGTTGGGTGAGCAGTTCCACCCTCGGCACCGCTTTCGTCTCGAAACACGATACTGCCTTGCATTACGTCCACGTCGTCACTGCGCGACTTAGAAGGTGTCGGGATTGGTTTCGGGCCGGGTACGCGACTCGATTCCTGATTGCTCTCTACTCTCGCTCGTAGCGGCTCGTGAGGAACGACAGTAATATAGCTCTGCCTGATTACACGCCAACTAATGACAATTGTCGTTCTCGCTCTGGACGCTCTGGACGCCGGCCTCGTCGACTACTTCGACCTAGACGCTCTGAAGCTTGAGTCCCACGGCGGAATGGATACGTTCGCAAACGCACAGAAGGGACCGTACACGCCAGAGGTCTGGGCGACGGTTGCGACGGGGCTATCCCCCGACGAACACGGTGTGACCGGGGAAGGCGTGAGCGAGTGGGACAACTCACTCGTTGACTTCGCGTCGAAGTTCACCGGTCATCTACCGACCGAACTCCGGATGAAACTCGGTTCGATAGCCAGTAAAGCTACCGGTGCCGAGTACTCGGTCGCGGAGACCAGCGCGTCGTCAATCTTCGACGGTGAGGGCCGCGTCGTTCACAACTGGCCTGGTGTGGCTAACGGTGAGGAGCTTGCGTCCGTCTGGGAAGTCATGTTCGAAAAACCAGAGCAGAGTGAAGCGGAATTCGAACGAGAAGTCTATGGGATCGGCGCGGGTCAACTTGCGTGGGCCGAAGAGATGCTTCGCCACGACGTCTCCCTCGTCGGAGTGCATGTTCATACTCCGGATGCTGTCGGCCACGCGTACGCTGAGGACGAGGAAAAGTTCCGTGAGTGTTACGAGTGGACCGCTGGCTGGGTGGACAGAATTTGTGATGCACTCGGCCCCGATGATGACCTCGTCCTCCTAAGTGACCACGGTATCGTGACCTCGTTCTACAGTGGTGAAGAGGATCGAAACCAATCACCGGGCGCGCACTCGTGGCGAGCATACGCGGCATCAACCTTCGATAGCGTTCCGAGTGACGTGTTTGACGTCAAGGGCTGGCTCGAACCAAAAATCGGAGACCATGCTTCATCAAGCGAGGCTATTGATATGCCAGAAGAACAACTTCGACAACTTGGATATATCGAGTGAGAAATGAAAGAATTGGCTCATCATCCGTATTAAAAGAATGGCAGTGTTCAGATAAGGATGAAGGGTGAGGCGGAGCGAAGTTCTAGTGATCCATGCCAGAAATCGCCCGCCTCAACGGAGGTAGCGACTGCTTCGAGTTAGAATTTGTGCAGCGAGAAGCGACACCGAAGCCTGCGATGAAATTGGGTATCCGACTCCATGCTGCCGGCTTATCACTCTCGGATACCGTCTCAGTCTTAGCTTCCTTCGGTGTCGAACGTGCTCGCTCAACTGTCCATAATTGGGTGCAAAAAGCCGGGCTACAGCCCAATTCTGGGAAGAATCCGAATCACGTTGCGATTGACGAAACCGTGATTCAACTCAACAACCAGCGCTACTGGCTGTACGCCGCAGTTGATCCTGAAACCAACGAATTCCTCCACGTCAGACTCTTTCCAACCAGAACAATCGTCTTGACAAAACAGTTCCTGGCGGAACTCCGCGAGAAACATCGCGTCGAAAATGCCGTGTTTCTGGTTGATGGCGCACCGTGGCTCAAAGCGGCATTATTCGAGCTTGGGCTCCGATTCCGACACGTCACACATGGGAATCGGAATGCCGTCGAACGCGTGTTTAAGGAGCTGAAACGTCGCACTGAGCAGTTCGCCAACCACTTCCGCCACGCAACTGCTGACTCGGCAGAAACATGGTTGCAAACCTTCGCCTTCGCCTGGAATCAACTAATCTGAACAATGCCTTCGTAGGGTCAAAGAAACAAAACAGCAGCGACACACTTTTCACGGAATTACGGCTGGTAGTAGGCATGAGAGCCCTCATATCAGCGGCCGGCCGAGGAACCAGGCTATATCCTCAAACACATACGAAACCGAAGGCGATGGTACGGTTGGCTGGAAAGCCGATACTCGGCCACATCCTTTCGCGGTTCGCCGAGACGCGAAATGACGAAGTTGTCGTCATCGTTGGCGGCCCGATGAAAGATCAGATCGTTGAGTACGCTGAGCAAGCGTCTGGTGACGAGTTTGAATTCTGGTTCGTCGAGCAGGAGAGCGCCGAGGGTCTCGGACACAGCATCTAACAAGCTGAAGCCGTCGTCCGGGGCGAACCGGTGTTCATCGCTTTGGGTGATATGCTCTTCGAGAACGGCTACGAAACGTTCCTGAGAGCCCACGACGAGTTAGGTCAGGCCGACGCGAGCATTGGCGTGAAGATCGTTGAGGAACCGCAACACTATGGTGTCGCCGAAATCACCGAAGGAACTAGAGTCGAGCGTCTCGTAGAAAAACCCGACGACCCACAGTCAAACTACGCAACCATCGGTGTCTACATCGTCGAGAATACCGACCTATTGCTAGATTCACTGTCCTATCTCGTAGAGAACGATATCCACGGTGCTGGTGATGAGTACCAGCTCACGGATGCACTCCAACGGATGATCGAGCAGGATGCGCACCTTGATGTGTTCGAGGTCGAAGATTGGTACGACTGCGGTCGACCCGAAACACTTCTCGAAGCGAATCGCGTACTTCTGTCGAAAGAAGATACGGACGGAACAGGCGCGCTGGACAACGCTATTGCCATCCCACCAGTCGATCTCGGGGAGGGCGTTGTCGTGGACGAGAGTGTCGTTGGACCATATGTGAGTGCTGGCGACGATGCGACTATCTCGGACAGCATCGTCCAGAACGGTATCATCGGACAGAACGCGTCGTTAAACGGCGTGAATCTCGCCAAGAGTATTGTCGGTGATAATGCGTCCGTTCATGGCGAAGTAACCAACTGAACGTCAGCGATAACAGCACAATCGAACTATGAGCGACGCACAACATGCAGTAATCACTGGTGGCGCGGGGTTCGTCGGCAGCCACCTCGTCGACTCGCTTCTCGACGACGGCTTTCGCGTGACCTCCCTGGACAACTTCGGGAGTGGTTGTCCGCAGAACCTCGCACACGTCGACTCCGAGCGGTTCGACTCCGTCGAGCACGATGTCCGCGAACCGTTTCCCGAGCTGGGGGACGTCGACTACGTCTTCCACTTCGCCTCGCGGGCAAGTCCGAAAGACTTCGCGTCTCACGCGGTCGAAATCGCGTTGACGAACAGCGAGGGCGCTCACAACGCTCTCGCCTACGCCCGCGACCACGACGCTCGCGCGATTCCCGCCTCAACGAGCGAAATATACGGTGACCCGGAAGTCCACCCACAAACCGAGGAGTACAACGGCAACGTGAATGTTCGGGGCCCACGAGCACCCTATGACGAGAGCACGCGGTTCTCGGAGGCGCTGGCGGTCGCGTTCCGCCAACAGTACGACGTGGACATCCGTACGATCCGCATCTTCAACACATACGGCCCGCGAATGCGTCCCGACGACGGTCGCGTCATCCCGAACTTCCTCTCACAGGCCCTGCAGGGCGACGACCTCACGGTGTACGGTGACGGTACGCAGACGCGGAGCTTCTGCTACATCGACGACCTCGTCGCCGGCATTCGAGCGTTCGCCGACGCCGACCTGGAAGTCGCCGCCGGCGAAGTAATCAACATCGGGAACACCGAGGAAATCGAGATTCGGGAACTGGCAGAGGTGGTCATCGACGCCCTCGACGCGGACAGCGACGTCGTCTACGAGGACCTCCCCGAGGACGATCCGCAGGTTCGCCGGCCGGACATCACTTGTGTCAAGAAACTGCTGGACTGGGAGCCATCCGTCTCCCTGAAGGACGGCATCGAGCGAACTCTCCCTCACTTCCGAGACGACCTCGGGTCGGACGACTACTAAACCGAGTATATTTAACCCCAACCCGCAGAATGCTGGCACATGACCAGTGTACTAGTGACTGGCGGTGCGGGGTTCGTCGGCAGCCACATCGTCGACGAGTACGTCGACGCGGCCTATGACGTGACCGTCGTCGACAACCTTACTGACCAGGTACACGAGGACGAACCGGACTACCTCAACGACGACGCTGAGTATGTCTGGGGCGACGTCCGGGACCGCGAGTTGATGACCGACCTCTTAGAGGACGCGGACGTGCTCAACCATCAGGCGGGGGCCGTCGGCGTCGGTCAGTCGATGTACGAAATCGAGAAGTACGTCGACGTGAACACGCTCGGCACGGCTCGCATCCTCGACATCATCGTCGACGAGGACGTCGACCTCGAGAAGATGGTCGTCGCGTCCTCGATGTCCATCTACGGCGAGGGCGAGTACTACTGCCCGAATTGTGAGACTGTTCGTCACTCCTCCCTCCGCGACGACGAACAGATGGCGAGTGGAGAGTGGGAGCACTCGTGTTCGGAGTGTGGACACTCGCTCGAACCGAAGCCCACACCGGAGTCGAAGCCCCGGGACAGCACGAGTATCTACGCGATAACGAAGAAAGACCAGGAGGAGATGATGCTCTCTATCGGGCGCGCCTACGACATCCCAACTGTCGCACTTCGATACTTCAACATCTTTGGCAGTCGGCAAGCCCTAGACAACCCCTACACCGGCGTCTGTGCCATCTTCTCTAGCCGCATCAAGAACGACAATCCACCGCTGGTCTTCGAGGACGGTGAGCAGACCCGGGACTTCATCCACGTCAGTGACATTGCACGAGCGAACCGGCTCGCCGTTGAGTCCGACGCGGAGAACGTCGCCGTCAACGTCGGCAGCGGGACGCCGACGACAATCAACGAGGTCGCCGAGATGCTCATCGACCTCTATGGAAAGTCTAGTGAACTCGAACCGGAGATCGCGAACGATTACCGTCAGGGTGACATCCGCCACTGCTACGCGGACCCCGCAAAAGCCGCCGAAGAACTCGGTTTCGAGGCCGAAGTCGGGTTTGAGGAAGGGATGCAGGAACTTGTCCAGTGGGGTCGCGAGCAGGAGGCGGAGGACCGCTTCGAAGAAGCTCACGAGGAACTCGAAGGGAAGGGACTAGTCGGCGAGGACTGACCCGAAGAGAAACACATTTACACGACGGTTCGCACTGACCGTGCATGAGTAGTCCAAAGCGGGTCCTCGTTACTGGCGGTGCAGGATTCGTCGGCAGTCACGCCGTAGAGTACTACGCTGAACAAGGTGCCGACGTCACGGCTCTCGACAACCTCAGCCGCGTCGACACGCTCGAAACCGCCGACGAGAGCCGGAACACGGCCGCATACAACTGGGAGTACATCGCCGACAACTACCCGGACGTTGACCTCGTGGAGGGCGACATCCGGAACGAGGGGCTGATGGAAGACATCGTTGAGGGCCACGACGCGGTCGTCCACACCGCGGGACAAGTTGCAGTCACGGCCTCCATTCAGGACCCACGAACTGACTTCGAGGTGAACGCGCTCGGGACGTTCAACGTGCTCGAAGCCGCTCGGAAAGCCGACAGCGACCCCGCGGTCGTGATGGCGTCGACGAATAAGGTGTACGGTGACAACGTCAACGAGATACCGGTCCGCGAGGAGGAGACACGGTACTGGTACGACGACCCCGAGTACGGGGACGGAATTCCGGAATCCCTGTCTATTGACGACTGCGAGCACACACCGTATGGCGTGTCGAAGCTCTCTGCAGACCTCTACGTGCAGGACTACGCCGACCGCAACGAGGTGGACGCGGCGGCGTTCCGTATGAGCTGTATCTACGGAACTCGCCAGTTCGGCAACGAAGATCAGGGCTGGGTCGCGCACTTCGCCATCAGTACGCTCCGCGACGAGCCACTGACCATATTCGGGGACGGCAAACAGGTTCGAGATGTTCTCTACGTGAAGGACTTGATTCGTGCGTACGACGCGTTCCTCTCCGATCCGGAAGGGAAGCCAGCCGTGTACAACGTCGGTGGTGGCCCCGACAACACTACCAGCTTGCTCGAATTTCTGGACTTGCTGGAAGAGAAAACCGGCAAACAGACGGATATCTCCTTTGACGAGTGGCGTGAGGGCGATCAGAAGGTATACGTGACGGACATCGCTCGCGCCCGGAACGAACTTGATTGGGAACCAACTGTCGACTTTGAGGAAGGTATCAGGCGCTTCGTCCGATGGTGGAACTCGCGTTGATAATATCAAACCCACCAAATCCCACTATATTAAATATTTAATTTATGACTATACAGGTTCTTACTGCCCCGAGTGAGTTTGTTCTCTCAACATCACAATACGCACGTACTTATCGACTTATTCGAGAATTAGGTTCTAAGAACATTAATATAAGCGTATATGCGAATAAAGTTTCTGATGACCTTTCAGATCTCCCAGGAAACATCACACTTCATGAATTTAACCGGGATAATCGGCTAACTTATTCGATCTCTATGTATCGTGATGTCTATAGATATATCAGATCTGGGGAGATAGATTTATACCAACACGCGAACATCGGGTTCCGTGGTTCTAATCCTGCAATTATACTACCACCAGACCCAGACACCCCTTTCCTTGTTGGCCCTGCTGAAGGTGGACATGCTGTTCCACAAGCAGAATTCAAACGGACACTTAATAGACAGGTGGGGGTGGATCTACCGTCCCCGATTGATGAAGCGATTGCACGGGGTGTAGAACCTATTTTCCGTAGAGTGATAAATCCGATTCGCGAGAAGGGTTTTTCAGTAACCCTAGAACGCGCGGATAAAATAATTGCTGTTCACTCAGATGCTAAGGAGACACTAGGGGAATATACAGATAGTGAAAAAATAGAAGTTATACCATACGGCGTCGATATGACGAAGTTCCCATTTAATGATCGTGTTGGGAGCGAGTTATTTTTGACGATTGGAAATCTTATCAGACGAAAAGGCCACCGATATCTACTTGATGCTATGAAATATGTAACCGAGGAATTCCCAAAGGCTAAACTGCATATTGTGGGTAGTGGGCCTCTAAGAGACGAACTCGAATCTCGGGCAACGGATAACGGGATTGAGGAGTCTGTGACGTTTCACGGATTCGTTGACGACGACAAACTCGTTGAACTGCTCCACCAAGCGCGAGCATTTGTCCACCCATCGTTATCTGAGGGCTTTTCTCACGTTCGTCTGGAAGCGATGTCTTCCGGTTGTCCTGTCATCGGGACAAACGTTTCCGGCGCACACGACCTCACACGCGATGGTACAGACGGCCGTATCGTCCCGACCGGAGATTCCCAAGCACTGGCCGCCGCGATGCTTGAACTACTTGAGAACGACGACCTCGTTGAAGAGATGGGGAGAAACGCCCGCGAAAAGGTCGAACGCGACCATGACTACGCGGATATCGCCCAGCAGTATCTCGAGATTTACCGAGAGATGGCAAAATCGTAGTACCAAACCGTTCGTACTAAGCAACGTGAGCGTAGTGCTACTATCATGACTATCGTCGTCCTAGCAATCGACGCAATTGACCACACGTTGGTCAATCATTTCGATTTGGACGCTCTACGCCTTGAGACAGTCGGAGAAATTGAGACGTTTAATTATTCACAAGATGTCCCGTATACCCCCGAAGTTTGGACAACAGTCGCTACAGGGTTACCGATAGAAGAACACGACGTGAAGAATGCTGGAACGAGCGAGTGGAGTCATCCACTCCTCGAATTCGTTTCAAAATTTACCGGCCACCTTAGCGAAAGTACACGATATCGTCTCGGACAGCTCGTTACATCCCACAGCGACGAAGATTGGGGGTTTGGAACGACGAGTATGGAGACGATGTTTTCCGAAACTGGTCGGTATCTGCACAATTGGCCAGGGATTGATAACTCAGACGTCGATGAGGTTAATGACCTGTACAATCAGATCCTGGACGATGAACTCGTAAGCACTGAATTCGACGCAGCTATTTACTCTATCGCGGCTCAGGAGTTCGAGTGGGCTGAAGAGATGCTTCGGTGCAGAGACCAAGTCGGTTTCAATCCATCTCTTCTCGGGTTCCACACACACATTCTTGATGCTGCCGGTCACGTGTATGCCGAAGACGAGGAAAAATTGGGTGAATTCTACAACTGGGTTGCGGAGCGTGTCGACGCTCTTCGGTCACTAGTGAGTGACAGCGATGAGATTCTACTTCTCGGTGATCACGGAATGGAAGCCGAGTTCCTTGGTGATGAGACACCAGGACAACATTCCTGGCGACCGCACGTCGCGTCTACTGACAGTACTGTTCCTCGGGATGTGGTTGACGTTCGAGGCTGGGTTGAGTCACGCCTCAAAGAAGGTGACCAACGAGGAGACTCGATGGATCTCCCCGAAGATCAACTCCGCGACCTCGGTTATATTTCGTAATAATGACGTTGGTTATCCTTGGTTTGGATGCACTTGACGCCGCTCTCGTTGAGGAGTTCGATATACAACCGCTCCAATTAGAAAGCCACGGAAAGATGGAAACTGTCGCTCACATGCGAGAACAGCCGTATACTCCAGAAGCGTGGGCGACAATTGCAACTGGTATTTCCCCCCGAAACCATGGCGTTAGCGGAGATACCAGTTCTTGGGATAATCCGATAATTGACTATCTCTCGAACTTCTCCGGACGCCTATCTATGTCTATGCGTTCCGATTTAGGTAGCCTAATCGAACGAGTAACCGGCGCGGAGTACAAAATTGCAGAAGTTGAGGCCCCGCATATGTTTGACGACGACAACCGGATTGTACACAACTGGCCCGGGATTCACAACGGGGAGCAGGTCAAACGGGCTTGGGACATCATGTGGCGAGAAGGACAGACGAACGCCGAATTTGAGCGCGATATACACGGGCTCGCAGCCGAGCAGTTCGGCTGGGCCCGCGAAATGCTCAAACACGAAGTTGCCGTCGCAGGTGTTCACATACATCTGCTAGATGCAGCAGGGCATGCCTATTGTGACGAACCGGACCGACTTCAAACTGTATATGAACGGGCCGGAGAATTCGTCGCCGAAATACGCGCCGACCTCGGCGACGAAGATGACTTGCTTGTGCTGAGTGACCACGGGATGGTCGTCAATTGGTACGATGACGAAGACGATCGCGGGATGAGTCCGGGCAGTCACTCATGGCGTGCGTTCGCAAATTCAACTCTGGACTCCGTCCCTGAAACAGCCTTCGACGTGCCTGATTGGGTTGACCGAAACGCCGGTGAGGTACATGAAAGTTCAGCACAACTCGATATTGACAAGGAGCAACTCCGAGACCTCGGTTATATATGAGCGCGGGGGAGGCGGACTTCGGCCTCGAAATATCGAAAGGGGTTGTCGCGAAGTTCGCCATGGCTGCGATCGGATTCGTAGGGTCCGTCGTCTTCGCTCGTGTTCTCGGGCCGAGCGGCTACGGTGCATTCTACGTAATCCATACGCTCGTCAACGTACTCGACAACCCTGTAACTGGGTGGGGTGACGCGTGTAAGAAACGAATCTCGGAAACAGGATTTCCTACCTCCGAATCTCTTGGATCCGGGCTTATCGGTGCAGCCGTAATTCCACTCATCATCATACCTCTCGTGTACCTGTTTCAGCGGTTTACGGGAATTTACGACCTCTCGGGATTGTTCATTCCTTTCAGTGTACTCTTTGTCGCGATATGTTTTTTCGCAGTCACTAACCGAATTCTCTCGGCTCGTTCTAATTTCTCTGCAGCGGAATGGGCTGACACTCTCAGATCGCTATTCACCACGACGCTACAGTTGGTTTTCGTCCTTCTGGGAATGGGAGTAACCGGAATGGTGTATGGGCTGGCCGTCGCGACAGTACTGACCGTCCCCTACATCTTCTACAAGATTGGTGTGGCACCTGCCCGACCGTCGCGGACTTCCCTCGCCAGTATCGCGTCGTACGCAAAGTTTAGCATTCCGAACGGTTTCATCGGGACGACCAAATCCCGCGTTGACATCCTTCTACTCGGCGCACTCGTCTCGTCGGCGGCGGTTGGCGACTATCAGATTTCGATGCAACTCACGATGGTAGGCACGTTTATCGGCGGTGCGGCGTCAGCAGGGCTGATGGCCCGCGTAAGTGATCACTGGAGTCAGGACAATTCTGCGGCAGTAATCAACGACCTCACGAACTCACTTGGATACGCGAGCGTGCTCGCAATTCCGATTTTCTTCGGTGCTACAGCGATGCCGAACGACCTTCTCGTAACTGTCTTCGGCTCACAGTACTCCGGTGTTGGGTCAGTTCTCATCGGGCTTGCCCTCTTTCGAGTCGTGAATATGCAGTCGACCCAGCTCAAGTCGACAATCTCCGGCCTCGACCGGCCGGACGTCAACACTCGCATTGGAGTGCTCGTTCTCGTTTTGAACGTCGGCCTCGGCTATGTACTGCTGATCGAATACGGAATCCTCGGCGTCGTCGTGGCAACGATAATTTCTGAGGTCGTACAGTACGCGGCGCTCGCATATGCTATCAACCAATATCTCCCAGACGTCCCGCTGTTCTCGCGCCCGCTACGCCACCAGCTGCTCGCTGGCGTAGTGATGTTCGTCGTCGTTGACCGACTCCATGCCATTATCGGTGTTTCGTGGTGGGGCGAACTGGTGTTCCTCATCGGCCTCGGTGGGGCCGTCTACTTCGTAGTTCTCACGGCAGTCAGTGAGTCGTTCCGTGCTACTGCCCGAGGCATCCTTTCCGATGCGTTGACCGGGTAGTCTCCGATACTTCACAAGGCTTATTCGCTCGCTGTCAGTCCCTACCACCAATGAGCGAGAAGAACGAGGAGTCGAGGGCGCCCTCCATATCGGCCGATTCAGCCCTCGATGTTCTCGAAAATTGGTATCATGTACCCGTTCTGGGCGCGGTGCTTGCGTTCATGTTCTGGGTGCGCGTACAGGCGTGGGAGAACTTCACGCAGAACGGAGAGGTGTACTTCTCCGGCAACGACGCATACTATCACTTCCGGCAGGTGATGTACACCGTCCAGAACTGGCCGTCGACCATGCCGTACGACGTCTGGACGGGGTTCCCGACTGGAGTCGGCGTTGGCCAGTTCGGGACGTTGTTCGATCAGATCGTTGCGACAGCAGCCCTCGTTGTTGGACTTGGCAGTCCTTCCCAGGAGACGATTTCGATGACGCTGCTGTTCGCTCCCGCTGTCTTCGGCACGCTGCTAGCCATCCCGCCATACTTCAAGGGGAAGCGTCTGGGTGGTCGCCTTGGCGGCGTGTTCGCCGCAGTCATTCTCGGACTCCTCCCGGGCTACTCCCTTTCGCGGAGTCTCGTGGGCGCTCGACCACTATCGGGCGGCGACGCTGACGTTCCTCGTTGCGCTGATGGCGGGCGCGCTCCGTACGCCGGCCATCCAGATTAGTGCGGGAAACCCTGAGTGGACCGTAGCAAGCGCAGGTAGCGTCCTCGTCGCACCCCTCATCGGTACGGCCGTACTCGTACTGTACTCGACGATCTCGACTACTGAGTGACACCGACGATTTGTGACGTTCAGCTAACTCATCGGTGCGGTACTGTGGGGATGCTCATAATCGACCGCGAGGAGGGTGTCACAACTCAGTGCCATTGAGAGACTCGTCATCGGATAATAGATGTTGGTCTATGCAGTCATGGACTGTGTTGTAGACCTCTGGCAGGTCCGTTGTTTCCGACGATGTTCGTCGAACGATTCCGCCTAATACGAGCGTCAGGAAGGTTTGTGCGACTGGTTCGGGTTCGACGTTACGGAAGACCCCCTGTTCAATGCCGGAGCGGATAATCGTCTCGATGTGGGTTTCGAGGGTTTGATCGAGCTCGGTTATTTTCTCGCGGTAGACCTCATCATGAACCCCTTGCGCTCGCAGTTCGATGAACGTCTCATGGGACTGTTCGGGGTTCGTGTGTGGAGGTGTGACGTTATCGATGATTTGCCTGGATTCGCGTTGTTCGGGGAAGTGGCCTCGAACGCCCTGCATGAGCAGGGTCTCCAAGGCTGTCACGGGGTCATCAAACTCGAGGAGTGAGAATTCATCTGTTAATTGTGCGATGATGCGTTCCAGAAATTCGTACAGGAGTGCGTCTTTATCGCTGTAGTGATGGTATAATGAGGATTTGCTAATGTCAGCTCGATCAGCGATTCGTGACATCGACAGCCCGGTGTAACCATACTCATCGAGCGTTTCGAACGTTGCTCGCATGATCGCGGATTTCGTATCCGTGGAGTCAGAGTCAAACGGGTTGGAATCAGACATTGGTTATTCTGGTTGGTCTGCTGGCTGCGTAATTACGACACGTTCCCAGAGCACGGCTGCCGAGGGCGTAATCAGTATCGATGCGATGAACGAGAGGAACACGGAGAGCGCAATCACCAAGCCGAACTGGCCGAGGATGGGGGTGATTGCGAGCGCCAACACACCAGTGCCTGAGGAGGTCGTGAGCATACTCCCGGCGAGTGCTCCACCAGTTCCACGAACTGTCTTGTCGAGTGCGTCGTGGATATCTCGTGATGGGTCGTATTCGTCGGCAAACCGGTGCACGATGTGCGCGGAGTAGTCAATCCCCAGCCCGATGGCAATCGAGAGAATCGTTGCGGTAAGGACGTTTAGCGGGATGCCGAAGTACCGCATCGTCCCGGCAAGGACGGCGATCGTCCAGACAAGCGGGATGAGATTCACAATTCCGAGTGAGGGGCGGCGTTCGAGCACCCAGTAGATGAGCACGAGGAAGATTGCAGTCGCGATGAGCGCGAGGATGAGGCTCTGGATAGCGGAGTTGAAAATAACGTCGGTGATTGCCGCGAAGACGACTGTCTGACCGGTTGCAATTGCGTGCATTCGATACCGGGATGCCATCTCACGGCCAGCTGCGGCGACCTCATCCTGTGTCGCGTCGCTTTCCGCGGAGTACACAACACGTGTCGACCGGTAGTTTTCAGAGAGGTAGTTCAGCGTTTGCCCTCGTGACGATGAGGAGAGCAAGTAGTCATACACCACTTTGAGGTTGTTATCCGGGATGCCGTCCCCATTCCGATCGTTGCGGGCGACAAGTTGCGCGAATTCTGGGTCTTGAGATGTCCGGCTTTCGATGACGGAAACGATACTCTCAGGATGCGCTCGCCGGTCCTCGGAAATGAGGGCTTCTGGCGGCTCCTTGTTTACCCGATGGATCTGTTGGAGGGCGTCATCTTGCCGTAACGGGGCTTCAATATAGATCGTGACGCTACTGCTTTGCGCGGATTCAAAGTTCTCCTCAAGGAAGTTGAGCGTCTCCGTTACAGTGTAGTCGCCCGGTGCGAACGGTTCCGGGAGTGCTTCGATGTAGTCTGGGCTCTCCTCGGGCGGCAGGAAGTCCTCATTCGAGAAGGACGTATCGACGCCGGTCCCGTACGCGCCAGCGACAGCCCCGGAGACCAGCATGAGTGCGAGAAATGCTTTTGGACCGCGTTTTGCACACCAGTTGCCGACCGTCAACGACCGTGCGAGCAATGAGTTCCCACTGCCGATGGCTGTACTGCCGAATTCGGGAATGCCAAGCCGAATGCGGGCTTCGTCCAGCAGGACTTTCATCGATGGCAGGAACACGCCGAAGATCAGGAACGTGAACACGATCCCGATACCTGCAACTAGCCCAAGGTCTCGAATTGGGCCGAGATCGCTAATCATGTTCGCGCTAAACCCGATTACGGTTGTGCCGGTGACGATGAAGAATGCGACCAGGAGTTGGTCGGTTGTGGGCCGCATTGCTGCATGGATGCCAGCGCCCGTGGCACGCTCTTCACGATATCTATTGACGGTGTGAATCCCGAAGTCAATCCCAACCGCGAGGAGTAACACCGGCACCGCGATGAGCATCTGGCTGAACGGGATGCCCGCAAGTCCCATGAAGCCAAACGTCCAGATGATGGTCATGACGAGCGCGATAATCCCCAAAAGGAGGTCGACGGGATCACGATAGGCGAACACCAGGAAGACGATGATGAGGAGGGCGGCGGCCGGCACGACAATCGCCATTGAGTCACCAATCACGGAGTTAAGTTCGTTCGAGAGAATGCCACTGCCGAACACGGTGAAATCGCCCTGCGTCCGATCAGCAATCTGTTCAACCGTGAGTTGCATCGGCGTCAGCGGGCTCGTCCCACCAGCGCCTGCCGTCGACGACAAGCCAGCCGGCACACGGTGTTGGATAGTACCGATCGTCGCTGACGAGCTCGCTTCGTTCTTGTTGAAGTCCGTACTCAGGAGGGCGGTGAAGCCTGGTGTTTGGGCGGCTTGCTTGACCGCGGCATCTATCTGAGCGGGCGTGGCGTCCCGAATCGCTCGCTGTTGGGCCGTTACTGTCGTCGCCGTCGGGTCAAGCGTTTGTGCGACAATCGTCGCGGCACTTGACGTCCCGCTCACGCGGAGTGATTCCCGTTCTTGAACGCGCTCTTGTAACGTGAGCGACCGCAGGAGAGCTGGCTTCGAGAGGACGTTATCTCCACGCTGAATGATCTGCGTGCTCCCCACGTCTGCAGCGAAGGGACTCCCGCCGAACTCGGCGTTGACGTCCTCGTAGGCTTCCTGGGCGGGGTTCCCCTCGACGAACTGGCTGGTGCCGGCGTCACTGCTGATACCACCGAGGCCCCCGGCAAACACCAGTGTCAAGACGAGGAACGCGACGACGACGGCTTTCGGCCGATCGACGATCCAATCGTCGGCCGTCTCAAGCAGCGAATCTACAGTTACCATGACGGATTATCGCCGCCGGTAGATGAGTCCAGCCCCAATCAGCACGATGACAACGACGACTCCGATGACCGTCGTGGGGAGGCCGCCCTCTGCGGCCGGTGTGAGGTTCACCGGTACTTGATAGGTGTCAGAGAGCACGGTGTCACCGGCCGGTTCCTCGTAC
Source organism: Halobacterium sp. KA-6 (assembly GCF_021029015.1). NCBI lineage: Archaea > Methanobacteriati > Methanobacteriota > Halobacteria > Halobacteriales > Halobacteriaceae > Halobacterium > Halobacterium sp. KA-6. Next base: position 79,964 of record NZ_JAJJZH010000012.1, read on the forward strand.
TGGAAGTCGAGCTCCAGTGGCCGCGGTTGCGCGACCGCGCCACCGGCAACGCTGACCTCGAAGACGATCGTCGTGGACTCGCCCGGTTCCAGACTGGGGACAAACGCTTCATCCGAACTCGCCGAGAGAGGGTCATCAACGAACGCCTTCGCGTTGATATTCCGTAGCGTCGCGTCGCCATTATTTGTGAGTCGGAGCTCAAGCGTGCCGCTGGACCCAACCTGCAGCGACGTATTTATACCAGTGACATCGAACACGTCGCGCTGTTCAGCAATCTGAATGCGCGTGTTCAGTGTGTTACTCTGTTGGTCGTTCCCGTTGCGATCCTCGTAAGAGACGGTGTAAGCGAACTGATATGGCCCAGCGTCAGCGCTATCGGTGACCGTAACAGGGAACCGAATCGTCTCCCCGGCGCCAGCTTTGAGGTCGCCGAGCGCGAACTCCGTTCGCTGCGGCTCGATACCTGTTGCCGGCGCCTGTAAGGTTATCACAGCATCGTTGGCGGGGTTCGGCCCGCGGTTAGTGAGCGTCGCAGTAACGTTCCCTTCAGTACCGACACGCAGCCCACTAATCACATCCCCGAGGGCGAATCGTTGTTCGGCTTTGACTTCCCCGCCGACTGTAATCGGGTCTGAGGTGCCCGAAATCCCATTCGGGGTTTCGTACTCGACGGTTGCTTGAATCGGATACTGGCCGGCAGTTGAACTGTCCGTTGCGGTCACGCGAACGGACGCCGTATGGGTTTCACCGGGTGCCAGCGATGGGATGAACACGCTTGCCTCCGACCGTGGCTGCGTCGACCCGAACTGCATGCTGGGGCTCTGGGAGGTGAGGTGGACGGCGATGTCATGCGCCCGCTGGCTGCCGTTGTTCGTGACGGAGAAGTTGTAGAAATCGCTGCCCCCGGCAGTGAGTTGGTCTGTCGCCGTCGGTGACAATGAGAACTGGGGACTCTTCTCGACGACGAGTTTGACGTCGAGCGTCGTTGTTCGCGTCCCATCGACGTACTCGATGTTCGAGTACCCTGACTGGGTCTGGTCGTAATTCACGTACTGGGTGTACGAGTACGTCACGCGGACCGGAACCGTATAGGTGCCTGGCTCAAGCGTCTTGCCGGTCTTGATGTCGAACGCTGCTTGTTGGACGCCACCGTCTTGGAGCGCGCCAAGCGTTACCGTCCCAGTTTTGACGTCGATTGGCGCGTCAATCCGTGAGTCATCAATCGAAACTTGGACGTTCCGCGCGGTACTCACGCGGTCAACGAACTGCGCGGGGCCGGACTGTCTGACCTGGCCAGTGTTTGAGAGAGTGACGGCAATACTTGTTTGTTCACTTGCCTGGATGTGGTTGTCCTGGACTGACGCGGTAATGTTGGGACTGCCAATGACTTGTTCGGATTGTGCTGCAACCGGCATCACTGGCACCACGAGCGAGGCGACCAGCAACAGCGGCATGAGGAGGGCGAGGGACGACCGTGTGGGGAGGCTACCCATCTATGCAGCCTCCATACGCGTCGGCGTGTCGTTCTCGAGGTGTTGTTTCAACCCCGTTCGAGGTGGTGAACGTAACTGAGCCATCTGCTGGCAGAGTACTGCGTGAGCATTCAAGTAGATTTCGAACGAACGTTCGGTCGGGAAGTTCTGAACCCCAAAATCCACTGCGCATGTGTCCTCAACGGGAATGGGGGGAAGCGCGAATCGTGACGATGGACGCTGCTATTCTTCAGACCGAATCAGCGACTCACAAGCCGTGTATTGTCAGGCGCGGAAATTTCATCGCCGATAATCGCCCACGAGGATTAATATGGTTCGGCGGCAAACTCCGTCACTACTTGCGACCTCCATGACTGCCACTCGTCTCACAGCCCCCATCGTCGTACTCATTCTGTTGATAGCGACGGCACCACTGACGAGTGTGATAGGCGCCGCCGAAGCAACGCAACAAGCATCCGCATCCGTCGGCGACCACAAGGTGATTCGCGGGAACGCGGTTGCGATTCCAGTGAGTCACTCTGCTACGGCAACACTCACGATCGGTGACGCAAACCGGGGGTTCGAGGTGGAGGTTCCGCTTGATGGCGGGGGAACCACAACGGTCGAATTTAACACGTACCAGACAACGTCGTCGAACCCGAATGCGTTTCTCTCCGTGGGTGGGGCATCTCTCACGGCGCCCTCGAGCGGCTCCCTCGATAAGGTTCTGTCTCCCGGCCAGTATACGCTCACAGTGACTATCGATGGGGCCGTCAAAGACGTGGGCTCGCTTACGGTGCTCCCCCGCCATCAGACAACCAGTCAGATGGCGCGGCTGCCAAGCACCATGAATATCGAAGACGAACAAGCGGTGCCCACTCCTGAGGTTTACAATCAGCTCACGACCGGCAACGACGTTGTCCGAGGGGAATATGCCGCGCTAATGATCCAAAACAGCGGGCTCGGCGGCGCCTTCGGTGACAATCCCACACCGACCTCTATTACGAGCGAGGGGATTCACCTCCGAGTGAAAGAGCTCAGCCCTGAGCCGAACACGGACGCAAACGTCGCCACCGTCGAGAACTTGCTGATTCGAGACCAGATGGGCGTGAAAGGCAGCACGGACGGGCGCCATAACCGGTTTCTCGTCATCTGGGACACCAGTGAGATCGAGATGTCCGGGTTCCGAAAGTACACGTATGAACTCCAGGTAGTCCTCGACGGCGACGAAAGCCCCCTCGTCGCATCCGACGAGACCGTCGCCTCAGGGCGAATCAACCTCAAGCAGCCGATGATCCAAATGCAGGCCAACCCCGGGTTCACACTGCTCCCCTGGAACGACTCCAAGATCATGATCTCCGGCCAGACGAACTTCGCCCCGGGCACGGAGCTCTCGGTGGCCGCGCTCCAGGAGACACCTCATCCGCACCTCTGGGAACAAACTGTTCTGGCCGACGAAGACGGCTCCTTCTCGGTCACCTTCCAGTTCCCGAGAATCCATCAGGCGGGCGACCTGCCGGGCGTTCAACCCGATGAATACCCGGCTGCCGAGCGACCCAGCGAAATCCCAGGCGATTATCGAGCAGGCGAGTTCCCGGGCGCCCACCGCCCCGGCGAACTCCCGCTCTGGATTCAAGGCTATCGAGAGTGGACTGACTACTCGATCCGCCTCCCGAAGACGAATGCCGGTCTCAAGCTCCCCGATCAGACAGCGACAAACGACACCGTCACAGTCACCGACGTAACACTGTCTGGGGATGGCTTCGTCCGGTTAACGGCGAATGAGACAACGATTGGTACATCCCGGCTGCTCGCTAGCGGCGTCTACGACAGCGTCGATATCTCATTGAATACCACTATCGACCAGCCGACGACTGTGCGTGCTACCGCCATCAAAGACGCCAATGGCAACGAGGCCTTCGATACTAACGACTCCGTCTATACGGCAGCGGGGTCACCAGTCAGCGATACCGCCCTCATTCAGCAGCCAGCAGAACCAACAACGACGACACAGCCCACGACGACTGCGATGCCAACAATCCCTGTCCAGGAGTCCGAACCGCTTGCGCCCGTCGAGAACAACGCCTCCAGTGGATTTGCCCCACTGTCACCTATCACGACAATCCTCGCGGCAGCGATCGCCGTACTTCTCGCAGTTCGACTGAAGGAGTAACGCGGAGTTTTTTCCTCTCCGAACGATCAACATGGAGGGGAGCGGCACGTTCGTTTCACTATCCACGTTCGGTGCCCTACCTGGGACGTTCCAGAGTGCCGAGTACCGTTGGCAGTGAAGATGGCTGCCTTCTCTTCAGGGCAGCCAGCGCCACTTCTCCTGGTTCCTACAGTGCCCGATACTGTCGGTCACCGCAGTGACGTTGTGGCTCGATACACGCTCTTCTACGGCCAGTCATCGTTCGACTTGGTCGGTAGATCAAACAGTCCCATACCGTTGTATTCCGCCGAGGTCCACAGATATCCGTTCCTGATAGGTGGGCCAATACCCTCACCCAGTCTATGCTATTTGGTCACAATACACAAGGTTGCCGCCCTCGAAGTCTCTAGCAAGGTGTGCTAGATGGTTACAACACATGGGGGCAGTGGGGGGAAACAACCACGTGCAACCACGCGTTCAGCGAAGACAGCCGGCGTTGTTGAACACTACTGCTGCAGTCTCGCCGGCTTACTCGTGACCATTGGTGTTTGTCTCCTGCTCTACCCCGAACTCGTTGTCGCTACTCTCCCCTTCGCGATGCTCTCAACGACGAGCCTCGTGTTCCTCCTCTTTGGGACCTGGGCAGCCAGTTGGCTCGCATTCGAGCTCATCTGGGAGTGGGCCAGTGGTCGACACGCTGCTCGTGACTAACGCGGCCACACCGAGGCCCTGGCTGTTTCCTACGTGAGTCACTCAGAAATTCGTCGCCCACGTCGACGGCGCATATGTCGACGACATTGTGAACGTCAACAACGACGAGAGTAACGCGTCGCATCAGTGATGGTGGCTTTCGGCGCATCGGGTATCTCTAAAGATAGCTACCGTATCTCAGGGTGTTCCAATTTCGCCGAGAATTATATCGAAAACATGGATGTGACGCACTTAACCACGCGACCGGAGCAACGCGCTGAACTCAATAATGTCCTACGAAAGAGCGTCTGGGCATTCCCTAGTCGCGACCAAGCGTGGTCCTGCGTACTTGAACGGCGCACAGCGCTGCTGCTATCGGATTGTGGGCGCGAAAGAAAGTGCGGGTAGGGGATTTGGGGTGACCGCCTTACGGGCGGTCAGGTCGTGTTACGTTAATTCTGGCGGAGTGCCAGCAGGGCAGCGCCGAGCACGGCGATGAGCGCGATGCCCATGCCGAAGCCGGGGATGCCGCCGCCGGACTCGCCCGAGGGTTCCGTCGTCTCAGGAGCCGCGGTGGTCGACGGAGCTTCCGTAGTCGACGGAGCTTCCGTAGTCGATGGGGCTTCCGTAGTCGACGGGGCTTCCGTCGTCTGCGGAGCCTGCGTGGTCTCCTGCATCGGCTCGACGACCGTGATCGACTGCGTTGCGGTCGCCTCGTCACCCTCAACACTGAGAGTGTACGAGCCGAGCTCAACCTGCGTCAGGTCAAGCTGTGCGGTCCACGTACCGTTTGCGTGGACTTCGGCTTCCGTGCTGATGACGGACTGACCAGAGTTGTCAGTGACGTCGACGAAGAACGTCGTGTCCGGCTGACGGTTGGTCGTGCCCGAGAGCTGGACAACTTCCTGTTCAAGGTCGCCCGACTGATCGATCGAGATCTGGGCTTCCTGAACGTTGAGTGTGGTGTTCACGAGGACGTCGTCAGCACCAGCACCCGTGTATGCGTCACGGATGATTTCAAGCGCCTGCTGCTTGGTACCGCGCGGGGTCACAGCTGTCGTCCCATTATCGAAGGAACCGTCGCGGCCGGCACCAACAACGATGAACTCGTGCTGACCGTTCGATTCGAAGTCACCAGACTGGAAGGTAGCCTCGTACGTGTTATCGTCTTCGATCGTCGGGGTGGCGTACTCAACGTTGCCACGCGGACCAACGCCGTAAACACGCACATCGTCGACAGTACTACTGTCTTGGCCGATTGCGCTACCGGAGAGGGTAACCTCGTCAGAGACACCATCACCGGTTGCGAGGTAACCACGCTCGAAGGCCGCAGTTAGGTTACCTTCGCCAGTCCGAATCGTCGTGGAAGCGGTCGTATAGTCGCCCCATGCAGACTGGTCAATCTGACCGAGTTCGCCGCTGGGAGTCGGCGGAGAAGCGGCAACACCGATGCGGTAGGAGCCGGGGATTTCGAGCGCGTTACCGTCGTCGTCCGCGATGAGTTCAAGCTCAAAGGTCCCATCGCTTTCGACGTCAGTGAGGTTCTCGCCGCCGCTCTGTGCGTGAATCGGATACCACGTCTCGTCAAGCTTCACGTAGGCACCGACTTCGTCGACCTCGGGCGCGCTGCCGTTGATCGTGAACTGGCCGCGGACAGCGACCGAGTCCGGAACGCTGCCAATCGAGATGGACTGCTCGTTGATACGGAGATCAACGGAGTCATCCTGAGAGGCTGTGACGTTCGGAGCAACTTCGATCGTTGCCGTCGCGTCGCTCTCAAGGGCTTGCGTCTTGATGCGGACCTGGGCCTGGCCATCGTCGCCAAGGCTCAGGTTCGCGTAGATGCTCGACTCACTGCCGTTGTAGTCACGGAATTCGACGTCGCCAGTGTTGGCGAAGACTGCTTCTGCGTCTGCTTTGTTGGGACTGGTGCTGTTCGCGAGTGCGTCCTTATCGATACTCACGTCAACCGTCTCACCGGGCGTACCGAGGACGGTTGCGACGACGTTCTGGCCCTTGGTGACTTCCGTCTGGTCGAGGCTGATCGACGTTTCGGCGTCACCGATAGTGAACGAGACCGTGTGCGAGGGGCTGAGTTCGTCGCCCGCGACAGTCACGTTGTACTGCTCGTTGTCGAGGTCAGCAGTATTAATTGTGAAGTTACCGGCGGAGGCGCCAGTGTAGTACCAGCTACCGTCAGTATTGCTGATGTTACTGAGGCCTGTGCTGAGGACGGAGTTGGTAACGTCGAGACCGGCGCTGTCGGTCACGGTGACTTCGAGCTTGTCTGCGCTGTCGAAGTTGAACTCCGGCTGCACGGTAACGTTGCTGTCCTGGGAGACGCGGGCGTTTGTGATGTCCGCGCCGTCCGTGTTGGCAGTTCCCTGATAGAGGGTGACGTCACCGATGTTGGCGTTGACGACGGAGACTTCAACGTCGGTGTCGTCGCCGTCAATACTGTAGCCGCCAGTCTGGAAGTTCGACGACGAGGTGAAGTCAACCTGCGTCGCGTCGGTAGCGGTGACGACGGAGCCGTCAGCATTACCGGCAGTTCCGACGAAATTCTGGCTGCCCGTGCCAGCGACACGCTGCATATTAACGTCTTCCTCACCCATGAAGACAGTCACGGGTGTGTTGAAGACGTCCGTGTGGTTCCGGGTCACACCAGCGTTAAGCTCGTTATTCGCCTCCACAATGTCGACACTGAATTGGGCAGTATCGAAGGATGTCCCTTCGCTTGTGCCCTCGTAGGATAGTTGGCCGTTAACATTCGTGTTCCCACTGACGATCGGGTTGGTGACGTCGTTGACGGTGACGTTAATCCAGTCACCGACGTCAAGATTCCCTGCCGAGTCTGAAAGCTCGATCGAGAGCGCTCCGTTCTCGACAACTACCTGATCGATCGGGTGGGGAGCTTCGTCAGTAGTATTGACAGTGACGTCAGAGGCGGTGACAGAACCGTATCCTGCCCCGTCAACGTCAAATGTCAAATACTGAAGACTATCACTTGTATCCGCCGTTGCATTAACTTGGTAAGTCGCCTGAGTGTTTTCCGTGGCGGGATCCACGGATGCACTCACGTTACTTGCCGCGGCGACGCTTCCTGTAAAGGCGATGCCGGCTGCGAATACGCTGCCGATCATCAGCGCAGTCAGGAAGACCGCGCGGAGTTTATTTGTTGTATCTGTCATTGTTGCGTTTGCATGCTCGCTGATTTGCCAGGTCTCCCAGCCCATCCGTCATGGGTCGGATACTGTGACACCCTCAGCGCGGCGAGAGGGGCTTGGGTAGGGGTAATCAATTATTGACCCTCTCCCCATATATGCCTTGTGTGTAGAGACACCTGAAATCGGCCGTAGCAGCCTCCATGGCACAAATTAACAATATGTTTGGGATGATGAACCGGCCCACCAGATAGACTGCTATATCCAGTATTTGTTCGTACGAGTCTTCTTTCCGGCCAATCTGAGAGGGCTATATTTTTGCCGGGGGTGTACGCTCTGATATGGCTTATCGACGCGCTTGCCTTATCCTCTGTCTGCTCGTATAACCTCACCAACCCTGCCGAATATTCTTCGTAGATTCTCTGCCAGAGAACGCGCTTAGCTTATTTTATGTCTGACTGGGATATGCGGCACTAGGACCTCCAGAACGTCAAGAGCATACATGTATGAGAACTCCTCCTCTCCCATGACCGCCATATAATGTACGTGAATACTCGGTCTCTCACTGCGGCTGTATCGATACTCGTTGTTGTCTTGTCGGCTGTCGCTTCATCAGTGGCGGCCGCACAACCGACAACGAATCAGAGCCTCTCGCCGCCATCGGGGCTGAACGTCTCGATGACAGTCGGTACGATTGCGGTGTCACCGGAGAATCCAACGACGAACTCACAAGTTACAATCACCCCGACGATCCGGAACGCTGAGAGCGCTACAGATAGCGCCCAAATTACGGAAGTAAGTGTGAACGGCCCATCAATGCTCGAAAGCACGGACAATATTGGGCGTCTCGGCCCAGGAAGCACAGTCGAGCTCCCATTCTCGACGGTCTTTGAGGAAGCTGGCCAACATCGGCTTACGGTGTACGTGCGGGGGACTGACGAAGTTGGTGATTCGTTTGTTGTAGAGAAACCGGCCTACGTGACGGTCGAGCAGCGCTCAATCGATGTTGGTGTGACCGCATCTGCCCAGTCGATGAACGGCTCGACAGGGATTTCGGCGACAGTCACACAATACGGATCGGTTGCAATTGAGTCCGGACAAGTGCAAATTGTCAGGGATGACCGCGTTCTCACGCGCACGCCAATCACGAGATATTGTTGGTGGGGAATCACAGTCAGTAACCTTTGACGGCAGCGACATTCCAGCGGGCGAACTCACGATTCGGGCACAGTACACCGTTGAGGGAGAGTCCCAGGCTCGAACCGCGAGTACGACACTCCAGTACGCGCCGCAGGACGCTGCGGAGATGGCGTTAACCGGTATTGAGACGATGAATCGCGGCGGCACGTACACGATCAGCGGGGATGTGTCAAACCTTGGTGGGGCGAACGCGAATGCAGTCCTCGTGGATGTGGCCGCCAGTGAGTCACTCTCCTCAAATGGCGGCTACTTCGTCGGGACAGTCGAGCGAAGTGGGTTCGCGACGTTCGGTCTTACGGTGGAATCGTCTGCATCCGTCGATCAGATTCCTGTTCGCGTGAACTACTCCGTGAATGGCGAGCAGTTCTCCGAAATCACGAAAGTTGAGGTGAGTAACACCACCGCGGCTTCTGGGCCACTTGCTTCCGGGCTGGACGCCCAGCAGCGGCCCAGCGGCCCGCCAGGTGGGAGCGGTGGCGGATTACCAGTGACAAAGATTGGGATCGGCGTTGGGGTTATGGTCTATCGTTGGCGCAATCCGTGAGCGTGATTGAATTGGACGGCGTGGTGAGGCGCTATGAGAGTGGTACGGAGACGATTGAGGCGCTGAAAGGCGTTGACTTTCACGCGGAGCGCGGCGAGATGGTCACGGTGATCGGTCCATCTGGGTCAGGCAAGAGTACGATGCTGAATATGATTGGGTTGCTTGACTCCCCGACCGAGGGAGCGGTGTTCCTTGATGGGGAAGACGTCACGCATTTCAGCGAGGACGAACACACTGAGAAGCGACGCTCTGAACTGGGCTTCGTGTTCCAAGCGTTCCATTTGTTGCCGATGTTGACGGCGGGGGGTTTGGTGAGCTCATATTGCCGCTGTCGGCGCTGTCCGACCAGCAATATTATTACTCAGTGACGGTCGTCGCTGCCGATGGTGACGCAGTGACACAGATTGCTGCCAACCTAGAGGCCTACTTCAAACTAGGTAGTGAGGCGGATTTTCCGCCGTACCGTGGGCGGGGAGGAAGCCGACATCCGCTGCCACAAACCACTAACTACTAAGTGGCACATTTATCCATTGAAACCTATGGCGGATGACTACCTGAGACGCACCGCAATCACCCGCCCTATCCTCACCGACGAGCAGAAGCAACTGCTCGATACCATCATCAACGAGTGGCAAGCCGCCTGCAACATCAGCAGCCAAATCGGATGGCGAACGGGTGAAACGCGGAAAACGTTCCTCCAAGACCTCGCCTACGACACAGTACTGGAGAAGACGCGTCTCGGGAGCCAACACGCAATCCTCGCCACCCACCAAGCCGCAGCCGCACTCTCCGGCATCGACGAACTCGAAGAATTAGACGAGGAGTACAAGACCTCGCGTCCGGAGTTCTCCGCTGAGACAGTGAAATACGACACGCGGACGATGACCCTATTCGACGACGAAACAGTCTCACTCTCCACAGTTGACGGCCGGATTCGGTGCGACCTCGCGTTACCCGACGACGAAGACGGCTACCAATACCAGTACCTCAACAACGAGGACTGGGAGGTCACCGAATCCACGCTTTCCCGGCGTGATGGCGACTACTACTTGCATCTCGGCTTTCACAAACAGAAGCCTGAGAAACAGGTCGAACGACAGGGCGACGACGAGGACAGGACAGTTCTCGGCGTTGACCTTGGGATCGTCAACATCGCCACCACCTCAACAGCGTTCTTCGCGTCCGGTCGGGAACTCCGCCACCGTCATCGGGAGTTCGAGCGGATTCGCGGCAATCTCCAACAGACCGGCACGCAGTCCGCGCACCGCACGATTCAGCAGATGAGCGGCAGGGAGTCCCGATACGTTCGAGATGTCCTTCACCAGGTCGCTAATGACATCCTTGAGGAAGCGTTGGAACAGGACTGCGAGTACATCGCATTCGAGAACCTGCGCCATATACGGGAACGTGCGCCGCCGGTCAAGGAGTTCACCAGTGGGCACATCGCCAGCTCGTCGACCTCGTGGAGTACAAGGCTGACGCGGAAGGCATCTGTGTAGAGTACGTCGATCCGGAGAACACGAGTCGTCGGTGCCCGGAGTGTGGCCACACAAGTAAAGGGAATCGCGTCAGGCAGGCGGAGTTCAAGTGCGAGTCGTGTGATGCAACGGCAAATGCGGACTATGTTGGAGCGAAAAACGTTGGATGGCGGTACGTCCGTCGTGGCCTACAGTCGTCGCGGCGGACGGGCGACAGTCAACTCGCCCTCAAGTCAGGAGTAGTGACGCCGAACCGGGGATTCGTCCCGTCCGACTAACCACATTCGGCAGAGGCCGAGTTCACTGACAAGCCCCGCGCCACCGTCGCGGGGCCGTTGACTCAGGATGGCCGGAACAAGGAAGAGATATTGAGCATCTCCAGTTACGGCAATATTTAAGAGAACATCAACTCGTTCATGAACACACTCGAACTGGCATTACTCGGGATTGGCTCAATTTCGCTGTTTGTTGCGAGTGTTGCGATTCTGAACGTGATGTTGATGAGTACGATCGAACGCCGTGGCGAGATTGGCGTTCTTCGTGCGGTTGGAATCCGCCGCGGTGAGGTCCTCCGGATGATTCTCACTGAAGCCGCCTTCCTCGGCATAGTCGGTGGCATCGTCGGTGCACTCGGTTCACTTGCTGTTGGTTTCGCGCTGTTCAGCGTCCTCACGGATAATGCCTGGTTAGTCTTGGAGTGGCAGAGCTCCCGCTATCTCGCCTATGGGATGGCTTTCGCAATCGGCGCCAGCGTCCTGAGTGGTCTTTACCCCGCCTGGAAAGCGGCCAACGAATCACCCGTCGAAGCCCTCCGTGGGTAGTCCATCCACCTCTCATTGTTTGAGCTGCCACCTTTGACTCAAACGTTTAATTAGCCTGAACCGTCTTCGGCGTGATCGTCCCTACTGTTCGTGGCTTCGTCTGGCTGCCAGGAGAATGGCTACAATGAATGCGAAGACTGTCGTGCTGGCGGGGATGCCGAATAGCTCGCCAAACGGCATCTCAACGTTGTGCGACGGCCGCCGGACACTCCCCGAGTTCGATGTCGTGGCGTTCTTTGCGGTGGTTGTTGGTTTCGACGTCGTTCGTATCCCAGGATTTGCCGGCTCAGGATTGTTCGTCGTTGCTGGGCCGGATGGCTGTTCTGTTGCCTGTGGGCTCTCTGTTGTCGGCGTTGGTGTTGCCGGTGGCGCCGTCGTTGTCGGAACCGGGTTTACCGAACCACCAGACGCGCCTCCACCCGACGATCCGCCACCAGCAGGCGCGTCCGTCGGTGCTTCGGTTGTACTCTCGTTTGCTTCGATCCACGCCGTATCTGTAAGGTCTTCATCGTGGGTCTGGTCGTCGGTTGCCGTCGCGTCTGTGAGCGTCACGTCGTAGCTCCCAGTCGTGTTCGCATCATAGCCTCCAGTGTACGTGTACGTCGGGTTGGAGTCGTTCGTTGAGAACGCACCGACGGTGAGTGTGTCGTTTTCCGCGCCCGCAATTTCAACCTTCACACCAACCAGCATATGTGTTGTATCGAATGAAATGTTGAGGTCGCCGTTTCGCGCGGTTGCCGTGAGGTTTGTGACGTCGAACGGGTCACCGAGCGTCGCATTCGCGGTGAGATTCGGTGTGACAACATCGCCGTCTGTGGATTTTGCGCGTTCAAATGTTCCGTTGTACGTGCCGATTTCGGTGGTCTCGTACGTTGTGTTGTAGGCGTAGCCGTCGGTAGTCTTGGTCTCCGTGAAGTTTCCGTAGTCAAGCGTCGTATTCGTTGGTCCGTCGATGGAGACTGTGGTTTCGCGCAGTTGTTCGCTTGCGTTGAAAGCGACATGGATCCCATCTGTCTCGTTCGTCAGCGTGAAGTTCCACACGTCGAGGGGCTCGTCTGTGATTGCCGAGTCGGTGAGGTTTTCGTCGTCAACCTGGCCATCGTCAGACGTCGCCTGCGTGAGCGTGACGTTGTACGCGCCCGCTGTACTCGCGTTGTACGTGCCCGTGTACACGTACGGAGAATCAGAACTAGACGTCGAGAAATTATTGAGGTCAAGAGTGTCGTTTTCGGCGCCGGCAATATCGACGGAAACCCCTGAGAGCCGGTCGGTGGCGTTAAACGAGATATTGATGTCGAAGCCGTTTGCCGTCGCATTCAGGTCGGTGACGTTGAACCGCGTGTCGATGGTCGCCGTATCCGTATGCTCGCGGGTTGCGGTGTCGCCGTCGGTGGCGGTCGCTGAGTTGAGGGTGGCCGTGTAATTGCCGTCCATACTCGGGCGGTAATCGCCAGTATAGGTGTAGCGGCCGTTAGTAGTGTTCTCGGTAAAATCAGTCAAGTTGAGCGATTCACTATCGGGGCCGTCGATCGTAACATCCAGCGAACTGAGGTCGCTACTTGAGTTAAACGATGCCTGTAACGTGCCCGAGTCATTCACGAGGGTGAAGTTTGAGAGCACAAGGGGGGCGTCCTGGACCCAGGCGACGCCCGCCTCGGCGTCTGCCGTTCCACTCACAGCATCAATCGGCCCGGTCGATTTGTCGAGCGTTACGTAGTACGGTTTGTCGTTCTGGCTCGAATTCAAGAACAGGACTTCCAAGTTCGAACCGTTCACCCAATCGACCGCTGCGACCGGTGATTTCGCTGCACTACCATCCTGCATGAGCTTTTCCGGGCTGCCACTCCCATCCACAAGCGCCACGTTACTACTACCCGTCACAATCGGAATGCGAGCGGTTCCGTCACCATCGAGATCACGTGGCGCACCAATCCCATGCCCGCTACTGCTGCCAACCCCATTCGAGTAGAAGCTATTTTCGACACCTGACGTGTTGTAATACCCGATATTCGAGCCATCAGTGTAGACGACTTCCGGCGTTCCATCACCAGTGACGTCCCCAACGCCAGCGACAGCTTTCGTCGAGGTGTCCGCACCATCCAGTATTCTGGTTGTGTTGTCTACGATGTTGGCGGCCTTCAGCACGCCGTCCGGCGTGGAGTAGTAGACGCTGTCTTCGCCGTCTTCGTCGTGATCACCGATTGCAACCTTCGCTTTCGATTTGTCAGCGTCCGTTGCCAACGTTATCATCTCGCCAGTCTTATCCACGGTCTTCAGGTGATTATTGCTCGTCACGTATGGAATTTCGACGTATCCGTCATCATCGACGTCCTTCCCAGCGCCGATTGCGTTAGCGTTGACACCGAGATTGATCTCATTTCCAGCCTTCGTGACGAGCGTTAGATTCTCCCCGTCCACGTACGCGAACGTTACTGTTGAGTTATAGTAACCGGTAGAACTTTTTACTCAGAGACAGTTGCAGTAGCTAGTGAATCATCTCGACGAGATCTCCGTCGAGGAATTGCAAGACGCTCTCGACAACGTGGACGGAAAGAAGCCGACACAACG
>NZ_JAJJZH010000013.1:0-45430 GCF_021029015.1 Halobacterium sp. KA-6
CCTCGTCAAGGCAGTTGACGAGGAAGTTAAGGAGCTGGTCCTCGTGAATCTCACTGTCTGCTTGCTGGGTCGTAGACACACCTTCAGCAAGCAGACGTTCTAACTAAGCGGCTTTGTGATGTACTGATACTGGGATGGCCGCCGGTCTATTTTCCATTTCTACCGGTCTGTTCGTTATTCCCGGTATCGGGCTGAGTCTCAGTGGCTATCTCTGGTTCCGTCAGCGGGAGATGCGGTATCCACTTGCACTGTTGGTTGGGCTACTGGCTGTCGGTCTCTTATACGTCGTCCGTCAGCGATTAGACGTTATTATTCAAATTCCGCTCTTTGCGATTGTCGTTGTGGCCGTCTTCGTTCTGCCAGTTGTCGTAGTTCTCTGGGTTACTCACCATAGTCATCTGTAATTAGATACTTGTAGGTGGACCACTATGTAGGATTAATGTCACGAAAAGGGGTGGTTTTTCGACTCAACCTCATCATCTGGCTTCTATCCATCCTTATCGCGATGGAACTATGGCCAGTTCTACGCACGGGAAGGGGAATCGTAGTCATCTTAATCGTGACGCTGGCCGCCATTCTCTATTGGGGCCTTTATAAAATAGATTGACAGTCCATCCATCGACCGAGGGGCTGTTCCACGCCAAATACAGTTTGTGAGCACCTGCCTCGATGTGGTGCGTTGTTTCTGGAAGTACAGTTGCACCACCACTCAGTACAGATCTCCACAAGACACTTCCCCCAGTCGTTATTTTATTTTGAAGTGATCCGGAGAAGTATTGTATTGGCTGTTTCCGGGGTGATTCTACTATTGATCGCGGTTCGTATGGGAGGGCTCTCAACGGGCTATGGGCTCGGTCGAGCATCGGTACTTCTCCGCGTCGGAATAGCATACGCTGCACTCGGCATACTAACCGGCATCTTGCGTCCGACCACGGTACGAAAGCGGGTGTTGAACGCGATAGCGACGCTCGCCGTCGTCTTCGTCACCGGTGTCATAGTCATGTATCTCGATTTAGGAGTGTACCCGCCCGAATATGGCACGCCCCTGACTCTCCGCCGGCTGGTCGGCACACAGATGGAACTACTGCTCGTCACGCTCCCGGTTCCAGCAGGCTACCTCGCAGGACTCCTCGTGCGAGAACGAACAAATCTCGAAGCGGCAGGCCTCTTGCTCACCGCAATGGTCGTCGGGTTCGCTGGTGGAACGTGGATTTCGTTAGCCCGAGGGAGTGCCCCCGGCTTCACCCATTTCATATTCGCTGGAGCAATCCTCGCAACCACCGCATTCGCACTCCTCCCCCTAGTTGTGATGGCATGGCTCGATCGAGACAACCACAACATTTTGCGGCGCAATACGACGGGTGACTAGCAGTGGCAGCGAATCACGCGCAGCGCTGGCCAATTCTGCTAGTCGGTATCGGCCTCGCGATGGTGGTTTTCGGTGCACAAGCCACGCACTTTGCGAATTTGATCGAGTTCACGTACAGCGTGGAGGCGACAACACAGGCCGCAGCAACCGAAGCCGCCAACGCCTCAGACTCCGGTGTCGATGTCATCTACCACTTCACAGACCTTCCAGCAACCGCACAAGACGCCTTCCGCCAAGCACTCGAAGCCCCGGACAACAAAACCACGATTCGAGGCCTGGAACACCAAGTCACGGAATTAACGAGCGCAAGTGATACCACCGCACAGCCCGGGTACGGCCGCTACTACGTCGAGTATCAGGGAAGCTACTACGAATTCACGATTCGACAGCCGATGAATGTTGCCGCGTTGTCGTCGTTGCTCGGATATGCGTTCGCTGTCTTCGGAGTTCTCGTCGGGGTCTGGGGGAGTTTCGAACACGGGTCGACGACCCGTGCCCTACTCGCACACGTGAGTGGGGTCGTTTCCTTCCTTGTGGTGTACGGTGTGACCGGCTGGTGGGGGCTCAATACATTCCTGTCCCTCGTCGTTGTCGGCGCTGTTTGTACGTACCTCCCAGCGGCCGGTGTGTGGTCGGTTTATGGGACACTTCGTTCCTGAGTCCGCATATCTACGTACGTGAGGCCTGCCGGGCGACCTGCGTCCAGACGACGATTGCCCCGATTGCCGTGACGGCGGCAGCGAGCGTCCACGCGACGTCGTAACTGAAGCCGTCGACGACGAACCCGAACAGCGGCGGCGCGGTGATGCCGCCGAGGTTCAGCATGGTCTGACCGCCCGCGGTGGCAGCACCAACTTCGTCGTCGTCGACAATTGTGGTCATCGTCGCGTAGTAGACGCCGGGGAACCCGAGAATGAACAGCCCCAGAAGCGCGAACGCGACGGCCGACGTCCACGGCGTCTCTGCGATGGTGACGCCGAGGAAGCAGACGGCCGCAAGGACGCCTTGCGCGGTCAGTACGAGCGCGGGGCCGCGGGCGGGCGAGCCACCGAGCCGGTCGGAGAGTGCGCCACCGACGAGCCGGCCGATGCTGCCCGCGACCTGGACGCCCGCGAGGACGGCGCCCGCGAAGCCGGCGGCGACGGCGATGGATTCAGTCATGTGGAGGACGACGTAGCCGGTCGTCGTGAACACCGTCGCGCCGAGGAACAGGCCGGCGACGATGAGCCCTCGGTACGCGGGGTCGTCGAGGAGTCCGCGGACGTCCGGCATCGAGAGTGTTCCGGAGCCGGTCGTTCCCTCGTAGCCGGCGGCGAACGCGGCGGCGATGACGACGGCGATGCCGGCGATGACGAGGAAGCCTGCGCGCCAGCCGAAGCGGGTGGCGGCGATGCCTGTGACGAGGAGTGCGCCGAGGCCGGAGCCGCCGGTAACGCCGACCTGTTTGACGTTCATCGCGAGGTTGCGGCTGCCCTTCGGGGAGACGGCGACGATGGCGCGGTTGGTTGCGGGCATCGCGGTGGCGTACGCGAATCCGAGGACGACGAGCGCGGCGAGCAACAGTGGGAATGTCGGCGCGTACGCGACGCCGATGCATCCGACGGCCATGCCGAGCAGCCCGACGATCATCACGGGTCGTTCGCCGTAGCCGTCGACCGCGGCTCCCGTTCCGAAGAGGAGGACGGTGTAGCCGAGCATGATGGCAGTGACGACCGTGCCGGTGAGCGCGCGGGAGATGTCGAAGTCGCTGCGGACGAAGGCTGTCGAAGCGAAGATGGCGTAGAATGCGAGGCTCGCGGTGAACTGCCAGCCGGTCACGAGGCCGACGCCGCGCCATGAACGCATACGCGTTCGTCGCAGCTCCGGACGTATGTGAGTAACCATCCAAACTGCGGGCAAGCGGCGTCATTCGCCGGTTTTCGTGGTAGGTGCTAGCAAAGATGCCACAAACGTTTAACACGAACCGCTACGATGGTTCTGGCGGGTGACCGCACCATGAGTGACTACGAACTTCCACCGCTTCCGTACGACTACGACGCACTCGAACCGCACATCTCCGAACAAGTAATGACGTGGCATCACGACACGCACCACCAGGGCTACGTCAACGGCTGGAACTCCGCCGAGGAAACCCTCGAAGCAAATCGTGAAGAGGGCGACTTCTCGTCGTCGCCGGGCGCTATCGGGAACGTGACCCACAACGGCTCCGGGCACATCCTGCACTCCATCTTCTGGAACAACATGAGCCCGAACGGCGGCGGTGAACCCGCCGGCGCGCTCGCCGCGCAAATCGAGGAGGACTTCGGGTCCTACGACGCCTGGAAGGGCGAATTCGAGGCCGCAGCCTCCGCTGCCGGTGGCTGGGCGCTGCTGGTCTACGACAGCCACTCCGAGCAGCTGCGCAACGTTGTCGTCGACAAGCACGACAAGGGCGCGCTCTGGGGGTCGCATCCGATTCTGGCGCTGGACGTCTGGGAGCACTCGTACTACTACGACTACGGTCCCGCCCGCGGCGACTTCATCGAGAACTTCTTCGAGGTCGTCGACTGGGACGACGTCGCGGACCGCTACGAGGACGTCGCTGCGCGCTTCGAGTAGCGTCACACATCCGCCGTTTTCTTTCGCGTCAGTCGTCGTCGGGAGCCACGGGTGCGAACGCACCGGCACCGTACTCGTCGGCGAGGTCGTGGACGATGTCGGTGAGCGCGCCGAAATCGTAGCCGGTGTCGTTCGAGTCGATGCCGACGACGACGCCGACCTGGGCGTCGTCGTCCGTGACGAACGTCCGGAACAGCTCCCACGTGTCGAACCCGCGGTGCGTGTACCGGAACTCCGAGTAGTGGAGGAGGTTGTACGTCTGGCGCGTGACGAAGCCGTAGCGTTCGTTGTCCAGATGTTTCTCGACGGCGACGTCTTCGATGCGTTCGGCGACGTCCTCGCGGAGGTACAGCGGCTGTTGAGTGCGTTGGTCGAGTACCCAGACGTCTCGGAGGGTGTCGCCGAGTGCGTCGCGGAGGGCGTCGACTAGCGCGGCCTTCCCTTCATCGAGAGCCGACTGTGACTGCGTGGCGTACGTTGTCATACGGACCGCTCGTCCGTGGTTGCGCCCGACGCTCAGATAAGCGTTCCCCACGGTCGATTCGCCACCGGGGGTTTTTTCGTCGCGACGCACGCACGTCGAGTATGCCCGTTCCGAAGGACGACTTCGAGACCTTCCACCCGTGTGACTTCTACACGCCGGCGGAGCTCCTCGACGAGGACAAGATGTACACCGTCTACGAGATTGCACGCCTCCTCCAGGACTTAGAGCCCGACGCGGAACTAGACCCGAACACGGAGAACGTGCTTCTCGACTGGGCGATTCCGTGGATTATGAACCACAGCGACGACCTCGTCGTCGCCGAACCCCGCGAGGAGGAAGAACCCGGCTACTACGGAATCGATACCGAATAACTACTGCTGTCGCGCGGCTTTTGCGGCGAGTTCGATGTTCTCGATTGCGCCAGTCGTGACGCTTGGACCGTGGCCTGCGTGCATCACGTCGAGGTCGTCGACGACATCGAGCACGCGGTCGATGCTTCGTAGGAGTGTGTCACGGTCGCCACCCTCCAGATCGGTGCGGCCGAACGCGCCATTCGCGAACACGAGGTCCGCCGCGAACAACACGCTCGCGTCCTGCGAGTAGAAGACCAAGTGATGTGGCTCGTGACCGGGCGTATGTAGGGCCTCGTAATCGTGGTCGCCGATAGCGACGGTGTCGCCGTCCGCGACTTCGTGGTCCACGCCGTCGTCGCTGGTGTCGAAGCCCCAGGCGTCGACGTCGAAGGCGGCTTTGACGTCATTGAGGTTGCCGATGTGGTCGGGGTGGGGGTGCGTAAGGAGTACTGCGTCGAGGTCGTCGACGTGTTCGCGGACGGCACTGACAACGTCGAAGTTCGCGCCCGGGTCCACGAGCACTGTGCGGTCGCCCTCCACGAGGAAGGCGTTGCTCGTGAACGCGTCGACGCCGGCAGCGAGATTGGTGGCCATACACTGGCTACGCTGTCCGACACTTAGGGGTTGGCGGGACGTGAACGCGAGGAGAAGCGCCTGCGGTGGCTGTCGCTAGCGTGGTGCGCCGACGAGCACGAGCTCGGAGTAGTGGTCGCGGTTGCGAATCTGACGAGTCTCCTCTGGGTCAATGCGGATGGCTTCGCGTTCGTCCAGGGAAACAGTCGCGTCCCCGAACTCCACGTCGACACCGCCCTCGACGACGTAGTAGACTTCCTCTTGGCCGGAGTCGAGGTGGTCGTGTTCCATGCCCTCGGCGTTGGGTTCCATCGTGAACAGCGTGAACGCCACCTCCTCGGTGTCGAGGGCGTCTTTCATTCGGAACATCTTCGCGCGCGCTTCGTCCGGCAGCGCCGATTCGGCGTCAGCTATCGTCGCCTTCTGGTACGGCATACCCGGAACTGGGGCAGGCCGGTACTTCTGGTTAGTGGCCGTTGGGTTCGGAGCGCTTTTGTCGCCGGCGCGAGCATCCACGTTCAACATGCGAGTGCGTCTTCTCAACGCGACCGACGACCCGGAAGAACTCATCTGCCGGGGCGCGCGCAACGACTACATGAGCGGCTGGGTTGCCGAACAGGACTTCGAGGAAGTGATGGAGGGCGTCGAGGGTGATGATATTGAAGAGCAGAAAGCGAACTTCCTCGCGAAGCTCCTCAAGCGCGGGCACTACGGGCCCTTCGAGCACCCGAGCGCGACGTTCGCCATCGAGGGGATGAGTCGGTCGTGTATGGCGCAGCTCACTCGGCACCGTCACGCGAGTTTCGACGTACAGTCGATGCGATACGTCGCTTTCGACGAGGTTGATCCCGCGGACGTCGAGGAGGGTGAGATGGTGGTGACGCCGCCGTCGGCGACCGACCCGGATTGGATTGGCCGTAATCAGAAGAACGCGGAGGTCGACGAGGAGACTATCGAGCAGCGCGAGGAGATTTTCCAGCAGTCCGTCCGGCAGTCCGTCGAGGATTACCAGGAGTTACTGGAACTCGGGATGCCGCCCGAGGACGCACGGTTCGTCCTGCCGATTGGGACTGAAGTGAACGTCGTCGTTACGTTGAATCCGCGGTCGTTGATGCACATCGCGGACATGCGAGCGGCCGCGGACGCCCAGTGGGAGATTCGGGACCTTACCGAGCAGCTGTTGGACCTCGCTGCGGAGTGGTGTCCGCATACGTTCGACTACTACGAAGCGGAGATGAAACACCGGAAGAACCGCCTCGCACCTTAATTGTCGGTTAGTCGCGGTCGGTATTTTCTCTGGCGTTGTCGCTGTGGTGTGTTCGCTGCCCGAAAATTTGCTGGGTATAAAAACCACTCGGAAATATCGATTGTAGCACTTAAGAGTGGCGCAAACTTTAAGTACTAGGGTCCCTTACCTATAGTTATACTGGGTGCCCGGGAGCCCACTGCGGACAACATCCCGGAACGGAATTCAACATGAGTACGAAGACAATCCAACAGTACAGCGGAACGGCACAACACGAGACAGACACGACTGAAACCGAACACGAGCAGACCCACACCTGCCCCGAATGTGGCGGGTCCCTCCAACAGGACGAGACCCACGGTGAGACCATCTGTGTCGACTGTGGCCTCGTCGTCGAAGAAGACGACATCGACCGCGGCCCCGAATGGCGCGCATTCGACTCCAGCGAGCAAGACGAGAAATCCCGCGTCGGCGCCCCCACGACGAAGCTGATGCACGACAAGGGACTGTCGACGAACATCGGCTGGCAGGACAAAGACGCCTACGGCAACAGCCTCTCGTCCAGTCAGCGCCAGAAAATGCAGCGCCTGCGCAAGTGGAACGAGCGCTTCCGCACCCGCGACAGCAAGGAGCGCAACCTCAAGCAGGCGCTCGCAGAAATCGAACGCATGGGGAGCGCGCTCGGGCTGCCCGAGAACGTCCGTGAGACCGCCTCGGTCATCTACCGCCGCGCCCTCAGCGAAGACCTGCTCCCCGGCCGTAGCATCGAAGGCGTCGCATCCGCGGCGCTGTACGCCGCCGGCCGCCAGGCCAACCACCCGCGCAGCATCAAAGAGGTCGCAAACGTCAGCCGCGTCGACGACATGGAGTTCAAACGGACGTACCGCTACATCGTCCGCGAACTCGGCCTCGCCGTCAAGCCCGCCGACCCCGCTAGCTACGTCGGCCGCATCGCCTCCGAACTCGACGTCGAAGACCACGTCGAACGCCGCGCCCGCGAACTCCTCGACACCGCCGAAGGCACGGGCGTATTCAACGGCAAGTCTCCGGTCGGCCTGGCCGCCGCAGCCATCTACGCTGCCGGCCGCCTGACCGGCACCCGCTCCACCCAGGACGAGGTCGCCGCCGCAGCCGACATCAGCACGGTCACCATCCGCAACCGCTACCAAGAGCTGCTCGAAGTCGCCGACACCACCTCGGCCTAACGCTCTCCGAGTCGTTCGGTAGTGTCGCTGTCCCTCGATGGATTCCCGAGGCTACGTGTGTGTCACTGTCTCAGCGTGCAGCCGAGACGAAACCGTTATTTGTACACCTCGGCTACGAAAGAGTGGACGCGCTCCGTTGGTGTAGTCCGGCCAATCATCTTGCCCTCTCACGGCAAGGACCAGGGTTCGAATCCCTGACGGAGCACTTCTCTGTAACCCACATCGACCAGCAACGGCCAATCTATTGCTTCAACGCTTGACTCTGGTTTGTTGCAGATTGCTTTAATCCATCTGTGGTTAGGTTCGTTGTAGGTGCTGTGTGATCGGGCATCGCCGTGGCCACACCCATCCTAACTGTATAGGCATACACTGGAAGGGGGTGGGTGGATATTGTTGAGTTGGGTGAGTCCGATGGCCAGTAAAAACGTTCAGTCCGATGCAATCACGGAAGAGTGCACAGCCTGTGGCCGCGAGCAGCCCCACAGCGTCACAATCGATATCCTCACGGAAAGCGACAAAGACGAGAACGCGTCGTTCTCCCGAGAGCCCTACCGCGTCGCAGAATGCCAGGCCTGCGGCACCACCACCAAAACCCGCATGAACAACGTCTAGCGTGGCCGTCTCCCGACCGCTGGAATACGCTCTTTGACGACGGCAGTCCGTTATTGATTCGCTGGGACGTTCGCTTCAATCCACTCGCGCCACCTCGGTAGTCGGCGGCTCGGAGACTGAACATAGATTGTAGCCATAATGGTTATCCACGCGTATTTGGTGCTACACGTATGGGGTCGTCAGGGTCTACGCCGCACATTCCGCCGGAAGACGTCGAAGGTGTGTTTGCTCGATTAGACGAGGCGACGACGCCGCTTTCTACACGCGAAATTGCAGCGCGACTCGACTGCTCGACCAATGCTGCGGAACGGACCCTGCGAGACCTCGCTGACCGTGGTAGCATCCAGACGAAACAGGTAGCGGATTCCACGCGCATCTGGTGGCAGTCCCACGAGCAGCAATCCCCACGCAATCGGACCGATACGCCCGAGTTCAGCGCGTTCGTGAGCGCAGTTCAGGACTACGCGATTTTCATGCTCGACCCCGACGGCACCGTCGCGAGCTGGAACACGGGCGCCGAACAGATCAAAGGTTACCGTGACGACGAAATCATCGGCGAACACTTTTCGACGTTCTACACGCCAGCGGACGTCGACGATGGTGTGCCTGGGGAGAATCTTGAGGCTGCGCGGACGGCGGGCCGCGTTGAGGACGAGGGGTGGCGCGTCCGCAAGGATGGGTCACGGTTTTGGGCGAACGTCATTATCACAGCGGTGCGCGACGATGACGGTGAACTGCAGGGGTTCACGAAGGTCACGCGGGATATGACCGAGCGCCGCGAGTACGAACAACAACTCCGGCGGGAACGCGATCAGACCCAGCAACTGCTTCGAACGGCTCCAATCGCCATCTCGGTGAAAGACGCCGACGGCGAGACGATTATCGCCAATCAGCGAGCCCAAGACGCCCTTGGGTTGTCCAAGGAGGAGATTCTGAACAGCCCCGAGAATGCCGACGAGTGGGCGGTCTACGATGCAAACGGTCGCCAGCTCCCGTCGGATGAAATGCCGTCGGCTCGGGTGTTGCAGACGGGTGAGCCAGTCTTCGATGAGGAGGTCCGTATTGACTCGCCGGCCGGTGACCGCATGCAGTTCCAGATTAACGCCGCGCCGATCCGTGATTCTGATGGGTCGGTCGAACGCGTGATTACCGCTGGCAAGGACATTACGGAACTCAAAAAGCGAGAGCGACAACTGGAACAACGCAAGACGGCGCTGGAAACCGAGCTCAGCGAGATCCTCGGTCGCATCTCTGATGCGTTCTACGCACTCGACGACGAGTGGCGGTTCACGCATCTGAACGACCAGGCCGCCGACATCATGCAGCACTCTCGAGAGGAGTTACTCGAGGAGGTGATTTGGGATGTCTTCCCTGACTCCGCGGGCGTCTATCGGGAGCACTTCGAGCGGGCGATGCGCACACAGGAGCCTGTCACGTTCGAAGTACACGTCGGTGGATTGGATTCGTGGCTGGAGTTCAACGTCCACCCTTCCGAGACGGGGGTTTCGGTGTACTTCCGTGATGTCACCGACCGGAAGACGCGCGAGCAGACGCTCTCGAAGTACCGGACCATCGTCGAGACCGTCCAAGACGGGATTTACGTGAAAGACGAAGACGGCACGTTCACGATGGTGAACGACGCGTACGCCGAGTTAACGGGCTACGAACGCGAGGAGCTTGTCGGCGCGCATGCATCACTGGTTGTTGATGAAGCCACGATCGATCGTGCGACCCAGCAGAAAGCAACCGCTAGCGATGTGGGCGACGCAACGGTGGAAGCACCCATTGAGACCGCCGATGGTGAGCGGATTCCGACGGAAGCGTCGTTTGCAACCATCGAAACCGAGGACGGTGAGACCGAACAGGTTGGGGTTGTCCGCGATATCTCCGACCGGAAGGAGTACGAGCGGAAACTCGAAACGTCGAACGAGCGCCTCGAACAGTTCGCGTATGCGGCCTCGCACGACCTCCAGGAGCCACTGCGAATGGTCTCTAGTTACCTGCAACTCATCGAGGACCGGTACGGCGACGAGCTTGATGAGGACGGCCAGGAGTTCATTAATTTCGCCGTTGACGGTGCTGACCGGATGCGTGCGATGATCGATGGATTGCTTGAGTACTCTCGTATCGAGACGCAGGGCAATCCCTTCGACACCGTCGACTTAGACTCGATTCTGGCTTCGGTGCGTGAGGACCTCCAATTACAGATCACGGAGAGCAACGCGAGCATTACCGCTGAGCCGCTACCGCGGGTGAACGGTGACGCCGACCAACTCCGGCAGGTCTTCCAGAACCTCGTCGAGAACGCCATCGAGTACAGCGGCGACGAGCCACCAGAGATTACGATTTCGGCGGAACGAGCCGACGACAAATGGCGGGTCGACGTCAGCGACAACGGGATTGGTCTCGATGCGGAGGACTCGGATCGCATCTTCGAGGTGTTCGAGCGCCTCCACAGTCGCGACGAACACCCTGGCACCGGGATTGGCCTTGCACTCTGCCAGCGAGTTATCGAACGCCACGATGGCGAAATCTGGGTCGAATCGACGCCTGGCGAGGGCGCGACCTTCTCGTTCACGCTCCCCGCGACGAATCCGATAGCCCCCAATCGGTGAGTGGCTTCGATGGGGATGCCTGCCGGCGGTTCGAGGTGAGCGCTACCATTTGGTGATGCTTTGGTTGCTGTCGTGGAGGTCGTGGACGATTTCGTTGCAGTGCGTGCATTTCCAGACGCCAGCGCCGAGGGATTCGAATCCCTGGCCGAGTTCGTTCTTGTGATCGTCTCCCCAGACAACGCCACAGGCTGGGCAGGTTCCGGGATAGTATTTTGACTGCGAGGATTCTGTGGGTTGTTTCGTCGGTTGGTTTACGTACTGTTTGTGCTGTTCGACGGCGCTGGCGATTTCGCGTAGTTGCGCTTCGGTTAAGGTCGCTTGGAGTGCTTGGAGTTGCGGGCGAAGCGCTTGGAGTCGGGTGGCGATATAGCTTGGAGTGCGTGGTTCGCTGTCCTGTAATCGGTGGAGTGCTGCGACTCTGGCGTTGAGGTGATAGTATTCTTGGAGGGTCATGCTATAGGTTGCGTAGATGATGCGTCGGCGGAGTACGGCGCGAAGCTGTGGTCCTGAGACCGGGGCGTTTAGGATAACGTCGTAGTCGTTGACGAGTTCGTTCGCCAGTGGCTGGGATTCGATGACGAGAAACTGGCAGAACGGATGCCGGACCAGGACATCCGTTCGGAACTGCTCGAAGGCCTCGTCGAGGAGGTTGTCGAATAGGCAGACGACCGCAGTCGTCTCGTCGAATGCGGCGTATGCTTCGGCGGGTGTGGCGGCGAAGGTTGTGTTGACGTTCGGTAGCGACGCAGCGAGGTTTGATTTGATGTCGTCGAAATTGGTGACGAACAAGACCGTGACTTCATCGAACATCGCCGTGACGGCGTCAGTCTGGCCTCCACCCCCATCTACGGGGGACATAGATATACGGCGAGAACCTAGTCATAAAACTATTCGCTCGGCGGTATCAGGTGTGAGAACTTTCTTCGAATGAGGGAATTGGATCGCTCTAGCCAGTTGAACACTCAGATTTTCTCGGGGGTGCTTTACGTTCGTGGAAAATAATTAACACGCAACGTGTGGTAGATGGAGACATGGGGGTGGGAACCAGCGAGAAGATCGATGCGGAACTGTTAGCGGAACCAACCGCGGAATCCGTGTACTGGGAGGTGAATAATGTCGAGTTACACGTGGTCACAGCTGGCAACGAGGGTGACCCAGTCGTCGTCTTCTTACACGGGTTTCCCGAGTTCTGGTACAGCTGGCGCGAGCACGTACAGCCGTTCGTCGACGCCGGATACCGTGTCCTCATCCCGGACCAACGAGGCTACTATCTGAGTGAGACGCCATCCGGAACTGACGCCTATCGGATCAGTCTGCTCTCGGGAGACATCGCTGAATTACTCGAGAATACAGGTGCTGAACCAGCACACGTTGTCGGCCACGACTGGGGAGCATCCGTCGCCTGGGACCTCTCACTCCGGCACCCGGATGTGGTTGACCGGCTCGCAATTCTCAACGTACCGCATCCAACGGTCTTCGTCGAGACGCTCACATCCAGCGTGCAGCAGATGCGAAAGAGTTGGTACATGTTCTTCTTCCAGCTGCCGTGGATTCCCGAGTGGTACATGCGTCGAAACGACTACGCGTTCCCGACGGCTGCCCTCCGCGGAGCGCAGGCGGGGACATTCTCCGAAACGGACCTTCGCCGATATCGCGCTGCGTGGGACCGCGGTAATTCGTTGACCGGGATGATTAATTGGTACCGGGCGCTGTTTCGACACCGCGAGGACCCGCCACGAGAGACCGTGAGCGCGCCGACGCTCGTCTGCTGGGGTGAACGCGATCAGTTCCTACTCACCGAGATGGCCGCCAAGAGCCTCGACTACTGTGACCAGGGTCGTCTCGAACGGTTCCCGGACGCGACTCACTGGATTCACCACGAGCAACCAGCACGTGTCACCGAAGTACTCTTGGACCACTTCCAAGCCTAAATTGCCCGGGAGAGAAGTTTCGGGAAGTATTGAGAACACCGATGCGCGGAGGCCGTCCCGCACACCGGTTGTCTCAGCGGCTACCACCCAGTGAGACGTACTGACTGGGTTAGCCGCCGAGGTAGAGCTGGGACACCTCGTCGTTGTCGAGGAGGGAGTCGGCGTCCCCGTCGAATCGGACGGTTCCTTGGTCGAGGACGTACCCGCGGTCCGAGATGCCGAGGCCCTGTTTGGCGTTCTGCTCGACCATCAGAATCGCCGTGTCCATCTCGTTGACGGCTTCGACGTGCTCGAACACCTCTTGTGCCGTGTTCGGTGCTAACCCCGCCGACGGTTCGTCGATGAGCAACACGTCTGGCTCCATGACCAGTGCGCGAGCGAAGGCAAGCACTTGCCGTTGACCGCCGGAGAGTGTTCGAGCCTTCGCGGTTCGCTTCTCGTCCAGCAGCGGGAATCGCTCGTAGAGGTCGTTGATGACGTCCTCTAAGCCGCTACGACGAGCGACACCGCCCATGCGGAGGTTCTCGTCGATGCTGAGCGAGCCGAACACGTTGTCGGTCTGTGGGACGTACCCGATGCCTTCTCGAACGATGTCCTCGGGGGCCATCCCACCGATGTTGTCGCCGTGATAGGTGACCGTTCCCTCCCACGGGTCGAGCATGCCGAACACCGTCTTCAGCACCGTCGATTTCCCGGCGCCGTTCGGCCCGATGAGACAGACAATCTCGCCGGGGTCGAGGTACATCGAGCAGTCGTCGAGGACTTGGACGTCGCCGTAGCCGCTGTCGACGCTGTCCAGTTCGAGGACGTGCTCGGTAGCCGGGTCGCCAGTCGTGGTCGCGTCGTCAGTAGTGGATTCGTTCGTGCTCATGGTTAGCCGCCGAGGTATGCGTCGATGACGCGGTCGTCGTTCTGGACTTCCTCGGGGGTGCCCTCCATGAGGACGCTCCCGCGGTCGAGGACGATAACTGGGTCCGCGAGACTCATCACGAACTCCATGTCGTGTTCGATGAGCAGGAACGTCGTCCCCTGCTCGTTGAGTCGCCTGATTTGCTCTGCGAGTTTCTTCCGTAGCGTCGGGTTAACCCCCGCTGCGGGCTCGTCGAGCAACAGGATTTCGGGTTCAGCCAGCATCGCCCGCGCGAGTTCGACCAGTTTCATCTGCCCGCCCGAAATCTTCGTCGCGGGCTGGGTTGCTAAGTGGTCGATCTCGAAGTCTTCGAGAATCTGTTCGGCGTCGTCGAGGTTCTTCTGCTCGCGTTCGCGCACTGCCTCTGGGTCGGTGAACAGTTTCACGAACGACTCGCCGGGCTGGTTGCGTGGCCCGACGAGCATCGCCTCACGGACGGTCATGCCCTCGAGCTTGCGTGGGGTTTGGAACGTCCGGATGAGGCCGTGGTCTGCAATCTCGTACGGTTCGAGGTCGGTTACGTCGGTGCCGTTCACTTCGACGCGACCGCTGTCGGTCTCGTAGAACCCCGAGATGAGGTTGAACAGCGTCGACTTGCCGGCGCCGTTCGGCCCAATCAGGCCGGTGATCGTGCCACGTTCGACCTCGAAGGTGGCGTGGTCGGTCGCGACGAGCGCACCGAAGGACTTCACTAGGTCGTCGACGCGGAGCACAACGTCATCTTTGTCGACGTTCGCTGCGACTGCATCGGTCTCCGATTCGGTCTCGGCCATCTGTGATGCTTGACTCTCAGTCATTCGTCTCACCTGCCTTGACGTCACGAACGCCGGTGTCCGGTTTTTCTGGGGCGTTGTCGACGACGCTCGGCCAGATCAGCTCGCGTTGTGGCGGTAACACGCCCTGCGGGCGGAAGCGCATGAGCAGGACGATGAGCACGCCGATTAACAGCAATCGGAGTGGCGCGACGTCGAAGGGAATCCACTCGAAGGCGTTGAGGAACCGCGTTCCTTCGCGGATGGCGACGATGACGAACCCACCGAAGAGCGCCCCGCGGTTCGAGCCGCTGCCGCCGAGGATGACCGCGACCCAGACGTAGAACGTCGTAATCGGGTTGAGGTCACCGGGCGAGACGTAGAGGTTCAGGTGCGCGTAGAACACGCCAGCCAGCGCCATGACGAGGCTGCCGAGCACGAACGCCTGCATCTTGTAGTGGTAGGTGTTTTTCCCGAGCGCGCTGGCGAGGTCTTCGTCGGAGCGGATGGTTCGGAGGACGCGACCCCACGGCGAGCGGTGCGCGCGCTTCAGGACGAAGTAACTGCCGGCGATGAACGCCAACACGAGCGCGACGTTCAGCAGCGCGCTCCAGAATGACTGCCCAAGGACGAGTTGGCCGCCGGGAAGCCACGAGATGACGATGCCGGGCATCGTCTGCGGGAGGGTGTCCAGGACCGGCCAGCCTTCGAAGAACGTCGGGATGCCACGGAGGCCAGCGCTTCCGTTAGTCACCTGGTCTTCGTTGAGGATGATGATGCGGACGACTTCCGCCAGGCCGATCGAGGCGATGGCGAGGTAGTCCGCGCGGAGACGGAGTGTCGGGATGGCGATGAGTAACGCGAGAATCGCCGCGAGCACGAGTGCAACGAGCAACCCGACGACGGGCGCGAGGTCGCCAGCCAGTGGCGATGAACTCGAGGACGCCAGCGCCGTGCCGTACGCGCCGATGCCGAAGAAGGCGGCGACGCTGAAGTTAATTAGGCCAGTGTATCCCCACTGCACGTTGAGGCCGAGCGACATGAGCGCGTACATGCCCGCGAGCCCGAGGAGGAACAGGAAGTACGTCGGTGCCAGGCCGCCGGTGAGCAGACCGAACAACAGCAGGCCCACGACACCAATAATGAACGCTGTGACGCCCTGTTCGGCGCGAGTGAGGCCACTCCAGTATGCTTTCGGGTCGGCGGCGATGGAGCGAAGCGACATCTCAGGTCGCCTCCCCGGCGATGCCGTTCGGTCGGACGAGCAGGACGATAACCATGATGACGAACGCGATGGCGTCCGCGTACTCGATGCCGATCCCCCACGAGTTGGGCACCAGCGGGAGCACTGCACCCAGGTCCGACAGAACCGGCGTGAGCTGGTTGATCATCCCGATGAGGAGCCCGCCGAGCATCGCTCCGTAGACCGACCCGATACCGCCGAGAATGACGGCTGCGAAGATGATGAGCAATAGATTGAACCCCATCCGTGGTGCGAGCCGGCTGAACAAGCCGAGGAACACGCCACCGGCGCCAGCGAGCCCGGCGCCGATAACCCACGTCCAGAGTTTGATGCGGTCCGTTCGGATGCCGCTGACGCGCGCGAGTTCGGGGTTGTCTGCCATCGCACGCATCTTCCGACCGAGGTCGGTGTACTGCAAGAGGACGTGCAGGCCGCTCACCAGTACGACCGCGGTGACGACGATCGCGACGTCGTGTTCGGTGACGCGAATGCCGTACGGTACTAAGGCTTCGATCGGGCGGCGTGCTGGGATGCTGTACCGCGTGAAGTCGGCACCGAAGCGCATCTGGATGACCGCCCGGTAGATGAACGCAATCCCGATCGAGGTGATGAGCAGGCCGATGGAGCCGACGTCCATCCCATCGTAGATGAGTTTCTCCGTGACGACGGCCAGCGCTGCGGCTGCGACAATCCCGACGAGGAGCGCGACGAAAAAGCCGTACGGTAACCCGAGCACCGTTCCGCCAAGGCCGCCGATGGCGCCGAAGGTTACTAACGCCGAGTAGGCGCCGACGGTCATCGTGTCGCCGTGCGCGAAGTTGGCGAAGTCAGCGATGCTGTACACCAGCGAGAGGCCGATGCTGCCGAGGACGATGATGCTGCTGAACACCAGGCCGCTGGCGATGAGGTCGAGTACCATCTGTTAGCTTAGGACTCGATGAAGCCGACGGGTTCGTAGCTGTGGTCCTGCACTTCCAGGATTTGCAGGAAGCCAACGGGGTCCCCGTTCTCGTCGAAGTCGATGGGGCCGCTGACACCCTGGTAGTCGACGTCGCTGGGCCCACCGCCATCGGCGAGGATGTCGTGGGCTGCCTGGTAGGAGGTTACCTGTTCGCCCTCTGGCCGAGTGACGTCACGGACGACGTCGCTGAGTGCCGATCCGGTGAACTCGTCGGCGGCCTGAATCGATAGTGCGGCCGTGATGACACAGTCGTAGGCGTACGCCGACCACACGGTCGGGGATTGGTCGTATTCGGCTTCGAACGCCGAGACGTAGTCCTGGTAGTTCTGCTGCTCGACGGGCGCGGACGGCACGACAATCGTCATGCCGTCGATGCTGCCCTCCGGCGTGTTGTTCAGGACGTTGTCGCCGGAGACGGAGTCTGCGCCGTACAGCGGCGCGTCGTACCCGCTGGAGTACATCTCGTTGACCATCGTCGCGAACTCGGCCTGGTAGGTGATGAACAGCCAGGCGTCCGCGTCCGCGCCGTTCATCTCGCTGATGACGCCCGAGTAGGACTGCTGGTCCTGGTCGTGGGGGTTGTTGTACGCGACGTCGCCGTCCCAGGCGTTGACGAAGGCGTCGGCGAGACTCTGCCCGTAGTTGTTGTTGACGTACGTCAACGCGACGCTGTCGTGGCCGTCCTCTCCGATGAGGTTCGCGAGGGCGGTCGACTGCGTGCGTCCGGTCGGGGACATCCGCAGGAGTCCCGGGAAGTCCGTCAACCCGAGTCCCGTGGAGTTCTGGCTTAGCTGAACGACGTCGGTGTTCTGAATGACACTCTCGTAGATTGCCAGTGAGACGCCGGAACCGACTGAGCCGATGAGGAACGGGACGCCGTCCTGGTTGACGAGTTTCTGGGCTGCGGAGACGCCGCCCGAGCTCTCGCTGCCGGAGTCCTCGACGATGATGTTGAGGTCGCGTCCGTTGACGCCGACTTCGTTGACGTCGGCGAGCGCGAGGTCCTTCCCGCGTTGGTTGCGTTGGCCGAATGCCGATAGTGAGCCGGTGAGCGAGTCGACCATGCCGATCTCGTATGGGCCAGTGTTCCCGCCGCCGCTGGTCGTGGTTTCGCCGCTGGTGGTACCGTTGCTGTCGGTGGTCGTTCCGGAGTCGCCCGTCGTCGAACAGCCGGCAAGTCCGACGAGCCCTGCGGCACCTGCGCTGCCTGCGAGCTTGAGGAGCGTCCGCCGGTCGATCTCTGTTATGGTATCTCGTGACATGCGTCTTCACTGTAAGTCATACCAGCAACAGGTGTCAATTGTAGCCCTACCATGGTCGGGGACCACCCAAATCCAACCGAGATACCGCCAAAACAATAAAATTCGACTACTTCTTATCAGTAATATTTGGTTGGGTCCTGATATAGGATGGTCCAGTATCTACGAACCAATATGATACCGCCAATCGCCAGTAACTTCGTCGCCGGCGAGACACCCGAGGCGGCGATGGACCACGTCGACGACATCAACGACCGCGGCGTCGACGGCATCCTGAACCTCCTCGGCGAACACTACGACGAACGAGCCAACGCAGACGCGGACGCAGACGCATACATCGACCTCGTCCACGACCTCGCCGACCGGAATACCGACGCCTGCATCTCGATCAAACCCAGCCAGATCGGCCTCAGCATCAGTGACGACGCCTTCGAGGAGAACCTCGCACGCATCGTCGACGCCGCCGACTGCTTCGTCTGGATCGACATGGAAGACCACCCGACAACTGACGTCACTCTCGACGCCTTCGAACGCCACGCCCGCGAAACTGAGGGCAACGTCGGCGTCTGCATCCAGGCGAACCTCAAACGCACCAGGGACGACCTCGAACGCCTCGCCGACCTCCCCGGCAAAGTCCGACTCGTGAAAGGCGCCTACGACGAACCCAACGACATCGCCTACAAGAACAAAGCACGCGTCGACGAAGCCTACGAGGAATACCTCACCTACATGTTCGAAGCGTTCGACGACGGCATCGCCGTGGGGAGCCACGACCCACAGATGATCGACCTCGCGACAGAACTCCACGACGAACACGGCACTCCCTTCGAAATTCAGATGCTGATGGGCGTTCGCGAACAAGCCCAATTCGAACTCGCCGCGGAAGACTACGACGTCTACCAGTACATTCCCTACGGCAACAAGTGGTTCTCGTACTTCTACCGGCGCATCCGCGAACGCAAAGGTAACGCCCTCTTCGCCCTCCGTGCCATCATCGGGCGTTGACTCTCGCCTACCACCGAAGCTGTGGACTTTCCGCTCGCAATACTGTTCT
Organism: Halobacterium sp. KA-6; assembly: GCF_021029015.1. Taxonomy (NCBI): domain Archaea; kingdom Methanobacteriati; phylum Methanobacteriota; class Halobacteria; order Halobacteriales; family Halobacteriaceae; genus Halobacterium; species Halobacterium sp. KA-6. The sequence goes on from NZ_JAJJZH010000013.1 coordinate 19,166, forward strand.
GAGAGTTTGGCAGCGTCAGTCCACCACTGGGTTTGGTCCGGGCTAAGTTCACTCAAGTGGCAGTGCGTACTCGACCTGCTTGGCTCGAAACCCGACGTTTCGGTAGAACCGTCGGGCCGCCTCGTTGTGCCACTCACACGAGACCTTGAGGTGGTCACATCCCCACTCTTCGGCCAACTCTTTGACGCGTTCGACGACTTGCGTACCGTAGCCGTCGTTCCGGTAGCCCTCGTCGATGAAGAGGTCGACGAGGCGGAGATACTGGGAGTACGTCCGGGATGGGTGGGTGCCCTCTCGAAGCGTCACGTAGCCGATCGGGTCGTCTTCGTGAACGACGAGATAAATCGTGACTGCCGGGTCGTCCAGCAGTGAGTGGAAGCCGTCGGCAGCGTCGTCGCTATCTGTGTAGGCGAGTTCGTTCAGGTCGTCGTATGCTTCCACCGATGTGGCGAGAGTGAACCAGCGTTCGATGAGGGCATCAAGGTCGTCAGCGGTGGCCTCACGAAGCTCCATACATGGACTCCTCGATTTTCTCGCATTAATTTAGTGACGAACTTCGAGTTCTAGGATACTGATCCCCTCCAATTCCGCTATGACCGACGACGCTCCTGAATGCAGGAGACCCGAGTGAGCTGATTGCGTACCAAGTATTTTGGAATCCAACGGAATATTCTCGGACATGAATCTTACCGCGCTCTCTCTCGGTGTCTTCTTGGTTGCGTTTGCCGGCTACATGCTCAGTGACCCGGTTAACCGAGCGCGCTCGTGGGTCCCCGTAGAGGAGTGGGAGCGGAACCCATCGGCTGCCGAAGAAAAACAGCGATTTCGGACGATGATCTACGCAGGTGCGGTTGGAATCACCGGCCTGTTGTTCGTCGTGCTCGGCCTAGCACTGTAGCGCGCTGCTGAACGTAGGCGGGACACTCATGGGTCGAGGAGTTTGGCTTCGGCTTTCCGGAGGTGTTCCAGCAGCGTCGTCTTTGAGACGCCGAGGTCGGACGCGAGTTCGCGTGTCGAAGTCTCGCGGGGCCACTCGTAGTAGCCGGCCTCACGGGCGTGCTCGATGGCTTCTCGTTGCTGGGTGGTGAGTGTGTCGAGGCGCTGGTCGCGTTCGGTGCTTCGACCGTTCTCGGCCGTCGTGATTGAGTCAACGGTGACCTCGGCTCCTGCCTGCTCGCGGACCTTGTCGAGGGCGGTCTGGATTTGCGAGCGGTCGTCGACGAAACAGACCTGCCATTCCTCGCGGCCGTCCTCGATGCGGACCGGGGCGCTGTGAACGAATCCGTGTTGGAGGAGCGTCGGACAGACCATGTCGTTGGGATCGTATTCGAGGAAGAACTCTCGGACGACGTTGCCTGGGGCGTTGCGCTCGCGGCCGAATCGTTCCTGGAGTTCTGAGAGGTCCCCTGAGTGTTCGGAGTCGCGGATGGCGTCCAGCAGTTGCTCGACTTCGTCTCCAGTGTCACCGAAGGCGGTGAACAGCCCTTGGACGGTGCCGGGGTGGTTGCCTTCTGTCGTGGGCGAGTTGTAGATTGCGTGCGCTAGCACGCCGCCGCCGGTCTGGCTGGTCGCCTCGATGGCCCAACAGTTCGGGTGCCAGAGGTCGAGTGTCAGCCGTGTCGTGGTCGTTTGATCGGCGATGGCCATATGTTAGTATTCTCCCGAGTAGATATCCATGTGTCGGATTAACAAAGATGGGGGCGACCATGGTAACCTACTTAAGTACGGGTGATTACGGCCGAGATAGTGACCCCACCCGTCCATGGTAGGACGGGTACTTTGGAGGGTATGCGAACTTCTCCCAGTAATGGCAGAGCCATACCAGCACTACATCGACGGTGAATGGGTATCCGGCGACGGGACCGAAACCTTCGAAAGCACAAACCCCGCGACAGGAGAGACACTCGGCGAATTCCACCGCGGAACACCCAGCGACATCGATCGCGCAATTACGGCCGCCGACGACGCCTACGAAGAGTGGCGCGAACTCTCCCGCATCGACCGCGCGGAGTACCTCTGGGACGTCTACCACGAGCTCCGAGAACGCACCGACGAACTCGGCGAAGTCGTCACCAAGGAGTGTGGCAAAGAGATTAGCGAGGGGAAAGCCGACGTCGTCGAAGCCGCACACATGGTCGAGTGGGCGGCCGGCGACGCCCGCCACCCGAAAGGCGACATCATCCCCTCGGAAATCCCGAGCAAGGACGCCTACATGCGCCGGAAGCCCCGCGGCGTCACCGGCTGCATCACGCCGTGGAACTTCCCGATCGCCATTCCCTACTGGCACATGGCCGTCGCGCTCGTCGAAGGGAACACGGTCGTCTGGAAGCCCGCCGAACAGACGCCGTGGTGCGCCCAAATCGTCGCCGAGATGTTCGAAGAGGCCGGGATTCCGGACGGCGTCTTTAACATGATTCAGGGCTTCGGCGACGCCGGCAACGCCATCGTCGAAGACGACCGCGTCCCGACAGTCCTCTTCACCGGCTCCGCGGAAGTCGGCCACAAAATCGCGGGGAAACTCGGCGACGAATCCGGCCGCCGCGTCGCCTGCGAGATGGGTGGGAAGAACGGCATCGTCATCACTGAACAAGCAGACCTCGACATCGCTGTCCACTCCGCGGTGATGTCGTCGTTTAAGACGACTGGCCAACGCTGCGTCTCCAGCGAGCGGCTCATCGTCCACGAGGACATCTACGACGAGTTCAAGGAGCGTTTCGTCGAGGTCGCCGAGAAGGTCGCTGTCGGCGATCCGCTCGAGGAGGATACGTTCATGGGGCCCGCGATCGAAGCCGAGCACGTCGAGAAGATTCAGAAGTACAACGACCTCGCCCGCGAGGAGGGCGTCAACGTGCTCGTCGACCGCACGGAACTCGGCGACGAGGAGATTCCGGAGGGCCACGAGGACGGCCACTGGGTTGGTCCATTCGTTTACGAGGCTGACCCCGATGCTAACCTCCGCTGTACCCAGGAGGAAGTATTCGGCCCGCACGTCGCCTTACTGGAGTACTCCGGGGACATCGAGCGCGCGGTCGACATCCACAACGACACGCCCTACGGCCTGGCCGGTGCCATCATCTCTGAAGACTACCGCCAGATCAACTACTACCGCGACCACGCCGAAATCGGGCTGGCGTACGGGAACCTCCCGTGCATCGGCGCGGAAGTCCAACTACCGTTCGGCGGCGTCAAGAAATCCGGCAACGGCTACCCGAGTGCCCGCGAGATCATCGAGGCCGTTACTGACCGGACAGCCTGGACGCTCAACAACTCCAAGGACATCGAAATGGCCCAAGGCCTCTCTGCGGACATCCTCACAGACGACTAGCGAGTAACTTTCCTCGATCGGCCGGGGATTTCCCTGCGGTTTCTAGTTGGTGCCGGTGATTTCGAATCGGGCACCGCCTGTCGTGCTCTCCGTGATGGTGAGCGTCCAGTCGTGCGTGTCGACGATTTGCTGGACGATGCTCAGCCCGAATCCGGTTCCATCTTCGCTCGTTGAATAGCCGGCCGTGACAATCTCTGATCGCTCTTCGGCTGGAATTCCCGGACCGTTGTCCTCGATGTAGAATCCATCAGAGAGCTCTCCAATAGTGACTGTCACGTCGGAACCGCCGTGCTCGATCGCGTTCCGATACAGGTTCTCTAGGAGTTGCTGCAGTTGACCGCGATCGGCATGCAGCGTCTGATCAGTATTTGTCACCAATGTTGCCCCAGCAGTTTCGACGTTCTGCCAAGCGGCTTCACAGCAGGCCGCAAGATCAACGTCCGTCCCATCGATCGCTTGCGTGCCTTCGTGGGCTAGCGTCAGCAAATCCTCAATGAGTCGGTTCATTCGGTCGTGTGCCTGCGCAACCTGCTCAAGATGCTCGCTATCTTGTTCTTCACGAGCGATTTGTAAGTGTCCGTCAGCAATCTGGAGCGGATTCCGCAAATCGTGGCTGACGATGCGCGTGAACGCATCAAGCCGCTCGTTTTGCTGTTGGAGTTGTTGTTCACGTTCCGTCTGTTGTTGGTTTCGTAGTGCTCGATGGACGATGTCGGCAACATCGCTCGCAAATTCGATTTCGTCGTCGATCCATTCCCGTGGCCCACCCTGGTGTTCGTGACAAATCACCCCGATTACCTCTCCTTCCGATCGTAGCGTCCCATCCAGTAACGCACCAATATTGTTGCGAGACACGTACTCGGATAACTCCGAGATGCGGGTATCCGCATCCACATCTTCGACCGCGATCGCCTGACTAGATTCTAACGCGTCAAGGTACACCGGGTACTCACCGATCGCTAACTCCTGACCTCTAGAATGCGCGTCCGCCCCACGCTCATACTGGTCGGCACACGTGAACGTCTCCCCGTCGTCATCTAGCAGCCAAACATTCACCCGCGGCACGTCTAACACGCCTGCTGCGGTTTCCGTAATTCGGCGGACAGCCTCGTCAAATTCACCACTCGTTACTGCATCATCAGATGCGAGTTCCAGGAGCGTCTCGCGTTGCCGGTGAAACCGTTCCTGCCGCCGTCGCTTCTCAGTTACGTCCTCTTGGAACCCAACGTAATTCTTGACGACCCCTTCCTCGTTGCGGACCGGTGCAATTGAGACACGATTCCAGAACTCGGACCCATCGTTCCGATAATTCCGCAGTTCAACAGACACCCGCTCCTCAGCGTCGATCGCTTCCCGCATTGCCGCTACCTTCTCATTATCAGTCTCTTCTCCCTGTAGGAACCGACAGTTCCGGCCAAGAATCTCGCTCTCATCATACCCGGTCAAGTTCTGGAAACTCTGGTTCGCGTAGATGATCGGGTTGTCATCTTGACTGGGGTCAGTAATTGTAATCCCAACCGGTGCTTCATCCATCGCGCGCTTGTTCCGCGCGAGTTCCATCTCGTGCTGTGTGCGCTCGATAGCAGTCGCCAAGACGTTCGCAACCGTCTGCACGAACGTGACGTCGTGTTCGGAAAACGGCTTGCGTGCTGTCGTGTGCGTCCCCAGCACGCCCCATGGATCCTCGACATCGCCGATGATGACGCTGATCCCACTTCGGACATCGTGCTCAGTTAGCAGTGGTGGGCCCTGGAATCGCTGTTCGCTTGGCAGGTCATCAACGATAACTGGTTCCTCCGACTGTAAGGTGTAGCCCGCTTGTGATCCGAGGCTGTCGCTGACGGTTGCTTCGCCGACCAGGCCATCTTGCCAGCCGACACCCGCTCGCAGGAATAACTCACTGGACTCTGGGACGTACTCCAGGACTTTCGCATACTCATTATCAAGCGCGTCCGCAACAGCTGCTGTTGCCGCCTCAAACAATTCATCCAAGTCACCACCCGCGAGCGCCTGCCGGCCAAGCTCAGCGACGACTTCTTGTTGCTCAATCCATTCCTCCAGGTTGGTCTCTGCGCGGTGCTGGCTGACGAGATTCATCACCCGATTCGCCAACACAGTATACTGGTCAGTTCCACCCTCCTTCTGCAGATAATCAGATACCCCCGCCGAAATCGCTTCACTCGCAATCTCCTCGGACCCTTTCCCAGTGTACAGAATGAATGGGATTTCCGGGTAGTCCTCACGAACGGCTTCCAGAAATTCAACGCCGTTCTGCCCCGGCATGTCGTAGTCGGAGATGATGCAGTCAAAGTCGCCCGTGGCTAACTGCTCTAAGCCGTCGCTGGCAGTCTGAACGGTCGTCACATCAAGGCGGTCTTCTGCACGAACGAGGAAGGTCGCGGCTAGCTCGGCAAAGTCAGGATCGTCATCAACGTGAAGCACATGGATTGTCTCGCGCCCGAAATGGGTGGAGGCCGTCATTACACATCCTCCGCGCCTGTACCGTAACAAAGTTACTGCACCGATCTCGCTGACCAGCCAGTCCGGCGAACCGGACCTACCCGGTGGTAGCGTAATTCGAGGATTCCAAGTGAGCGGAGGGATCTGCAGTTCTGACTCCCCAACGTTCACATACGCCTCTCTCCTTCGCTACTTGATGACAATTCGGGAGCACAACTCCCAGCACGAACACGCACAATCGCTCCCGTTAATCTCGGAGTCGGCGACGGTCACGTCCGTGGATGCGATGGACCGCGACCGAAGGAGCGAAATCCGACGCAAACTACTCGCGCTGGGCAAACGACACGGATTCGAGGATACGATTCCAGACACCGGGAAAATCGATTGGACTGCCGTCTTCGAGGCCGCCACGACTGCCAATCGGCGACTTGCGCCCCAGATTGGCGCGTTTCGCGACCGCTACGAACGCGCGCATCCCGCACTCGTCAGCATCACTCTCGACGTGGACAACCCCGTCAAATTCGCTGCTGGTCAGTATGTCTCACTACGGTACAACGGTCGAACGCGGCCGTACTCCGTCGCCAGCTCACCGAATCGGGACGACCTCGAACTCTGCATCCGACGAGTTCCGGACGGACGACTCTCCCCAAAGCTCTGCGACGACCTCTCGGTTGGTGACGAAGTCACAGTTCGTGGGCCGAATGGCCATCTCCTCCTGGAGAACCAATCGAAACGCGACCTGGCATTCCTGGCGACGGGAACTGGCGTCGCCCCGATGAAGAGCATGATCGATTACCTCTTCGAGGACGGCCGCGACGAGTACCAGGGCGAACCACGCGACATCTGGCTGTTCCTCGGTGCCGCCTGGGAAGACGACCTCCCCTATCACGACGCCTTCCAAGAGCGCGCAGCCACCCACGACAACTTCCACTACGTCCCCTGTCTCTCCCGGGAATCATGGCTCGCAGACTGGGCTGGGGAGACAGAGTACATCCAGGACGCGCTCCTGAAATACGTCGAAGAACGCGCGCTAGATGACGCCGTGTTCGGACGGCACATCGCGGAGATGCTCCGCACCCAGCCCGATGTCGAAATCGAGGCGCGAATCGACCCCCACGAACTGGAGGTGTACGCCTGCGGTATCAACGCGATGGTCTACAGCCTCGAAACCGCAGTCACGCGACTCGGCGTCCCCACCAATCACGTCCACTGCGAAGGATATGGGTAGCCGAGTCACGGCTTTCGCCGTGGAAACGGACTGCTATCGAACGATAGTAACTGGAACGGGTGCGCGTCGAGTGACGGTTTCGGCGACGCTTCCGAACAGCACCCGGCCGACGCCGGAGCGACCACGACTCCCCATTACGATGTGGTCGATATCCTCGTCTTCGACCGTTTCGATGATCTTTGCAGCGGGCTTCCCTGTTTCGAGTCTGGTTTCGAAGTTGATGCTGTGCTCGCTTGCCGTCTCACCGTATTCTTCGAGTAGTTGCTCGGCGCGCTCGTGCTGTCGCTTTGCTTCCGCTTGATACCCCTCGTAGTCGAAGTATTCGTCGTCGCCGTACGTGTACGTACTCGCCGGATTGAGAACGTGGAGAATCGTCACCTGCGCGTCGGGGTGGTTGTCCAGCACGTAGTCAAACGCTGCCTCCGATTGCGGTGACCCATCAACTGGAACGAGAATATGCTGGCTCATACGTCCAGGTGACTCGGGACCCCCATAAGTTCTCATTCATCGTGCCGACTTGCACCACGAACCTTTCGGGATTCCCACCACTCAACCCTATGTCGGAATCAAGTCCAAACTGTGTGCTTCATGCTTTATCCACAGCTAACGTCGTAGGTGTTCGACTCACACTCCTTCGAGTGGGTACATCCCGCCAGAAGTGTCTGTGACGCCCTCACTCGGTCTCGCGGATTGTTGCTTTCGCACGTTGGCGCTTCTCGACGATCTCGTGGACGCGTTCCTTCTTATCCTCAATATCCTGTTGGTCACGCATCCAGTACAGATCGGTGTAGAACGCAACGAGTGCCTCAACTTCATCGCCTGAGAGGTGGCCAATATCGTCGGCGTTACTCTCGTAGACCACCGGCCTTTCGACCGTCTTAGTGAGTGTTTCGTAGTCGCCGCTCTCGGCCATCTCGTCAATGTACGATAATGCCGAGAGTTCTGTTTTGAAGGCGCGGCGGAGATGCGCGAGTGCTGCTTGACGGCGACGCCAGAACAAAAAGTACGATCCTGCGATTGTTGCGACCGCCCCGATGATACTCCCCAGAATCAGTCCTGCAATCGCGCCGGCCATAACTACATCTCCTCGCGTTTGCAGGAAAGCCCTGATGGCCTCTATTAATTACGTGAAAAGGTGTGTCGCCGGCCTTCCTCATGGTTCGAGGAAGCAGGGTGGTGACAGACTGTATGGCGACAGCGGTCTCAGTTCTGGCGCCAAGTCGACGACACGAACGTTGTTTACCATCCGAGTAAGGTATGTTTTTCGACCATTCAAATACTTGCCATAGGCAGACGGGTACCGTCTTCAGCGCCCTTCCATCACAGAGTTCGCTTGCTCGCAACAACATGCGAAACATCGAGGTAGGTACTCGCGGACTGCGTCTCCGATGGTGCTTGGAATATCGCTGCGGGTTCCAGGCTGTTGAGGGAGCCGTGAGGGCTATCCGGACGGCAGCAGAGTCTCCTAGATGTGCCAACGCATTCCTACCAGCATCTCGTCGAGTTCGTACAGCAACAAGGAGGAGAGTACTTCCGGACAGCAGTCTCGTTCACCGCCGACGACTGGGAGATTATCTACCGACGGGACGATCTTCCTCGGGAGCGCGCCGAGGAGCGCAGCGCGGACATCGTCGATGAAGCACGACGCCGAACGCCGCTACGAAAGCAAGAGAGCCCATTCGGCGCCTTCCACGCCTCGATTGAACTCTACGAGAATGGGGTCTTCGCGGTTCTTCGTGATGGCCACTCAAGCGGCGTCGTCATCTCCTTGGAACGTGCTGCTGCACGAGATCTCGCGTCCTTCATCCACCGCTGCGAGCGCATCCTGAACCGTCCGGACCAATAGCCCGTCTCGCGCTCACGCTGAATTTGAATCAGTGTGTTCGTCGGTGTGGTTGGGGAAGTCGTCTGCAGTAGCGGTTGGGTCGTGGAGGTATGTGCGGCCGAGGTCTGTAATTGCGTAGTAGTCGTTGCGGTCGGGGTCGCGTTCGATGAGATTGTTGGTTTCGAGTTTCCAGAGGCGGCGGTTAACTTGCGAGTACGAGATTGCGGTGTCGAGGTTGGTGTGGATGACTTTCGGGGTGGCTGCGATGTCGTGATCGTCGAGCCATTCGAGGACAATGTCGTCGACTTTGCTCATCCAGGGGACGCGAGGGCGCATGTTCTCCACGGGTATGCGTGAGTAGTTAATGCCTGTGGGTGGGTTTCTCTTGCATATCTACATATGTATTATACGCGGATTCATAATCTCGGGTTTAAACATCTCCGGTCGATACTAGGCTGGCACAGCATTCGAAATGGCAACAACGCGGCATCTCCCCATCGGGCAATCTGCAGTCCACGCCCGGACTGCCAGACCACCAGCCCTCCATCGAATCCATCAGACGACCGTACCTGACGGAATGAGGTGTCGCGGGACGCTTTCACTACCATGAGCAAACGCAGTCACTCCACGACCACGGAATCGCCCTCCAACAACTCCCCCAGTAACACAAATACACATACGACTCTGCTTCGACGCGTTGCCACGCAGGGCTCAACCTGGAGCATCCAGGTTGCCGTCGGCATCGCGTTTCTCGCCCTCGCTGTCGGGCCAGCAGCAGCCGCCTCAAACGTCGGCAGCGTGTACTGTGACACCGGCGTCGCAACCGGAATTGACCTAATCTTCGGTGCCGTCGCCGGCCTCGGCCTCCCAATTACTGGGCTCTACACCGGGAAAGCAGGCCTCTCATACATGACCGCTGGCGGCAACCCCGAGAAGAAAAACAAAGCCAAAGACCAACTCGTCATGTCCGGCATCGGCTTCGGCATCGTCGTCCTAGCGTTAGTCTCGCCCGAACTCATCGACAACGTCGGCTCCCAGATGGGCTTTGGCTTCTCGGAGTGCGTCAAACCATTCTAACCCCCACCACCAGCGCGCATCCTGCCGGCTCTCCCTGATCGCCCATGCCCTCCACGCACCCACGGTTGCTCGCCGTCGCAATCATCGTTTTGCTCGCCAGCACCATCGCTGGCATGCCCGCAGCAGCCACAAGCACACCCCAGCCCGCAAACGCGGACACAGCAATCCCACCGAGTGGCCCGCCAGCCGGCATGAACAACAGCACGTTCCAGCGACTCTGGTCGGGCGACACTGACACCGGCTCAGTAAAAAACACGACGACGGACCAAGAACGGACGTCCGAATCGGCGTTCATGGGTCGGCTCGCGGACGCGACGGATATCCCATTCAGCCAGCCACCTGACGCAGCGGGGGCGTGGAATCGCGATAACTTCCCGACGTATACGCCGGGTGATGCAGACACGTCAGTGCATCCGGCTGGCGCATCGCTTGCTGACGGCGTCTACATCAAGGACGCCTTTGCGAGCATCTACGCTGTCCAGCCGTCGACACGCCTTCACCGGGATGCTGGAACGACGCAGTATATTTCGCCGTCCGGGACGGTGCGCGCGGTCAGCGACTATCGCGTCGTTGCCCCGCCACCAGACCAAGACGGTCCGATCCGCAGCCAGCACGCACTCAGCAACCACCGCGTCGACCGAGTTGTCCTTCGCGCTGACGGCCACCAACTCGATACTGGACGTGGCCACCAAGCAACGCTATCATACAGTACTCTCAACGGGTCGGTGACGCTGACCGTTGCAGCGACGATTACGGCCGACGTGCAGACGGTGACACGAGAGTGCTCGCAGTGGAACGAAACAACAGCGGCGTGTACTGGATCGTGGACGGAAACCTCCGACACTCGTCGAGTATCGAAGACCGTCTCAACGACTACGGACGCGACCGTTGCAAGCACCGATGCATACGATGGGGTGAACGTCGCGTTCAGCACGCGCAACGAATCTGCCGGCGCTGTCGTCCACACGCCCACGCCGTGGACGTCACTCTCGATTGGCGAGAGTACGCGTGCGCACAGCAACTGGTGGTTCTACACCGCGACCACGCCCAGCTGGCAGCCCCTCGAAGCCAGCACCGCCACCGACACATCGCGCACGCAGTCTCAGGCACGCCCCCTCCAAGTGCATGCCTATCCCAGTCGCGGTGCTGCATACAGCCCCAGTAAAACCGCCACGGACCAACCGTCGTTGGAGATCGCTGCGACCTGGGGTGAGACGCGGTCTGGGCCACAGCTCCCTCCAGCGATCGATATTGAGCCAGCAGCCACGTACACGAACACCGGGTCGATCGCTGTCACCGCAGACACCCCCGACAAGACGAGTTTCGAGTCGGTCACAGTCTCTGGAATTGTCGCTGGGCAATCCACGACACTCAGCATGGATGACCAACGGACCGTACGGGATACCTCGCTTGCGCTCAACGTCCGGGAGCGCAACGCGACACATGCAGTTGTCACGGCGGAAGTAACGGGGACAACGCAAGGGCAGCCGGTGTCGACGGGGTCAGTGACAATTAGCGGGCAGCGCGTCCCGCTCAACGAGACAGGACAGGGTGTTGCGACGATCGCGGACCCGCCGTTGCTCGTGCATGCCACATACAACCCCCAAGCCTGGTGGAAGACACAACAGCCATACAGTCACGCGTCCGCCACCGCGAAGGCATCACCGACGATGCCGAGCATGCAGCGATTCATCGACCTGGGTGTTGTGACCGTCCTGTGGTTTCTGCCGGTTGTATTGCTCGTTGGCGGGTTTGAGTACGTGACTGGCGGTGACCTGCTCGGTCTCATTCCCCGAAACTCATGACTTGGACACAACGCACTTCGCTGGATCGCTGGACGGACTCGCAGCCACCCTACGCCAAGGCATCCGCGGCGAGTCCAACAACCACCAGACGACTGCAAAGCCCTGGCCTGGGTGGTGATTGCTAGATGGGGTGGTTCGAAGAACAAGTCCAGGACGCCATCAGGGACGTCCTCACCGCCATCAAGGACGCCCTCCTTGGATTCACGAACGAGATCTTCCGTGCGATCCTCCGACCGATCGTTGGCGTGCCGGCGCCACGGTCGAACGACCAGTATCTCGTCGCTGGCACGCCCGATAATCAGCCCTGGCAGGATCTCTACGCGGATTTCTACATCCAGTACATCCTCCCGCTGACGATCATGTTACTCATCGTCGGCCTGGCGTATCTCGGGGTGCGTGCAGGCTCGATCAGTCAGTATCGACGCAAACGCCTGCTGCGCCGCATCGGCCTCGTATTCCTCGGGTCGTTCGTCTGGTTCCCACTGGTGTCGCTGCCACTGCAGTTCGTCAACGCCATCGGCGTGACACTCGCGCCAATCAACGATATGGCCGCAGACTTCGGCGCGCTCATCGAATCCTCCGTCGGTGGGCTATTCGTCGTCTTGGCAATTGCGCTGTTGGCGACCAGCCTGTTGTTGGTCGCGGCGTTCGTCTACGCGCTGCGCTGGCTCGCCATTCTCGTGTTGACGCCACTGATGCCGTTGCTTGGCGTGTTCTGGGCGCTGGATGTCTGGCCGCTCAGCCCGGCGTCGGAGCTGGCGCGACGTGCGGCCAGCCTCTATCCAGGCTTACTCCTGTCGGGGCTGCCGGCGGCGGTGTTGTTCCGCGTTGGCTGGCAACTCGATATCACCGCGAGTGCCAGCGGGCTGTTCTCGTTGTTCCTCGGGCTGGCGTTGATCCCGGCGGCGTGCCTGGCTTCAATTCTGACGGTGTACTGGTCGTCCCCGGCAATCAAGACGATCGCTCGCAACAGCGTCTCGAAGCCAAATCCACGTTCGGCGGCTGCTGCCACCAAGCAGAGCGTTGGCGCGACCGCGCGAGGTGCGCGCAACGTCCATCGCGGCCTCTCCGAGGACGCCCCCGGTGCGATCACGCAAGACGGCCGGACGGTCGGGGATGGTGGCTCGCGTGCCTACCAGGTCGGGGAGGGCGTCAAAGCGACGAAATCGCATGCTCGACAGTACCAGAATCTTCGGCAATCCGAGACAGGGCGAATGCGGGATAAAGCACGCGAAGATGCGAGTCGCGCCACGGCAATCGCGAAAGCGCGCTCGAAGCAAGCACTCCGGAATACGAAGCAATCGATCTCACGCTGGTAACCACGTATGAGTACGAATTCAACGAATCACGATAGTCGCGCACGACGCATTCATCACGCCCTGGGTGGCACCACCGCGTTCTTCCAGGGGTATACAATCGGCGAGCTCATGCTGTTCATCGGCACCGCCCTCATCACCCTGGTTGGGGCTGCCCTCGTCCCTGCCACCCTCACGCTCCCCGTTATCGGCGGTGGGGTGATGATTGGACTGTCGCTCGGGTTATTGCATAAGGTCAAACCCGGTTACTTGTGGTTAACCGAGTGGCTAGGCGCTCGCCTCACGTGGGCACTCAAAGACGACGCTTACACGCATGGCGATGCTGACAGCAACGTCCGGTATCTCACGCGCGTCAATCGCGTGCTGCCACATGCAGTTGAGCGAACGGATGGCGCGCTCGTCGGCGGGATGCAGATCGAACCGGCGAACATGGCGTTAGAAGACCAGCAAGCCTGGTCGAACGCCATCCAGTCCCTCTCGGAATTCGCGAACTCAACCGTTGAGTTCCCCGTCCAAGTCTACATCACGAGCCGTGACGTTGCCGACGGTGATGTTGTTCGCGAGCATCAAGCCCGCCTGAGCGACGGTGACGTGCAATCCCGGCCGGTCTTGGAGCGGTTGCTTGAGGAGTCGATCGCGGATAATACGGACGCAGATGGTGCGGTCGACCCGGATACGGCGACGATTCGGGAGTACTACCTGCTGACAGCGGTCACCGAGGATGACATTCAGGAAGGGGCACCGACCGGGGATAGCGTCCTGGGGTATCTCGCGGATGTCCCTGTCATTGGCGGGGTGTTCGAGCGCTTCCAGGGCGAGGAGTTGTCTGCGGACGAGCGCGTGCGGTTGCAAGAGGAGAAGTTGGAGGCGCGACTTGGGCAGCTGCGCCGTGGCGGGACGTCCCTGTATCGGTGTTCGATGACGCCCGTTGATGGCTATGATCTTGCTCGCGTGACGACGGAGTACTGGACTGGCCACACCCAGTCATACGCAGATCTTGCGGACGCACTCGGGACGTTCCCGGTGGTCTCGCATGGGCTGACCGAGCGCGTCTCGACGACACCGAATCCCGATGACGTGCTTGCAGCAGCCGCCGACGACACAGCGAGTGACGAGGATCTCGCAGCAGCGTCTGGCGAGACGCCTACGGGCGGCCTTGCCAGTCCCGCTGAGCGCCAGCAGTCAGTGATTGCACCGTCGTCGGTGGACTGGCAGCCGACGTACGCCGTCTTGAACGATGAGACGTACGTGCGGACGTTCTGGGTTGAACAATTCCCTGAGGAGCCAGCTGACGGCATGTTCGAGCGCTTGCTGCTGGCGACGGACCTCAACGCCGACATCAGCATGCACGTGGACCCATTCGATTCCCAGTCCGCCGCGGACATGATGGCGGACTGGATTTCGGACTTGAAGGTCACCCAGCACGACGCAAGCAGTCTGAAAGCCGAGGACCTCCAGGCTGACATCGACCGCGGGAAGCACATGCGGTCGCTCGTTCGCGCGAACAAAGCCTCGTTCTACCGTGGCGGCGTCTTCATTCGGCTATCCGCTGACTCGAAGCAAGCCTTGGATAGTCAGTCCGCGCGCCTGCGGTCGATCGTGCGTGATGCACCGGCGAACTCCACGCTGAAGGTCGCGAATCGCTGGCAGGAACGTGGCCTTGCAACAGTTGCGCCGCTTGGCCGGAATGAGCTCGGCCACGACCGAATGTCAACCATGACAAATCAGGCATTCGGCGCGATGTTCCCGTTCAGTTCGAACTACCTCCGCATGGACGACGGCATCGAATACGGCACCCACGGCCACAACGGCAGCCCTGTCCGCATCAACCCCTGGGAGCTGGAAACCGGGCATAGTGAACTAGTCGTCGGAATGCCTGGCGCCGGGAAAACCTACGGCGGGATTATGCGGCAACTCCGCACGATGAAACGCCGCCAGGACACGATGCTCGTCCTAATCGATCCCGTTGGTGGATTCCGTGGAATCGCGGATGCAATGGACGCCAAAACCATCTCCGTCGGTGGGGACACCCAACTCAACCCACTCGAGATCCGGGAGACACCCCAAGCAGTCTTGGATGCAGACGGCAGCGTCTCGCCGCTAGCAGCGAAAAAAGACGAAGTGCATGCAATCCTGGAGAACTTCCTCGACGCCCGCGACATCCAGTTAGGCACGGAAACCGGCGTGCTCTCCTATGTGATTGATGAGGCCTACCGCCAGGCCGGCGTCCACCCTGGTGACATCTCGACGCACACGCCCGCGAATTCACCGACGATGACCGACGTCCACGACATCCTCTCGGATATCGCCGCCAACCCCAGCGAGCATAATATCGCGGATTCGGAATCCGCCCAACAGCGCGCCGCCGAATACGCCGACGAACTCGCGATTGCCCTGCAGCCGTTCCGCGAGGGCGGCGCCTACGACAATCTCGCCGCTCGCTCGGATGTCGACATCCTCGAGGGCGACAACAAGGTCGTCTATATCGACCTGGGGCAGATCGAAGGGACGGCGTCGGGGATTGACCGCCAGACGTTCCTGATGCAGTTGCTGCTCTCGACGGTCTACCAGCAGGCGAAACGCACCGACCAGCACGTCGAGTTAGCGATCGACGAAGCCCACTACCTCTTCGAGGATCAGGCGAACTTGGACTTCCTCGAGACGGCGTTCCGCCACCAACGGCATGCTGGCCTGCGCATGGTGTTGCTCTCCCAGACCGCCCAGGAGTTCTACGAATCAGAGCAAGCGGAGAAGATTCTGGGGATGTGCCCGATCAAGGTCTTCCACAAACTCCCGGATCTCGACGACGACATCGCGGACAAAATCGGGTTGACGCGCGAGCAACGCCAGTACATTCGGCGTGCCGACGCTGGCAACGACGCACTCGGGTATAGTCAAGCGCTGGTGCGCGTCGAAGAACACGGCACCTACCCGCTGCACGTCGCCGCTGACGCCTTCGAGGACCACGTCATCGCCTACGAATCTGATGACCGCGAAATCATCCAGGACGCACTCAACAAGCAATCACCGCGAGATGCTGCATTCCAAGATACCCTCCAGGCCGAAGCCCAGACAAACGCGTTGGTGAATCGCCTCGATGTCGACCCTGAACGTGTCGAGCGCATCCTCGAGGATGGGTTCACCGACGACGAACTCATCGAAACCGTCCTCGCCGGGCTCGGCGATACGCCAGCGAACGGCACGACTGGGGAACGTGGCGTTCTCTCAACGGATGGTGGTCAGGATGCTGAATAAGGCTCATCGCCTGGTCTTCGGCCCGCCAACCTATAGCGCTGCCCAGATTACGGCCAGTGAACCCCTCGAGTATGCTGTCGAAGACACCTGGGGCGTCCTGTTGCGAGTGCAGCCACACACGCATTCGGCCGGCATCCAGGACGCCGCCGGAATATACCGGAGTCTGCACGACGTCGAGACATCCTTCTGGGGATCGAACCAGAGCGACTCATACTCGTTTGAGACGTGGTTTGCTGATGGTTCCCTGGAGTTCTACGTGCACGCCCCGACGGCGGCGGCCGCGGACACGCTCCAGCGTCGCATCGCCACTAACTACCCCAATACTGGTATCGAACGCGTTGAGGCAGGGTACGGCCTCCCACAAATCAAGCCCGGTGAGTACGTCGCGGGGGCGCGTGTTTCGACGACGCTTGGCTCGTATTATCCGATTCGCGACCACACGAACGAGGGCTTCGACACCGACCCATACGGTGAACTTACCCGTGAGATGCTCGGCGACGAAGGTACTCGCGTCGTCACTCAGGTGGTGTTCCGGCCCGCGAAACCCTCGTGGACAAGTGGCTCCCGCCTCCGCCAGGATAGCATCGATGACATCGCTAATAGTCTCCGACAAGGCACCTCAGTTGGATGGCTGAACCCCCGAACGCGGCCACCAAGTACCGCGGATAAACGTGCGGCGAAGATCCTTGAACACGAACGCGACAAACCCGCCTATCATACCACGATTCGCGTTCTCGCGGTTTCGCCGTCGAAGCGAGACGCCAAAGCCCGCACACGGGGGGTTGCCAATATCTTCGAAACGCAGTACAACGGCATCTCCGAGCAGGGCTTGGAAGCAACGCCAGTCTGGCATCGTGATGACGATGGCACGGTCGCTCGGCTTCGCGAGTTCGTCGAGGAGATGGCAACCCGACAGTATACGCCCCAGCAAACGGTGTTGACCGTCGACGAATTGGCTGGGGTTGCGCACCTCCCAGAAGGAGATATTCCGACGCCGAATCTCGACCAGAAGACAACCGAGGACAGCGACCGGGTGTCGGCCAACGACAACCAGTACCACTTCGAAGAAGCCAGCCAGGCTGATGGTGGGTTGGCGTCGCCTGATGGAGGCCACGACCGTGTTTGACCGTATTCTCAACCGCGATACGTCCGTTGAATCACGCGACACCCAGCCAGACAGCGATTCTCCTAAGGACGATGAGCGGCCAGCCGGCGAGTCCGAACGCCAAACAGACCAAGATAGCGACGACGCCAGCCCATATTCGATTACTGAGACGAGTACGGACTCCGTTGGTGACATCGAAGTGCGAGCGCAGACCATCGACGAAGGCGTTGTTGCCGGAGCCGACATCCGGACGATGTTCGAGGTGACCCCCGGGGCTGGACCACAGACGCTCTGGCTGGGCTACCAGAAAGACCCACACCGTGGCTTCCGGGAAGCCGGGCTGCCATTCAATTCGTTGTTCCGGCATCTCTGGGTGAGTGGCACCACCGGGTACGGGAAATCCACGATGCTGGTCAATAGCATGACCCAACTCGCGAATAACGGGCATGGCTTCGTCTACGTCGACCCGAAAGGCCAGGACTCCCGCGACCTCCTCCGGAAACTCCCCGAGCATCGGTTGGATGACGTTGTATGGGTTGAACCCGGGAACCTCGATCGAGAAGACACGGTTGGGTTGAACTTCCTCGACATCCCCAGTGGTGACTCCGCTGTCAGTCGCGAGGAAGAGATTGAGACACGCATTGAGACGCTGAAAGCCGTCCTGAGTAATGGCGAGTACTGGGGGATCAACATGGAGTCGATCACCGAATCGATGGGGCGAGCAATGCTGCAGTCGGATACCCAGTATTCGCTCATCGACATGTACTATATTCTCCTGGAGGCTGACCGACGGGAGGATTTCGCTGAGACTGTCGAGGATCCCTACCTGCGAGAATTCTGCGAAGAGATCGCTGGGATGCCCGATAAGACGATTCGGCCGCTGGTGAAGCGGCTGAAAGCCTGGGTGGAGAGCCCAGTTATTCGCCAAATCATCGCGCACAAGGAGAGCACGATTAACTTCCGGGAGATCATCGACAACGACCGCATCGTCATCGTCCGCACACCCATCGAGAATTCCTCGGTCAAGCAGATGGTCTCGCTGGGCGTGATGCGCCAACTCTGGACGGCCATCCGCCAGCGCGCTTCGAATCAAGACGGCCAGCCAGACCCCTACTTCTTGTTCTGCGACGAATTCGACGATATTGCAAGTCCAAACCTCAACTTGGAGGGGATGCTTGCCAGAGCACGCTCCAATCGGCTCTCCGTGACGCTGTCCTGCCAGTATCCCTCGCAATTGGATTCGTCAACGCAGGATGCCGTTCGGAACAACTGCGATACCACCCTCGCATTCTCAGTGAACGCCAAGAGTGACGCACGCGTCCTCATGGAACGCTTCAAAGAGTACAGCGCCGAGGACTTGCTAGGGACGGGGCGCTACCAACTCTGGACGAAACTCCCCCGCGAAGATAAGAGCTATTCCAATCCCGTCCGCATCAACACCTTCCCACCCTATCCCCCACGCCGCGCAACTGAAGCCATCGATGCCATCATCGACGCCAGTCTCGCAGAACACGGCACACCCCAGCTAACGGACACAGAAATCCAAGAACGCCTTGCAGACTCGAAGCCCACAGCGAACACAACGGTTGGTTCAACGATTACCGCGGAGCTTGCAGCTGCCGTTCGTGCCGTCCAACTCCGCGAAAGCGTACGGTCAACCAACGACTGGGTGGATACCACGGCCGTTGTAGCGGAACTTGATCGCCGTCAATCGCTTATCGAAGAAACGTTCGAGTACGACGATGCCGAGCTGCCGAGAATTTGGCGTGCCTCGTCCAGACTCGACGTTACCACCGAAGGCAACGAGACGAGCATTCGCCTGACCGAGGAAGGTGAACGCGTCGCCGAACCAAATACCGGCGAGGTGCAGGCTGCAGGCAGTCACAAGCACGACACCGCCCTGCAACAGATTGAGGCAGAGTTGACAGCCCTCGGGTTCACCGTCTCGATACTCACGCAGGACGGCAGCGAGAAACCAGATGGCCGTGCTACCCATCCAGCGTTCGCGGAGGCGTTTGCAGTTGAGGTAGAGACGACAACACCGGGGAAGCCGGCGAAAGTCCTCACAAACCTCCGGAAAGCACAGCAAGCAGGCGAAATACCGCTGTTCGTCGTGCAGTCGGATGACAAAGACACCTACTGGGCTGAACGTGTCGAACAAACCCTCAACTCACCGGTCCGGAATCTCCAATCCGGCGAGATGCGGTTCTACACGACCGACGAGAACGTGACATTCAACGGCGGTGCAACCGAAGAAGGCGGTGTCACAGCCGTTCGCCCCACCTCAGATGGTGGCTCACAGAATATCTGGACACGCCAGAGCGGCGACATCGTCCTGAAAGATGCGGACGGCACGGAATACCTCCGTGTTGAATCATTAAGTGAGCTGTCGAAAGGACGGCTGCCAGCCGTCTATAGTTACGACGCAGCAGCCGAGGAGTACGCCGTCTACGAACAAGGCAACAGCCACC
The DNA here is from genome assembly GCF_021029015.1 of Halobacterium sp. KA-6. Lineage (NCBI taxonomy): Archaea > Methanobacteriati > Methanobacteriota > Halobacteria > Halobacteriales > Halobacteriaceae > Halobacterium > Halobacterium sp. KA-6. The sequence continues at coordinate 39,033 of NZ_JAJJZH010000013.1, forward strand.
TCTACGAGTCAAAGGAAGCATTCACCGCCGACTGGACCCGAATCAAACGCCCATTCATCCCCCAAGACGTGCTTCCATACCCAGACTACAACGACAGCCAATACGCCATCCTCATCCTTCAGGACCAGACGGAATCACACATCTACCGTGACGACGAGACGACCTCCCTCGCATCACTACCGGAACTGAACCTCTCGGCCACCCCGAACCAAGCGAACCCCGATCAGAATGCTATATCCGACGTGGCTGACCCGAACGAAGCAAACCAGGATGCAGGAGTAGAGCGAGACATCTCAACGCCGGCTTCCGAGACGCCTGAGTGGAAGCACGATCCCGAGGCAGCGATAGCGAAGTTCGCGAACGAACATCTCCGTGAGTCACCAGGCAGTGAAGCCCAAACCGCGAGAGTCTACGAGGCCTATGAGGCATGGGCGCACGAACACGACATCTCACCGGATTCGAAAAACTGGTTCACTCGCCGGTTAGAAAACCAGATCGACCTCGAGCGGACGACCGAATATCGGGATGGCGCAACAAACCGATACTACGCGGGGATCGAACTCAAAGAGCCCGACGAGTCGGAAATCTAACACCGTCTTACAGCAAATCCACCTCTCCAAAGACAGGCTTCGACTTTCAAGCAGCAAATCCAACGAAAACGACCCAGACAAACCCTCGGAACAGATATTACAGCATTCATCCCGCCATATAGTATTCCTAGCAGCATTCCTAGCAGCATTTCTCGAAGATAGATGACCGCTCTCCCGAAGAAACAAGAGAAGCACCTCAGAACATACAGCAAAGTCCGACTAGTATAGACGGGGGGTACCTCGTTGGAAATCACTCTAGTCTGGCGAGCGCGAGCGATGGATTTGTTCGAATTCCAAGTATGGGATGAGGAGTGGGATTGATGGGTGGCTGACGGTGCAAAAGAACGCGTTCTGGTGCCAGTTTTGACATCGTCCTCCAGGTTCACGCGGAGGAGGATGCCAATTGAAACAGTATCGGGGTGGTCACCGCGATGGGACCGCCAGCGCTAGGTAGCAAGGGCCATTTCCTTGCGTGTGGATTGCTGTTGCGGGATTCTCCTGCGTTGAGGGTGAATGTAAGTCGACTCTCAGTACAGATTTTTCTTTTAATCTTGTCGCACCGGACACTATCGGGTCTAAGGTTCATTTAACCCCTGAGAATTTAACTAGTGGGGACAAATACCGGGTAGACAATAATGAAGGGGGAAGAATTAAGCAAAGAGGCGCCGGGGCGGATGGTGTCCTACGGGAGAGACGCCTATTACAAACCGAAGCCACTGCCACCGGAAGCGACGCTTGCGTTCGACGAAGAGTTCTATCTTTAAGCAGCGAGAGAATCCCGCCGTTCACGGCGGGCGTGAATCGCGTCACTCGACTGCGCAAACCACAAGCGACAGTTCCCTGAATACCCCACGCCAACACGAATCTTTAAGGTACGAGGAAACGTACGGAAAATCGGATGCGAGTTGACATCGCCATCGACCGTGGAAGCGACCTCCACGAACGAGTGAAAGAATATTCCCGAGAGAACGGCCTGCGAATGGACTTCGCATATGCCGAACTCATCGAACAAGGACTCAACGCTGCTGAAGAATGAGTGAAGAGTGCAAGACGCTCGAAGCGTATCTTGCCCCACTCACCCAGCACAAGCAGCGTAAGCTCCACGACGAACACGACCGATACGAATCGTTGCTCCGTCGCAGCTTCAATGGCGAGTGCGACACGATGACTGCCGTCAACGGGGTCGTCACTGGTGAAGACCTCAACTGGCACTCGAAAAACGCAATCAAACAATACGTCCCAAACCTGCTCGATGAGGACACGTATGATGCGAGTCAACTCGCAGACACCCATCCAATCCGCTACGCGAACACCGCAGCCGTCTTCGACCACGACGACGACCGACACTACGAAATCTGTTGGGAAGTCCCGCTCCCCGGTCGCGGGACAAATTTCTGGATACCACTCCAGTTGAATCCCGAGCAGGAAGACTGGTGGCATTCTCTGATCGACGACGAAGACGACAGCGTGTGGGCGGGCGAACTCCGCGTACAACGCGACGGTGATAGATGGGTGTTGCACGTCACTGCGAACTACGAAGTCGAACCAGACCACTCGTGTTCGTGTGACAGTGATGGCGTGACCCCTGTCGGCTTTGACGTGGGTGAGTCGAAACTCTTGGTGGGCTGTGCCCTCCGAGACGACACGCCTGTTGATCCGTTGTTCGTTGATGGTGGTCGTGTCCGACACCTTCGACAGAAACAAGCCTCTGCCGAAGACCGCTTGAAACCACGGTACGCCTCAAAACTCTTGGACGATCTCGTGTGGGGGCGGTGGCAAGACGCCATCGAAGACGAAGTAGAGAAAGCCTCACATCGGGCCGTCGAATACGCTTCCCAGTTCGAGAATCCCGTCATCGTCCTCGAATATCTCGACGGTATCACCGGCGAGGATATTGGGAAGTACTGGAACCGACGCCTCGGCAAGTGGCTGTTCTCCCGTTTACAGTCGCGTATTGAGGATAAGGCAGCGGAACACGGGATTGCTGTGGAATACGTGCATCCGCACCACACGTCGAAAACGTGCCATGCGTGTCAACACGTTGGTTATCGGTCGCATCAAGGCACGTTCAAATGTACGAACGAGGCATGCTGGGTGTCGGAGTACCAAGCGGATCTGAACGCAGCAGCGAACATAGCTAATCGGCTAAATCCGTGGGGAGAGAGCCTGCCTTGGAAAACGGTAGGCGATGACTCGCCACAGAGCGGGGGCCAGTGGCAGGCCCACCAAGACACGTCACCGAGCGAGGGACTCCCGTCCGAGAGGCGGGCTTCCGATGACAAGGGTTCGTCTAGCTCACCAGCGGTGGGAGCGGGGGCGGAGCCGGAGACCGGTGACGCGAACACGTCTTGAAACCTCAATCCAGCAGTTTGCTGGTATTCCACCTGCGGTGGAAGCCCCGCCCTTCAGGGCGGGCGAGGATGTCACCTTGAGGCACCGAATCTCTACCTCAGCGAGTACTTCAATCGATTCAAAGCGACGTACGTCGGCCGGATGGAAGCGGTTCGGAAACGGGGCGAGTGGGAGCAGTGGGTCGAATTCTTCGTGACCGCTGTACGGCATCAGGCTGAGGAATCGCTACGCCGTTTGCGTGAGCTACGCGAACTCCAGACCAGGTACGAAGAGACGTACAGCGGGGAGGCGAGAACATCTGCAAAATTGGCGTGTACGTTGTTCGAGCAACCGTATCTGACTGCTTCACTCGTTGAGGAGCTGTTCGATGTATCCAGCCCGACCGCGTATCGAGCCATCAACTCCCTGGTTGCGGATGGGCTTCTCGAAGAGACAACCGGGAAAGAGCGGAACAAAGAGTACCGCGCGAAGGAAATCTTCGACATTCTCGAACGGCCGCCGGAAACGTACTGACAGCGGTGTTAGCGGAAACCCGCCCCTTCAGGGGTGGGAGGAAGTCAAGGGAACGTGAATCGCCTTGGGGATCAAGCTCCGGTGCTTTCGCGTGGACCCTGTTCTATCTAAATCGCGATTATACTAATCTAGATTTTACTATTTTATCTCGATAGCCGTTCACGGCGGGCGAGGATGTCACTTGGAGGTCGGCTGTGGGAGCGATTGTTGGTGGCCGTCGTCGAGGACAGTCTTGACGTCCGCTGTCGTATACCTGAATGGTCCGAGGACGCCAGCGGCCGCTCGGATCGCCAGTTGCGTGTAGAATGCGTTGTCGTAGCAGTCGGGCTGTTCGGCTGTGAGGGCGACGCGGTCGCGTGAGGTCTTGTCGTCGTCGACGACTACGTATGCGACGTCTTCTCCGGGCGAAATTCCCCCAACGTTGTCTTCGGCGCGCTGGAGCGCGGCGACGTTCCGCGTCGCCTGGCTGTACTCATCGGGTGTTTTCGTCACACGATTCGTGATTGCTAGCTTGCTCGGATCCACGCGGCCAGCCTGCAAGTCCTCGACAGCGCGACTGACGCGTTCGAGGACAGCTTCGACGGAGCGTTCTTCGTCATAGATGTTGATCAGATCGTGCTGGAAGTCGGTAATCCAGGGTGGGGTGCTGCGTTGGCGGCACTCGATCCCACGATACTTGTATTCGCCATCTTGCTGGCGGCCGAAATACTTCGTGAGCGCCCCATCACGGCCGTCAGTGGTTGGGCAGAACGCTACCCACTCATAGAGGCCTTCGTGCTCTAATTCGATCCCAGTCTCCATCGAGACCTCGTTGGCGACAGCCTCGACTGGCCGCGAACTAGTATCGGGTCGTGGCTGCACCCAGATTGAATCGACGATGCCGTGGATGATTCGGTAGCCTGCCGCCTCGAACGCTTCCTTGGCGTCAAGGAGGATTTCGCGGGCGTAGGCGTTGATTGCTTCGTGGGCTTCGATCCGCCCGAATTTCGCGTTCGAGAACCCTTGGTAGCCGAAACAGGAGACAAGAATCCACTTCAACGCGGCTGAGCGCTCCTCAAGCGTATTGATGCGGTCGGGGTCGTCACAGCTTGCGATCTCAGCCTTCATCTGCGCGCGGTCATCGATGATTGGGCCGAGAACCTCGGGTAGATACCCATCCTCGGGGCAGATGCTGTACCCGAGCCCGGGGACGTCGTCGCGGTCGCGGTGGCAGTCACAGCGGACGGTTTCGGGGCTGATGTTGTACTCGCGAATGATGTTCGGGTACAGCGAACTGAAATCGAGCTCGTGGACATCCTCGTGGACGCCGACCATGGGTTCGAATGTGAATCCGCCGCGGTCAGCGTCACTAAGTTGGGTTGCTGTTTTGAATCGCTCTGTGCGCCACGACCGCCATGGAACAAGGACGTCGTGATTGGCGGCGTACTGGATTTGGATTGCGGTGAGGATGTTCCCGATGCTCGCCCACGCTGCCTCTTGGAGTGGCTTGCCTGACCGCTTGGCGAGATCAAGGATGCCGTGGAGGCCGGCTTCACTGAGGAAAAACGAATTCGACTCATCGACGATTGCGCGACCTGGGATGCTGTATCGGGCTGGGGAGTGCCCCACCCGGCCATAACTCTCGTACGTCGATTCGCCGGCGCGCTTCGCGTAGCCAGATTGGCGGCCGAGTGCGTACCGATCCTCGCTGACAGGAGCTGCGTCGAACAGTCGTGGAATTAGGTCAGCACTCGATACTTGGAGGACATCCGGGTTGTCCTCGCTGATGCGTTCAGCGACGTGTGTTGTGACTGTCTCTGGGTCGTTTTCGATGGTCTGGTCGCCGACTTCGACTGTGGTGAGTCGTTCAGCGCCAGCTACCTGTGCGCGCGGCGCGGCGACACGCAAGACCGTCGGCTCACGGCTCGGCCGGGGTGATTGGGTGGTTTCGAGGCAGTACCGGAATCCGGGCGCAAAATCGACGTTATAACAGCGGAATCCGCCGGGGCGGCCGTGGCGTGTGACTTGCTGCGCGAGTTCGTCGACACCCGCGAGCGTCGTTACGTCTACGCGGAGCACCTCCTCATGGCTGTGTCGCCACCCGGGACGACGCTCCACCCGTGTAATTGTCTCGACGAGTGGATGGTCGTCGAGTAGCGGCCGGACTGCGTCGAGGTTGTGGCGGTCATCAGTCCCCACGTAGAACGTCGGCGTGTACTCGTCGTCGACGGTTGCTGTGGCCCCACGCTCGGTGAGCGTCCACGTTCGGACGCCACCATCCGGGAGGACTTCAATCGTGTACGGCATCAGTAGTTGAGTCGAGGCGTGCTTCAAGGGCGTCTAGTTGGTGTTGCTGGGCGAGACACACCGAGAACAACATCACCACAGCCGGATCGGGATGCGAGAGGTACCCACCGGCGTCAGCGTGCTCGCGGGCGTACCCCCAGAGCGTGTCGAACGTCTCCTGGTGGCGGTGGCGAAGCGCTCGCCGATACGGCTGCCACTCATCCTCCATGTGGCCAAGCGTATCACGGAACGTCGGGTTAGTGCGCCCCAACTCAGACCACCTCGCCGGGCGCAGGGACGTCACGGTCGGCGGCCGCATACAGCGGCTGGCGACTGTCGAGGACGTGCTGCCAGTACGCAAGCGTCGTCTGCACCCACCCATCGCCAACATCGTAAACGAGCGTCTCGTGATCGCTCCCCTCAAATCGCGGGCCACACTGTGTCTCCCGATACGTGAGCGTGTCAGCGGCAAGTTCGCTGACTGCAGCGCCAAACTCGTCGTCTCCGGTGCGCGTGACCAGCACCGGAATATTGTACTGGCGTGGCACGCGAGCTATAGTAACCGGTAGAACTTTTTACTCAGAGACAGTTGCAGTAGCTAGTGAATCATCTCGACGAGATCTCCGTCGAGGAATTGCAAGACGCTCTCGACAACGTGGACGGAAAGAAGCCGACACA
>NZ_JAJJZH010000014.1:0-43100 GCF_021029015.1 Halobacterium sp. KA-6
AGGACGTCCAGTTCCGCTGGAACACAGAACTCGAAGCCATCCACGGCTCCCAAGCGGACGGCGTTACCGGCGCCACGCTCGTCTCCCATCCCAGAGAGAAAGGCGAGTCCGGTGTCGACGTCGAGCGGGAGACGGTCGACGTCGGCGGTGTGTTCTATGCCGTTGGTCACACGCCGAACACGCAGTTCCTCGACGGTACCGGCGTCGAACGGGACGAGGACGGCTACATCTTCACGGAGACCGACGACGCTGGGCGGCCCAGAGCCCAGACGGCCGTCGATGGGGTGTTCGCTGCTGGCGACGTTGCTGACCCCCGCTACCGACAGGCAATCACGTCTGCAGGCACCGGGAGCATGGCTGCCCTCGACGCCGAGGAGTTCCTCGAGACACTTCAAGACGCAGACGAATCGACGGTAACCGCAATCGCGTAACCACCTGAGCAATCCGTCAGGAACCCACGACTGAAGTCGTGGGCTTGTTAGTGGACTCCCGGTCGAATCACCACTTGTGGTCGGTGAAAACTCACCGTTTGCGTTCAGCGTCCCTGACTTCAGCGCCACCTGACAGTTGGCGCGTCCAGCCCCAGACTTGAGCCAGTGCTGGAGCAGCCGCCACCCAATATTCCGCGCGGCATTATATGCGGAACAGGTGCAATACCACGGCGTTCAGGCCGTGGATACGCGCTGTCACTTAGTGACACTTTCCACCGACAAATTGCAGAGCCGAGTTTCCAGTCCATACGTCGAAGTGCCAAGAACCCCTACATTGCGGTAAGGTCAGGTCGGAACGGAGCGGATTCCGAACGACCGTCGGAGGCGGCCAGCCCGCCACCCAATAAGACAGTATCCGAAACACCGATGCGGTGAACGCGAATCCTCGAAGGACTCGTCTTGTGCCCGTCGGTCGAACAAGATTCAAGATACCTCCGAGTCCGGCGACGTGTCGGCGACTCCCTGCTGGCAAAAACAACAGCTGGGAGTCACCGACGCCGAGGATAGGAGTACCAGCCGCTTGGCACGGCTACCCAGCCACCGACCACGACGACTGGGTTAGACGTGGACTTCCGTGAAGTGGCGGCATCCACGGTTGCAAACCTAAAACTCCCACCGCTCGGGATTCCTCCGCCTTCAGCCGGAAGAGGATGTCAAAGGTGATGTTACTACTGAGACTCTCGAGGAAATCGACAGCAAACCGCATTAGCCTCGGTTCAGAGACAGTCGAAGCGTGGTTGTAGTCTTCCCTTCTTCTATTCGGTATTCCCAGCTTGAGCGGTCAAATTGAGAGTTGCTGGATGATGACGAAGCCTCCGAGTCCGATGAATGTGAGGCCGATAACTCTCGAAAGCCGTCTCCGGGATACTAGGTTCGCGTACCGAGCTGCGAGAAATGCGCCGACGATTCCGCCGAGACCACTGACCCCCAGCGTTACGAACGGGACGGATGATTCGACGATGAAGTGGCTCATCCCACCAGATAGTGCTGTAAATATCATGATCAGAACGGACGTTCCAACGGCAGTATGGACCTCGTACTCAAGAACGAACGTGAGGATGATGAGAATCATGACGCCGCCACCTGCACCGAAGATGCCGGTCATCGTCCCAATAAAGGCCCCAGCAATCACCGAAGCTACGGTTTTGTGCTGCTGAACGACCGAAAGGTTAGCGTTCTGTCTGAATGCCGCGAGTCGTTGATCGAGGGACTTTCGCGTGAACGAAATACCCATGAGTAGAATTACAAGGCCGGACAATCCGCCCAGTGCTGCCGGATTTACGTCACCGGAGAGCCAGCTACCGACGACCGCTGCGAGAACTGCCGTAATAGCGATACCAAGGCCGCTTCGCAGTCGAATATTACCGTTCCGCCAGTACGTCGCTGCGGAGACAGACGACGCGAACACGTCCGTCGCGAGACTGATTCCGATTGCCGTATACGGGTCGTACCCGAGGACGGTGACGAGCACGGGTGTTACGATTACTACTGCGGACGCTCCAATCAAGCCGGTGACGATACCTGCCCCGATACCAGCCAGCAGAACGACGAATATCTCCATAGCCACGGTTACAGTATGATTACAGGGTTATCGCGAAAATGCTTCTGAATTAGTCTTCCACCGAGACTTCCCCCATCAGCTTAGACTCTCATTAGGTAGTCTACTGGGGTCCTAGTGGAGATTGGCTCATAGTAGGGTCCTCTGAACAGTCATGAACGGAATGCTATCAAATGCACCTTCCGAGTGATAAATTATCAATCCTTTTCGTTCTCAAATCGTTTCAGCAATACCGCAGCAGGCACAGCCAACGACTGGTTCAAATCGTTCACCTTCGCATAGAATCACCTTATTTTATGATAGGAGGTCGAGGGTGGCGTTCGAGAGCAAGGTAACTCCGATCGGCAGGCAGTCTTCGTCGATATCGAACGTCGGAGTGTGATGTCCAGTGGGATTACTCCCCCCAATACCGATGTACGTGGCTTTCCCGCCGTTCTCCTTGACGGCACGCATCAGGAAGGTCGCGTCCTCGCTGGCCCCTAGTCGATCACGCCGGCGCACTGACGACACCCCGTCGACGTCCTTCGCCGTTTCAGCGACGAGATCGACCAGTGCTTCGTCGCTGTCCTCGCGGAGCGATTCCCCGATGAGTGAGATGTCAGCCTCACAGTCGTGGGCGGCCGCTGCTGCATCGACGTGTCGATGAACCGAATCCCGCATGTACTCCATCAACTCGTCGGACTCCCCACGCACTTCAACTGTCGCAGTCGCTTCACTGGCAACGACGTTGGCGGCGTTGTCGGACCTGAGTTCGCCGACGTTCACTCGCGTGGCGCCCTCCCGATGACGGGGAATGCCATAGATGTTGCTCGTCGCATCCACGAGAGCATGGACTGCATTCCGGCCCTGGTTGGGTGCCAATCCAGCGTGCGCGGATTCGCCCGTAAAAGTGACGTCGAAGCGTGCGAACGCGAGCGCTTCGTCGAGGCCCCCGACCACGGTTCCGGTCGGATGGTCAAGCCCGACGTGTGCACCAATCAGGTAGTCGACATCGTCGATGTGCGGTCCGCTGGCCATCGCTTTGCCGCCCCCAAGGAGTTCCTCGGATGGCTGGAAGAAGACCTTGAAGGTTCCACTGAAGTCGCTCTCAATAACGGCCTGGAGGGTCCCCAGCCCGAGTGTAACGTGTGCATCATGGCCACAGGCGTGCATGTATCCCTCGTTCCCCGAACGGAATCCTTCGGTGGCCGGCTTATGGCCCTTGTCGGACGATTCGGGAATCGGGAGCGCGTCGATGTCGACGCGAAGCCCGACAGTTGGGCCGTCACCGCGTTCGACGACTGCGACAGCCCCAGTGTGTCCGCCCGCAATCTGTTCGAGGATGTCGGTTCGGTCCGTCCGAGCCGCCGCTCGCTCGTACCACGCGGATAGTTCCTGTTCGTCCGGAACTCCCAATCGTTTGTCGGAGTCGAGCGCCTCGTCACCGACGTGAATTTGGTCGACACCCAGACGCTCGAGTTCTTCGACGATTCTGACCGTGGTCCAGTACTCGCGCCATCCGGGTTCCGGGAATGCGTGGAATTCACGTCGGAGCCCAACCAGCTCTTGCTTTGTCGGTAGGTGGGTTTGTGTTGGCATTTATGTGTTGTTGTGTTCTCGTTCGTGGTTCTAATAGATTCGTTATTCGCCGCCCTCATTTGGCGGTGATAGCATATCATGGTGCCACATCCAGCGAGCGATGAGCGTCGTACCGAACACGGAGACGATGATCACCGCGTACAGGGGATAGCTCGGGAGGAAGGCTAGATAGCCGAGTTCCAGTAGCCCGGTCATGACCAGGGCGATCGTGAACCCGATGGCTGCGACCGACGGGTAGTCCCGCCCGAACTGGGCGAAGATGGCACCAAAGACTGCCGGGACGAGGTACGATTCGAGCGCGTTTCGCCACAATTCGGGGAGTGCCTGGAACACGGACACGAGCGCAACCGCTCCGATACCCAGCATCACTGTGTTGACGAAGATGGAAGCAGCTATCGCCACGGTCGAGATGATACTCGCTTGCGGTGTCCCTGTCTCGACGTCTGCCGCCTCCTGTGCTGCTGCGGCACAGGGTAAGCGCAGGTTTGAGATGTTCCCCGATAGGAACGCCATGTACGTCCCGGGGATACCTAGTACGGGGTAGTACGACAGCGGCTCGATGAACCAGGCCCAGCCGAACGTGACCGCAACCGAGGCGAACGCTCCGACGATTGCCGCAGTCGGCGGCAAAATCTCGAAGATGCCCAGCAACGCTACTGCTGGCCCCAGTGAGAGTACAACCGCGAGCAGGTTCGTTCTCCGCCCCCACTTGTTGACGTATGGAACGAAGCTGTCCTGGTACACGTCACGATTGTCTGCCGCCTTAGACTCGCTGACCTGTTTTCCCTGAGGTTTAGCCATTTTACCACCAACTCCCCACAGTTACTTGGACTGCCACACCAGCTAGCAGTCCGACGAACATCGCCGCACCGAGTGACCACTCTCTGACCCACTGGATGTCTCGACTGTCGGCGACGTGCAACAGCGCGAGCATGGCGAGACCACCGACGGCGGCGGCACCAGTCTCCGGCGTTCCGGCCGCAACTTCCCCGCTCAGGAAGTACGCGAACGCTCCGAGCATCGCTGCGGCACTGATAACCGGGATGAGTTTCTCGTTGCCGTTGCTAATTTTCGACCTGACGGTCTCCATGTGTCGGGTGCCGAACGCCGAGACGAGCAACCAACCCGTCCCACCGAGTGTCATCGCCCAGACTGCCGCTGCATACGCCGTCTCTGAGATACCCTCGTCCCCCAGGCTGTATCCGAACTGGCTGAGGCCTAATTCGGCAGCCGGGAGCTCAAACGCGATCGAGCCAATCACCGTGAGACGCATCCAGGCTACGGGGCCACCGACGGTCGCAATCAACGCCAGCATTCCGGCTAACACCGCGATTGACGGACCGATAGCCGAGATTATGCCGGTCTTGAATCCCGTTTTCAGCTTCTCCTCCGTCAACCCCATCTCTTTCCCGTCCCTCCACGCGCGACGGAGGAAGATCGCGGCTTGTAACAGGACAATCATCACTACCGGCACCGTCGACAGCCATAGCCATCGACTGTTGGCGATGTCCATATACGCTGGTGCTATCGCCACCAAGTCGTGCCATACCATAGCATCCACCTAATGCATGAAATAACATATATAATTATCGGTGACGATAGACGGCCGCGGCGACAGTCCAACGTCGTTATCTCCTGGATACTGTCCGCTACCCGGTGAAGACCCGCTTCAGCAGTAACGGGAGGAGCCGCGAGGGCGCTTCTGGTGTCAAGTACCGGCAAGCCGGTCCGTGGCGGGGGGCTACCTAACAACTCACCACAAACGACGGAAACAGGCCGATGCACCGATGTTGAAACTTGGAGCCCATAAGAGCCATAATTTCAAGCTTCCATCCCGTGACACCAGGTAACTGCTCTTTCGTTCGGTCCCCCTGCGTGGTCATGACTCGGTCCGTGCGCGCTCGCGTGCCTGCTCGACAGCTTGGCCGTCGAGTACGGCGTCGACAAACAGTTCGCCGGCTTTGTAGGAGGACCGAACCATCGGGCCGGAGGCGCAGTAGAGGAAGTCGAGTTCCTCCTCGGCGACGCGGCGCCATGTCTCGAATTTCTGGGGGTGGACGTACTCCGTGACGTCCAGATGCGAGCGCGACGGCTGGAGGTACTGGCCGAGCGTCACTACGTCCACGCCGACCTCGCGGAGGTCGCCCAGCGCCTGGTAGACCTCGTGGTCGTACTCGCCGACGCCCAGCATCAGGCTCGTCTTCGTGTAGATGTCGGACTCGCGGTTCACCTGGTCGAGCACCGCGAGGGACTGCTCGTAGCCCGCGCGGCGGTCACGCACCGGGAACTGGCGGCGTTCGACGGTCTCGACGTTGTGCGCGATGACGTCCGGCCCCGCATCGATAATCTCCCGGACAAGGCCAGGATCTCCTTGGAAATCGGGAATCAAGGACTCGACGCGAATCGAGGGGTCGCGGTCCTTGATCTCCCGGATTGTCTGCGCGAAGTGGCTCGCGCCTTGGTCGTCGAGGTCGTCGCGGTCCACGGACGTGAGGACGACGTAATCTAGTCCGATGTCGGCGACGGCGTCTGCGACGTTGGCGGGCTCGTCGGGGTCCAGTGACTCCATCCCGCCGGTCTCGACGTCGCAGAAGTTGCAGCCCCGCGAGCACCGGTCGCCCATCAGCATGAACGTCGCGGTGCCCGGGCCGTTGCGGCCGCTCCAGCACTCGCCCATATTCGGGCAGTTTGCTTCCTCACAGACCGTATGCAGATTCCGCTCCCGGAGTGACTGCTTGATGTCCGTGAACCGCTCGCCGGACGGCGGCCGCATCTTCAGCCAGTCCGGTTTACGTGCTTGACTCATGGTGTTCGAAGGTTCGCTGCCGGTCACTCATAAATCGGGTACTCGGCACAGAGCTCGTCTACATCCGCCGAGACGTCCTCCGCCAGCTCGTCGTCGTCCGGATTGTCCAGGAGGTCGACGATGTGGTGGCCGACCGTCTCCATCTCCGACTCGGTAAATCCCCGCGTGGTCAGCGCAGGCGTCCCGACGCGGATACCGCTAGTGACGAACGGCGACCGTGATTCGCCCGGAACTGTGTTCTTGTTGACCGTGATGCCGACGCTCTCGAGTCGTTCCTCGGCGTCCTTCCCGGTGATGTCAGGGTGAGATTCGCGCAGGTCGACGAGGAGGAGGTGCTTGTCGGTGCCATCGCTGACGAGCGACATTCCTCGATCGGTGAACACCTCGCCGAGGGCCTTCGCGTTTGCGACGACCTGTTTGGCGTACTCGTCGAACTCGTCGGTGAGTGCCTCCCCGAATCCAGCGGCCTTTCCGGCGATGTTATGCATTAATGGACCACCCTGCGCACCGGGGAAAATCGCCTTGTCGATCGCCTCGGCGTGCTCCTCCGTCGTGAGGATCATCCCCCCGCGTCCAGCGCGAATCGTCTTGTGCGTGCTCGCCGTCACGAAGTCAGCGTCGCCAACCGGATTTGTGTGGACACCACCAGCGATGAGCCCCGTGACGTGAGCGATGTCCGCCATGTGGTACGCGTCGACAGCGTCTGCGACTTCGCCGATGCGCTCGTAGTCGAACTCCCGGGGGTACGCCGACGACCCGCTGACGATGAGATCGGGGTCGAATTCCTCGGCGTGCGCAGCGAGGTCGTCGTAGTTGATGTACCCGGTCTCCGGGTCGACGCCGTATTGTTCGACTTCGTAGTACTGGCCGGAGAAGTTGACGTGATGTCCGTGGGAGAGGTGTCCGCCGTGCGTGAGGTCGAGTGAGAGGATTTTGTCGCCGGGGTCCAGCATCGCGAAGTAGACCGCCATGTTGGCCTGCGTTCCGCTGTGTGGCTGGACGTTCGCGTGCTCGGCGCCGAAGAGTTCCTTCGCCCGGTCGATTGCCAGTTGCTCGACGGTATCGACGTGTTCGCAGCCGCCGTAGTACCGTGCTCCTGGGTAGCCCTCGGCATATTTGTTGGTCAGTACCGAGCCCTGCGCTTCGAGGACGGCTTCCGAGACGTGGTTCTCCGACGCGATCATCTCCAGGTTCTGTTCCTGGCGTTGCTCTTCTCCGTCAATCGCAGCGTGAACCTCCGGGTCCGTTGCCGATAGGTTACCCTCCGGTAACATATGTGGCTGTTTCCTCTGTTGGCGTAAAAATCCTTGGGAAAGCGAGCCACACCGGGGAGCAGTCTGGCTGCACCACATTTTAAGTCGGCGTGGTGGCGTGATTGTGGTATGGTGCGAACCATAGAGACAGCCGAAGCGCCAGCAGCCGTCGGCGCGTACAGTCAGGCGACCGCTACCGACGACCTCGTCTTCACCGCCGGACAGCTCCCCGCGACACCCGACGGGGAACTACTCGACGACGCGACAATCGCCGAACAGACCGAACGAGCGCTCGACAACGTGGAGGCGGTGCTCGCTGAAGCCGGACTGACGATGGGCGACGTCCTCAAAGTCAACGTCTTCCTCGACGATATCGACGACTTCGAGGAGATGAACACGGTGTACAGTGGCTACTTCGATGCGGAACCGCCGGCCCGTAGCGCCGTCGGCGTCGACGAACTTCCGAAAGGCGTCGGCCTCGAGATCGAAGCCATCGCCAGCCGGTAACGGCACCACCCCCGCGGAACAACACGCTCCATTCTGCCGTTCCGGGACGAGACCACGTAACTACGAGGCGTGGTAGTGCCCTGGCCCACCGGAGGGCCGTGTCGCTGTATCGCGGCCTCGGCACGCACTATGTCGTCGCTGCAGTGGCTGGATGACGACAGTTATCGGTCGAACGTGTGAATTGGGTGGCCGAGTGCGGATTCAGCCGCTTCCATAATCGCTTCGGAGAGTGTGGGATGCGCGTGGACGGTCGACGCGACGTCCGAGAGCGTGAGTTCCTGTTCGACCGCCAGGCCGATTTCGGCGGTCAACTCGGATGCCTCCGGTCCGACGATCTGCCCGCCGAGAATCGTTCCGGACGTGGCATCCGCGACAAGTTTCACCGAACCCGCTCGTTCGTCGGCGGCCAGCGCACGGCCGCTCGCGCGGAACGGGAACTCACCTGTCGTCGGTTCGTATCCCCGTTCGCGTGCCTCGGTTTCGGTCAGCCCAACAGCCCCGATCTCGGGGTCGGTGAACACGACGCTCGGAACTGCACCAACCGGATTGGGTTCCGCGCCTGCAATCGTCTCGGCCGCGACGACACCCGCGGCGGTGCCTTCGTGCGCGAGCATTGGTTCGCCCGCCACGTCACCGACGGCGAAGACATGGTCGACGTTCGTCCGCCCGAATTCGTCCGTCTCGACGAACCCGTTCTCGTCGCACTCGACACCGAGCGTGTCGAGGCCGGCCGTATCGGTGACCGGCTCACGACCGACTGCTACTAGTACCTTGTCGGCTGTGAACGATTCGACCGCGTCCTCGTCCGTTCCGTCTTCGGCTGGCTCAGTCGTGATTCGTATCTGTCCGTCGTCGACCTGCTCCCAGTTAGCTGCGACGCGACCGAACCGGAACGACAGCCCGACCTCCTCCGCTCGCTTCGCCACCGGCCGGGTCAAAGCGTCCGTATACCGCGGCAGCGGCGCGTCCAGCATCTCGACGACGGTTACGTCCGTCCCGAGCTTGGCAAACATCGTCGACAGCTCCATCCCGATGTAACCAGCGCCGACAACCACCAGTTCGTCGGGAAGTGTATCGAGGTCCAGTGCCGCCTTCGCGTCCAGCACCGGGTCGTCGTCGAAAGAGAACCCGGGGAGTTCGATCGGGCTGCTGCCAGTGGCGACGACCGCGTGGTCGAACGCGACCGTTTCCGCGTCACCGTTCCCGCCCGTTCTGATTTCCGCGCGGTGGTCACCGACCAACCGGGCCGTCCCCTCGCGGAGCGTCACGCCGTTGGCCTTGCAGAGCTTCTCAACTCCCTTCGTGAGTCGGCGTACGACACGGTCCTTCCAGCCCACAAGACCCTCGAAGTCTACCTCGACGTCCGCCTCGATGCCGCGGTCCTCTCCGTTCCGAACCGCGTGAACGTCGTCGGCCGCGTCGATGAGCGCCTTCGAAGGAATGCAGCCGTGATTCAGACACGTCCCGCCGACGCCGCTCCGGTCGACGAGCGTGACCGTCTTGTCGAGCTGTCCCGCGCGGATAGCCGCGACGTAGCCCGCGGGACCACCACCGATGACGAGTACATCTGTCTCTAGCATGGATGTGCTACCCTCCCGAAACACTCTCGGCCGCCGCGTGTTAATTCTTCCCCGTCACGCCGTCGCTAACCAGAATAGCCGCGGTGCTACTGGAGGGCTGCCTCGAGCACTGGCACGACCGCTGCCGGTCGCCCTGTCTGCCGCGTCACTCGAAGTCGTGCCAGGACAACCGCGGATTCCGGGCCGCACTCGTCTGGTCGATGCGGCCGGCCGCCGTCGACGAAGGCGCGTTCGACAGTGACTGCTCGTCCTCGGCGGCCACCGCGTTGAACGCGCCCGCAAGCTGGTCGAGGGTATCCTTGCTCTCCAGCTCCGTCGGTTCCGTCATGAGGGCTTCGGAGACGATCTCCGGCCACTTCGTCGTCGGCGGATGGACGCCGTAGTCGAGCATGCGCTTCGCGAAGTCGGCGGCGTCCTGGCCGCCCGCGCTCGCGACGAACTCGTGGTGGAACGGACCGAACGGGACGTCTAGGTCAACCTGTTCGGCGAGGTAGTTCGCGTTCAGCACCGCCTTTGCGCTCGTGTCTGCTAGCCCATCGTCGCCGAGCCGTTCAATGTAGGCGTAGGCTTTCAACAAGACGAGCCAGTTCCCCATCGCGCCGTGGACCTTACCAACGGAGTGTTCCGGCTCATACAGCTCGTACTCGTCGCCGTCGTCCCGCACCTGCGGTGCGGGGAGGAAATCGGCTAACTCCCCGGTGACGCCGATCGGTCCCGCACCGGGGCCGCCGCCGCCGTGGGGCGTCGCGAACGTCTTATGCAGGTTGAAGTGCATGATGTCGAAGCCCATGTCGCCAGGCCGAGCCTGCCCGAGCAGCGCGTTGAGGTTCGCGCCGTCGTAGTACAGCAGACCGCCGGCATCGTGGACTATGTCCGCGATTTCCTCGATGTCGCGCTCGAAGAGCCCGAGCGTGTTCGGGTTCGTGAGCATCAGCGCCGCCGTGTCCTCACTGACGGCTGCCTCCAGAGTGTCGATATCAACCCGTCCATCGTCGCCGGGCGGGAGTTCGACCACGTCGTAGCCTGCCATTACCGCGCTCGCGAAGTTCGTTCCGTGAGCGCTCGCGGGCACAATCACTTCACTACGGTCTCCCTCGTCGTTGTGCTCGTGGTACGCCCGGGCGATGAGGATGCCCGTGAACTCGCCGGCAGCGCCCGCGGGCGGCTGGAGCGTGACGGCGTCCATGCCACCGATGCGCCCGAGGTAGTCCTGCAGCTTCGCGTACACCGCGAGCGTGCCCTGCGTGCTCTCAGCTGACCGGTCCGGATGCACAGCCGCGTCGGGAAGTGCGGCGATGTCCTCTGTGAACTTGGGGTTGTACTTCATCGTACACGACCCCAGCGGGAACGGTCCGCTTTCGACGCCGTAGTTCATCTGTGAGAGCCGTGTGTAATGGCGCGCGATTTCGGGCTCCGAGGGCTCCGGAAGTGTCAGAGAGTCTCGCGTCACGTCGTCGGGCAGCGACGACCGCTCCCGGACGTCGACTGTCCGTTCGTTCTTCTCCGCGAGCAGGGGCTCATATCGGGGACCATCCGTCTCGCTCCAGACGGCCTGTTCGTAGCGCTGCATCAGGCGATCACCCCCTCGACGGCGTCCACGAACTCGCGACACTCGGAGCGATTCGTGTCGGTGACACAAACCTGGATGCGGTGCTGGTCAACGGCGTGTACCGCAAACCCGTCGGCTTCGAGGTCGGCGGCAACCTGCTCGGCGTCCCCGGGAACTTCCACCAGGAACTCGCGGAAATGGTGGCGGTCGTGAACGGGGGCAGTAACTCCCTCGATTCCATCGAGGTCGGCGGCCAGTTCACGCGGGAGCCCGACGCACTCCTCGGCCAGATCGACCAGTCCGGTCGTGCCGAGCCAGGCGACGTGAATCGCGGTCCGCAACGCGACCCACGCCTGATTCGTGCAGATGTTCGACGTCGCGCGTTCCTTCCGGATGTGTTGTTCCCGGGTCTGTAGTGTTAGTGTGTACGCGCGCCTGTCGTCGGCGTCCTCACTGGCGCCGACGAGTCTTCCCGGCACCTGTCGCAGATAGTCCTCGCGAGTCGCGAACAGTCCGAGACCCAAGCCGTAGGCCGGCGATAGTCCCAGGACACTCGCATCTCCGACGACGACGTCTGCGCCGACCGCGGCCGGCTCTTTGAGCATCGCGAGCGCGACCGGGTCCGAGCCCAGACAGAACAACGCGTCGTGCTCGTCGGCAACATCGCCGACTGCCGCGAGGTCGTCCTGAATAGTGCCGACAGCCGTGGGATTCTCGGCGTACACCATCACCGTCTCCTCCGTGACGTGGTCGGCGAGGGCGTCCTGATCCGTAACGCCGTCCTCGGTCGGGTACGTGGCAACCGTCATGTCGTTGCCGGTGAGGTAGTTCTCGAGGACCGACAGCCGCTCCTCGCGAACCAGATCCGAGACCAGCACCTCCGAACCGCTCGTCTCCCGGACACGGTCGGCAAGCAGCGCCGCTTCACCCAGCGCCGTCGCTGCGTCGTACATCGAACAGTTTGCCACTTCGAGGCCCGTGAGCTCGACGAGCATCGACTGGTACTCGAAGAGCGCTTGCAGGAACCCCTGCGCAACCTCGGGCTGGTACTGCGTGTACGACGTCAGGAACTCCGAGCGTGACGAAAGGTCGTCGACGACGGAAGGAACGTAGTGATTGTACCGGCCCCGGCCGAGAAACTCGGTGAGTTGTTCGTTCTGCGCAAGCGTGTCCGAGACGTCACGAACCACCGCCTGCTCCGACGACGCCTCGATTCCGAACGAGCCGTCGAACCGAACCGACGACGGAACGTCGAACAGGTCATCGACAGATTCAGCGCCGATGGCGTCAAGCATCGCGTTGACATCGGCTGCCGTGTGCGGTGCGTACGGACTGCCTCTGGACTGCCGCTCGCTTCCTGTGTTCTGAATTTGCTGTGACATTATTGGTCCTCCGGGCAGCTACTCGATTTGTTCGCGATACTCGGCGGCCGACAGGAGCGAATCCGTGTCGAAGTCCGCATCGAGTTCCAGTTCGACGAGCCAGCCGTCGTCGTACGGGTCGTCGTTGACGAGTTCGGGCTCGTCCCCGACCGCCTCGTTGCCGGCCACGACAACCCCCGCAACTGGAGTGTAGACGTCGGACACGGCCTTGATGCTCTCGATGACTGCTAGTTCGTCGCCTTCGTCGAGTTCGGTGTCGGCCGCTGGCAGTTCTACGAAGACGATGTCGCCGAGTTCGTCCTGTGCGAAGTCGGTAATGCCGATTCTCGCTGTGTCGCCGTCCGGGTCAATCCACTCGTGCGATTCGGTGTAGTACAGTCCGTCGGGTACGTCAAATGCCATTAGTTGGTGTTGTGAGTCGCTTGTCGTTCAATCGCGGTGCTCCTGAAGGAACCGGTGGCTGACGACCGTCGCTGCCGCCGATCGGTCGCGTACCTCGACGGCCAGCGAGGTCTCCTCGTCGGCGTACGCGGCGTCCACGTAACCGAGGGCAATCGGGACTTCGAGCGTCGGGCTCATCGTCCCGCTGGTCACATGCCCGACCTGTTCGCCATCGTGCAGAATCGGATATCCGTGACGAGGGACGGCGCGCTCGTCCAGTTCCAGGCCGATGAGTACCTCGTCCGGATCGGCGACATCCTGAAGCGCTGCCTGACCGACGAAGAATGACTTCGAATCGTCGACCACGAACCCCAGCCGCGCCTCGTAGGGTGTCCGTGGTTCGTCCTCGACGTGGAAATCCTGCCCGGAGAGTAACAACCCGGCCTCCAGCCGGAGCGTGTCACGCGCTCCGAGCCCACAGGCCTGCATGTCGTCGAACGCGTCCCAGACGGCTTCGGAGTCATCGGCGTCGAAAATCAGCTCGAAGCCATCCTCGCCGGTGTAACCGGTTCGGGCGGCGAGACAGTCGGCGCCGTTGATCGTCGTGTCGCGTGCGCTGAACCGAGACACGTCTTCGAGAGGGTCAGCTGCGGCCTTCTGGACGGCTTCGACCGCATCCGGACCCTGAACGGCGAACATCCCGAGTTCTCCGGTTCGGTTCGTGACGGTCGCCTCGAGGTCGTGTGTCGCCGCGTGGTCGGTCCAGCGGTCAGCCATCGCCTCGTCGTTCCCGGCGTTTGGAACGAAGAGGTACTCCTCGCCGTCGGGCTGGAAGTAGACGACGGTGTCGTCGATGATCGTTCCGTCCTCGGAGAGGATACAGGCGTACTGGGCGTCGCCCGGGTCGAGCTCGGTTACGTCGTTGGTCGTGAGTCGGTTCGTTAGTTCAGTGGCGTCCGGCCCGCCAACCGTGACTTCACCCATATGGCTAACATCGAAGATGCCGGCCGAGTCGCGGACTGCCGCGTGCTCGGTTTGAATCGAGTCGAACGAGACTGGCATGTCCCAGCCGCCGAAGTCGGTGAAGTCGGCACCGGACTGCAAATGCGTCTCGTGGAGAGGTGGCTTTCTGGTCGACACGCTTTGAATGCTCGTCTGGAGCAGTATATAGCTTGTCGTGGGGATAATCCCGGCTGCGTCACACTAGGTAGCGACGCGAAATCTGTGGTTCGTCCGTGAGGCACGTCGCACGTCAGTTGAGGCGGGTGACTTCGTAGCCCACATCTTCGATAGCTTGGATGATGCGGCGGGTGTGTCGGTCGCCGCTGGTCTCGATCCGGATGTCGAGGTACGCTTCCCCGACTTTCAGTTCGTCGACGGCGCGCTCGTGGTTGACTGACCGGATGTTGGCGTTCTCGTCGGCGATGATGCTCGCAATATTACCCATCTTGCCGGGTTCGTCGATAATCCGAACCCGGAGCTGGACGAGCTGCTGCCGGTAGGTGAGTTCGTGTGTGAGCGTCCGCTGGAGCATCGTCGCGCTGAGGTTCCCCCCGCTTAGCACTGGTACTACCGTCTCATCGGTGACGTCGACGTAGTCGTTCAGGAGTGCCGCGACAGTCGCGGCGCCCGCTCCTTCGACCATCTGTTTGGTGCGTTCAAGGAGGTAGCGGATGCTATGTGCGATCTCCGTGTCCGAAACAGTCACTACCTCGTCGACATGCTTGTCAATAAGATCGTACGTGAGTTCCGAGATGCCGCCCGTAGCGATTCCGTCCGCAATCGTCTGGACCGAGTCGATCGTCTGGGGGGCACCTTTCTGGAGGCTCTGTGGGACAGTTGCCGCGTCTTCGGCCTGAACACCGACGACGCGCACGGATGGCCCTTGTTTTGCGATAGCTTTCGAGACACCACCGATGAGGCCGCCACCGCCGATGGGTACGACGACCGTGTCGACATCTGGAACCTGATCAAGAATCTCTAGGCCGAGCGTTCCCTGGCCGGCGATGATGTCTGGGTCGTCGTACGCGTGGACGAAGATAGCGTTCTCGTCGACCAGCGATTCGGCGTGACTCATCGCTGCCTGGAAATTTTGGCCGTGGAGTTCGACGTCGGCACCGTAGCCGCGTGTCGCATCGATTTTCGACTGTGGCGCGTTCGTCGGCATGACGATGGTGGCGTCGAGCCCGGTCTTCGCAGCGGCGAGCGCGACGCCCTGGGCGTGGTTGCCGGCGCTGGCGGCAACCGCCCGGTCAACGGTCGGTCCGTCGCCATCTTCGATTCGAGCGAGCTTGTTGTAGGCCCCTCTGGTCTTGAACGAGCCCGTTCGTTGGAGGTGCTCCATCTTGAGGAACACCTCGGCGTCGGTGTCGTCGTCTAGCGTTCGACTCGTCTCGATTGGCGTCTCTCTCGCGACCGATTCGTCGTCAATACGGTCCTTTGCTCGTTGAATGGCTTCGGATTCGATGGACATAGTTCTCCTGAGCGGGTACCTTCCGAGCTGGTCCATTCGGTGTGGCGTTCCGGAAGTACCGATGTCCGTACTATTCGCTCGCTGCGATTTATAGATACTGGTGGCCCGGACAGCACCCTCGGGAGCGCTGCACGCACCAGAGTTCGAAATGTGGGGAAGAGTTCGCTGTTTGGCCACGGACGGTGGCCTTTTCTGGTTCTCAGATCGGGTAGTAGACGGCCTATCCGGATAGAAAGTTTTCATTCGCATAGTAATGCCGGATATTTTCACTTATATAGTGGATATTCAGTCTGAGTAAATCGGTATTTGTTTTCCCCAGAGTGGAGTTACGTCCAGCGGACCCAGATTTAAGGGTCTTGCTGGGTAGACGTACGTATGGAACGCGTAAACGACGGCGAGTGGCGGAAGACCACGGCGACGTCGCTGCGCATCGTCGACGCCATCGAGGAGCTCGGCGGTGCGACGCTCTCGGAGATCGCCGACCACATGGGTCTCTCCTCGAGCACGCTGTACACGCATCTCAACACCCTGGAGGGGTTCGGGTACATCACGAAAGCCGGCGACGAGTACCACCTTGGTCTCAAGCTTTTCCATCTTGGGGAAATCGCCCGGTACCGCGACGAGCGGTACCGGCTGGCGAAAGAGAAGGCGTTCGAACTCGCCGACGTGACGAACGAGGAGGTCAACTTCGCCGTCGAGGAGAACGGTCGCAGCATCATCCTCTTCGACGAGACCAACAACCCCGCGAGCGAGGGGTACCAGGTCGGCCGCTACTTCTACATGCATAACTCGGCCAGCGGCAAGGCCATGCTCGCCGAATTCGACGAGGACCGGCGCGAAGCGATTTTGGATCGGTGGGGACTACCACAAGAGACGGAGAACACCATCGTCGACAGAGACGAACTCCGCGCCGAACTCGCACGAACACGAGAGCGCGGATATGCTGTCAACGACCAGGAGGCTTTAGAAGGACTCCGTTCAGTAGCCGTACCGGTTAACGACTCAGACGGTCGCGTCTTCGGATCACTAGACGTCTCGGGCCCACCGTATCGACTTCCCCCGGACGAGGAACTCGCCGACTTACTTCAGAACGCCGTCGATGAACTCGAGACTTCGATAGCCATGAAGTAGAACCTAATGTGACAGCTGCGTGGACGCACCTGTAAAACCTTTTTTTTGATCTGGGATTCAGTTTACGTACGACGGGTTTGCCGGTGAGGCGAGTAGAGTATTGCGGCACACGCGTTCTAACTAACAGCAATCCAGAAGACGCGTAAAGCGGTTCCCGCAATCACCGTGCTACATCTACAGTGCCCATCCATTCATCCAGAAGCACGATAAGGAGGAAAGGATTACAACAATATGGATGTAATTCCTGGGCAACACACTCAGCTTCAGAAATATCGAACTCGGTTGGACGCTCCACCGGCGGCTCTTCGGCACATCGATCCCAGAATCTCCGGATAAGGAACGTCACTGGCGGATCCACTTGAATCACCTGTAAAATAAGGTCCCGAACTATCCCCTCCCGCCATTCTGGTGCTGGCCGCCTCAGTACCCCAAAAATCCTCTTCGAGCGCCGTTCCAATTTTCTTCGGCTATGTGAAAACCAGAACTTTGACCCCAACAACGTCCTGCCGGCCTTTCTGACCATTTATGCCCGAGCCAAGAACGACTCGCCATCCACAGCAGTTTCTATGACATCGAACCGGTCGTAGTATCGTACAAATCGGCTCACGACGATAGTTAGTTGGGAGTCTGTATCGTTATCGTGCGGAGGTTCCGTCATCGGGTACTAGATTCCTCTTGACCTCGAGGGGCGGGGTATTCGCCTCGATGGCCGATGAAGTCCGATGATTTATGAGGGTGGTCGACCCATCAGGATACATGCGATTCGTTCGCTTCAACGAGGACCGACTGGGCTTGCTCACTGACGACGACGGCGTCGTCGACCTCACTGACCGTCTCGGCATCGACGCCGCCGACCCGCTCGTCGAGTACATCAACGGCGACTACGACGCCAGCGAGTACGCCGACGAAGACCCCGACTACGACCGCAGCGAGGTCGAACTCGGCTCCCCCGTCGAGCGCCCCGGGAAAGTCATCGCAGCGCCGCTGAACTACGAGAACCACATCGAGGAGGCGCTCGCGGACCGCGACATCACCACCGAGGAGTGGTTCAGCATCGAGGACAAAGGCTACTTCCTGAAAGCGCCCTCGAGTGTCGTCGGCCCGGATCACGGTGTCGAGTTGCCGTTCTCGGACCGGCGCGTCGACCACGAAATCGAACTGGCGTTCGTCATGGGTGACGACGTCAAGGACGTCGACGCGGAGGATGCCTGGGATCACATCTTCGGGTACACGATTCTGCTGGACATCTCCGTGCGCGGCGACCAGGACCGCTCGAACCGGAAGTCCTACGATACGTTCACGGTGATCGGGCCGGCGGTCGTCACGGCCGACGAGATCGATGACCCCCAGGACCTCCAGATGGAACTGGAGTTGAACGGCGAGCGCAAG
Organism: Halobacterium sp. KA-6; assembly: GCF_021029015.1. Classification (NCBI taxonomy): domain Archaea; kingdom Methanobacteriati; phylum Methanobacteriota; class Halobacteria; order Halobacteriales; family Halobacteriaceae; genus Halobacterium; species Halobacterium sp. KA-6. Next base: position 18,079 of record NZ_JAJJZH010000014.1, read on the forward strand.
CAGGACGAGAACACGGGGGACATGGTGTACACGTGCGCGGATATCGTCGAGTACGCCTCGCTGGGCGCGACCATCGAAGCGGGCGACGTTATCACCACCGGCACGCCGGAAGGCGTTAGCGAGCTCTCCGACGGCGACACCATCGACGCCGAAATCGAGGATGTCGGCCGAATGCTCGTCGACGTCACGGAGCGCGACATGCGCTTCGAGGACGTCCACGTCACGAAAGGCGGCCAGCAGTAGTCGTCTTGAAGGACGTCTTTGCCGAGCTGGTCAACACGCACGCTTAACCACAAACGCCTGTGTTTTCGCTGGATGCAAATGCGAACTCGCTCGCGGTATGATATCCTCCGCGCCGTGAACGGCGCGGTTTCCCGAGCGTTGGGAGATTATGGTTCGCGGGCCACCTGTTCTTGTGGGCGTACTCTGCCCGTGGATTTGTCGAACAGGCGCACCGCTGGCTGTGCCATCCAGCCGTTATCCCTATCTCCCCCATCACAGGCGAGATTCGGGAGTACCTTCTGTCGGATGTTCTCGGCTCCGTTCACGTCAGCATTAGCGACCAGCCCACACTCCTCACAGACATACAGCCCGCGCTCAACGCGCTGGCTGTCGTCTGCCCTCCCACAGAACGCACACGATTTTGACCTAGTCGGCCATCGCCTCTCCAGTTCAGATTAGGCCGAGACAGCCGCACCATGTGTTAGGGCTGCGGCAATCGGCACGAGCGACACTGTTCGCAGCACCAGCAGCACGAACAAGTCCCGGAACCGCATGGGGATGTCGTCGAACATGTCGACCATCATCGGAGCTGGGGCCGGGAAGAAAATAGCCTGCGCACCGGTGACGATTACGACGAATACCTGCGTAGTGAGGCTAGCTTCGACCACGAACGTGGCCTCGGTCAACCGCCTCGGGGTCAAGCCCGAGGCTTGTCAGTGGACTCCCGCTCTACCCGCGTAACGCGGAAGGTCGGAATTGACCGTTCGCGTTCAGCGTCCCTGACTTGAGGGGCAGTTGACTGGTGGCCCGTCCAGCACCAGACTTGAGCCAGTGCTGGACGAGACGCCACCCGATATTCCGAGCGGCGTTGTAGTCGCTGTGGAGTTCCTTTCCGCACTTCAGGCACTCGAACTCGTCACCATCACGATTATCCTCGTGGGTGAATCCGCACTCGCCGTGACTACACCGTTGCGACGTGTAGGCAGGAGCCACATCGTCCTGATAGACACTCAGAGACCGCTATGAGGGTGGGTATCGGTACTCAGGTGCCCCATGTAAATCAGACCGCGGAAACCGAGATGAGAGGGCGCGTGACAGACAGGTCAGATTCCGACGTACACGTCTCCGTCAGCTACTTCGACGTCGAAGGTACCGATGCGCTTCCCGGATGCCTCGTGTTCGCCGGTTTCGAGGTCCCACTCCCAGAGATGCCAGGGGCAGCTTACGGTGCAAGCGTCTTCGTTAACCCCGCCACGCGTGTCTGTCCACGTGTCGTCGGCGTTGATCTTCTGTTCCCCAGCCTTATCAAGTGGAGCGCACTGGTGAGCACACACGTTACTAATCGCGTAGAAATCACCGTTGACGTTGAACACGGCGACTTCAATCCCGTTCACGTCTACAGCGATCCCGTCGCCCTGTTCGATTTCATCCGTTTCGGCGACTTTGGTGAAGCGGTCGTCGGATGGTGATTTTGCACTCATTATTATGCGAGCTGGAGGATCTCTTCGGCGTTTTTGTGGAGGATTGACTCCCGGGTGTCATCATCGAAGGCGCGAGACGTGTAGAACCACGTCGGCGGGTCAAGCGTCTGGTGTGGCCAGTCGCTGGAATAGATGAACATGTCTTCTGCGAGGCTGAGATTCAACATATTCTCTGCATCGCCCGCATTCCGGGGGAGTGCGAACGGCTGTGTGCAGAGGTAGAAGTTGTCGCGGAGATACTCGCTTGGGGTCCTGTCGAGATATTGGTCACCGGAGTTGTGCTTTCGAGGTGTGATTTTGATGTCTTCCGGATGCATCTCGTAGAATTCGTCCATGCGATAGCGGACGAACGGCACCCACCAGTGCCCCGCTTCTTGGAGGACAACATTCAGCTCGGGGAAACGGTCGAAGACGCCACGCATGATCATGTTGACCACGTTGACCATGCCATGGATCGGCCAATCAAAGCCGAGCACCTCAGTCCAGGTCAGCATCTCGTCCCCGATGTAGGACTGCTGTGGCCAGTACGCGAGTGAGCCGTGAAGCAACAGCGGCAGGTCGTTTTCAACCAGAGCTTCGAAGACGGGGTCGAACTGCTCGCTCCCCCACGGGACTTTCGGGTCGAACCATGAGTATGCCGCAACGATATTATCCTCGTTGCCAACCCGTTCAATCTCCTCAACGGCGTATTCAGGGTCCCATTTCGGAATCATCATCGACGTCGCCACGCCTTCGTCAGCGAAGTGGTCCAGCATATAGTCGTTCGCCGCTTGCACGATGCCGTTTTTCAAGACAGGATGATGCTGGAGATTGAGGTTGTTAATCCCCGGATTTACGACGGGCTCGTCGATGGCGAATTTCTCGCAGGCTTCACGAACGTCATCGGCGTATTTGGCCCGGCCTTGCGTGAATAGTCCTTCAGTGCCTTCTTTGATTGCGAAAGCGGCGTCCCACTTGCCTTGGACTGGGGTGGCACCGAACTCGGTTGAGAGTTTATCTCGCACCACGCTGTCGTCGACGTACGACAGTAACTCCTCTTCCATCGGGTTGACGTGGAAGTCCAGGTCGATGATGTGGTCCTCGAACGCTTGTTCAGGGACCTCACGGTCTTGGTCTAACTGGTCGGTAGACATTCCCATGCATAACTGATTATGGGAGACGAGTGATATAGTTTACTGTTGTTTGGAATGGAGCCACGCTGATTCTGGTTTGGGGGGCGCAGAGCTGACTTTAGAATAGATACTTGCGGTCCTCCCAAGGCTTATCGTGGTAAGCGAAGAATCTCTGACTGCGCTATGACAGACAATTTCCGGGTTGGGATGATTGTCCCAAGCTCAAACGTCACGATGGAGACAGAGGTCCCTGCGATGTTAGACAATCGCCCTGAGATCTACGAGGAGAGCTTCACCTTCCATTCTAGTCGGATGCGGATGCAGAGTGTAACTGCGGAGGAGTTAGAACGGATGGACGAGCAGTCGGAGAAATGTGCGACACTGCTTTCGGACGCTCGTTGCGATGTAATCGCGTACGCCTGCTTGATCGGGATTATGGCGCAGGGGCCAGGATACCACGAAGAGAGCGAGGCCAAACTCCACCAGAAAACCGTCGAAAATGGTGGGGGTGCACCCGTCGTGACCAGTGCTGGTGCGCTCGTTCGGTCGCTTGAACGGTTGGAGGCTGAGAATGTGGTGCTGATCGCCCCGTATATGGAAGAACTCGTGGAGACGATGATTGAGTACTTCGAGGATACTGGTGTCGACGTCATCGATTATGAGGCACTCGAGTGTCCCGACAATCTCGAGGTAGCGCAGCTCGACCAACGGAATCTACTTTCGATTGCAGAGGACCTAAACACGGAGGATGCTGATGCTCTCGTTCTTTCATCCTGTGTTCAGATGCCGTCCCTGGCAGCGATTCAGGCTGCAGAAGATAAGTTTGGTCTGCCAGTATTCTCTGCTGCGACTGCAACGACGTACGAGATCCTGGACCATCTCAATCTTAGCACACAGGTCCCTGGTGCAGGCCGGGTGCTCGGTGGCAACAACCTGGACTGACATCCTCCCACGGCTAAAGCCGTGGGGTTCCCCCACTGTCGGTTTGGAGCGTGGTGTGGACCGAGTTGGTTGTTAACCCCCTAATTTTCTGGAGAGTTCGATATACCCGAAATAACCTGGTTGGGAGAGGGTGGAGGCGGAGGTAGACGTGAGAAAGAGCGGGGTGGTGTTTGGTTTTAGCGAAGCAGTATGAGCTAAGACAATACTATTGGCATTACAAATCTATTGGTGTGATACTATTCCGCGGCGAGTCGCAAAAGTTTATACTATAATTGTGAGATAGGGAGTAACATGGAAAACACAGACAAACAAAGCCGCCGGATCAAAACGGCGGAGCGGGTCTTCGAACTCGTCGAGCTGATCCAAGACTTAGATGGAGCCACATTTACCGAACTTTCTAACCATGTTGAGGTATCAGACAGCACGCTGTACAATTACCTCGAAACACTCTCCCACATCGAATATCTCTCGAAAGATGAGGGGGAATACGAGCTTTCTCTGCAGTTTCTAGACAGAGGTGTACACGCCCGAAATCGCTTTCCGATATTATCGAAGTCAAGGACGAATCTCAAGCAACTAGCCGAGGAAACGGACTCAGCAGTATGGCTTCTCGTCGAGGAACATGGGAAAGCAGTCTATCTAGCTCAGGAACTAGGGGAGCGCTCTATCGAGACGCATGAGCGCCTCGGGAAGCACGAATACATGCACTGTCTGGCATCCGGGAAAGCCATGCTTGCGTTTTCTCCAGACGACCACGTTCAATGGGTTGTAGACCAGCACGGTCTCCCGCAGAAGACTCCAGAATCGATTTCGACAATAGCGGAATTAGAGACGGAGCTTCAGTCGATTCGGGAACAAGGTTACGCGATTAACGAGCACGAAACCGCAGAAGGTGTTTCTGCGATCGCCGCGCCGATTGTCGTCGACGACGAGGTTCATGGCGCTATCGCAATCGCAGAACCGACAGCACGAATCAAGCAAAGCTCATATCGTCAAGAGCTCATCGACTTAGTCACAACGGCCTCAAACGAGATTGAACTCAGACTCGCATATGAGTGAAGGACATTCGCCATAAACAGAAGTTATCAAATTCTGCGGTTTGAGAAGTGAGCAGGTCGTTGAGTAAATTGATTAGATGCTCGCAGACCTGCTCAGCGAGCGCTATGAACCGGATTTAGAAGAGAATTGGGAGAATGAGCGGACGGCGAACGCCCTGATGAGCGTTCGCCGTCTGCCCCCATCAGACCGGTTGTTCGCTCCGAGAAACAACGACGATCTTAGCGGAATTAGGCGTACAACGTTCTCATGGAGTGGTTTGGAACTGGGTGAGTCGGCTGGCTGACAGCGGCTGCGACCCGCCTGAGGCGCGGCCGAAGCGAGCCGGCGTCGACGAGACTGCTGTCAAGGTTAGCGGTGAGTGGTCTTGACTGTATACTGCCATAGGCATCGGCACAAAGTTATTCCTCGGTGTCACGTTGTTCGGGCGATATGGCATTAGTCCAGCGGCTACGTTTCTGCAGAAATTCCAAGAGAAACATGATCTTTCAGGGGAGCTAAATTTCTCGTTGGCCAATTCGGGACTCGGACTGCCGTGGTTCGATTAGGATTGAGTAGTTGGGTCAACTATACTGACCGAAACCTCATCGAAAAGTGGTTTAACACTCTCAAAATTTGAATTGACTGATTCCATAATTCGTGGGTAAGAAGTCGGTCGAGCGTCCACAAGTTGTTTGAACAGTTTATGCATTACTACAACCGACACAGACCGCACCAAGCTCTCGATGGAAAAACACCGACCGAGGAGGTCCAGAACTAGACAGTGCCCTAACAAGTTACCTGTACGGTTTACTACCAGTACAATAGTGGTATCCGCAAGAACCACCGCCTCAAAGCGGCTATTCTACTCGCTCTTTTCGGGCGCGAGAGCGAGTAGCCCCATGGGACCGACGACGAACACGTGGCCGGCCGCGATAACAGGCAACGTCACGGAGACGCGCCGGGGTCAACTCGCTGAGCGTGGTGACGATCGCCGTTGGGAGGCTTGCTGGTGGGTGCGGGGGTTCGTCGGACATCGGCTGCTCGCGTGTTAACCAACACGCCCCATTATTCCATAGTTTTGTTGATTAAGACGATGGTGCACCCGCGCCTACTGACTGTAACATCACTCGAAACGGCTTGTTTCGGATCTGTTGGTTAACCGGATTCCGGGAAACACAGAGGACAAACGAATTGGAGAAACCGATTTTTCTTTGACTGAAGTCGTAGAAATGGTCAGCGCCCCGTTACAGCATTCCTGTAGCGGTCAGGTCCGGGACGCAGATGCAAGTTCAAGCGTGATATCGCTCCCGCCGTTGGTCCGCTCTTCGTAAGAGACATCGCCGTCGTAGGCCGTGACGATCCAGCGGACCAGCCAGAGACCGAGGCCACTCCCGTGGTCAAGCGGTGTGAGTTCGACCTCTTCGGTAAGAATGCCGCGCTCTTGATCAGGGAGGCCCGGCCCGTCGTCACTCACAGTCAGTGCAACTGTTTCGGCCGCGGTATCGGCAGTGATCCTCACTTCGGGCGTTTGAGCATCGGTGTAACGAATTGCGTTATCAACGAGTGCAGCGATTGCACGGTCGAGATGACCACCGGACAAGACAGACGGGACGTCGCCCAAGCCAACGGTTACGTCGGCATACTCGACTAATGGTACATCATCAAGCGCGTCCTGTACTGCCTCGTTGAGGTCGGTTGGTTCCAGTGTTGGGTTAGCGTCTAGCACCCGTTCGAGGTCTCTGGCTTCGTCACTCATCCGGTCAAGTGCGAGTGTGCTCCTCTTGATTTTCTGCGCAGAATCGGCAAGACCGGGGTCGGAAACGTTCTCGACGAGCCGTTCGGAGTGCTCGAGCAGCGTGTCGACTTCTTCCGAGAGGTTATATCGGAGTACGCGATTCAGGACAGCTAGCTCGCGCTCCTGGCGGATTTCATCGGTGAGATCGGTGTACAGCGCGAATCCTCGGTCACCGTCGTCGTAGGGAATACCACGGTAGAGGAGCGTTTTGAGCCCGTGCTCGGTACGACGATCGACGATGGCGTAGTTCGGTTTGCCTGCTGCGGTGCGCTGGTCGAAGCGGTCACTCTCTGTCATCCGTTTACTCGGGACAATCAGATCATTCAGCGATTCGCCTACGACATCCTCGCGATTTACGCCGAACATCTCGCAGAACGAGTCGTTGATCGTCGCGACGATTGGATCCTTGTTGTGCAGCTCGAACTCGACGATTGCATCCTGGACGTTCTCAAAGAGGAACTGGAACCGACTGGCGTCCCTATGAGTGTCAAGCGATGTCGAATCGTTACTTGCCATTAACTACGCCTTCCACCCCGCCCGTATTATTCTTTCCACTTGAGTACTAAACTACGATATTACAATATATACATTTGGAAAATAGCCAGAAAATACATTATACTTATTGAAATAGGATGGTGGAGTGAACGAACAGGGTTTAGTATGTATGCCGGTGTCCAGATGATTTCTTCTTATAGTATATTTTTAAATATGGGGTTAGATACATGTTCCACCTCTATCGACGATATTATCGCAAATTATTGATCGTGAACGCGCCCATCACCAAGCCGTCATCCAGGGCACTGACAACGTCGATGTCAAACGTATCGGGAATCTCGGTGAACTCGCGTTCGAGCAGTTCTGTCGTGAATACCTCCCTGTCGAGATGTGGAATTGGAAAAACGAGGAGGGAATTCGGCGCTGCAACCCCGAGAGTTTCGCTGCCTATGACTTCGAGGTGTTCGACTACACTGTTGACGTCAAAACAAGCCGTGACGTCTCTGCGTTCCAACCCGCTAAACTTCTCGAGAACGACCCTGACGACGACATTCTCGTCATGGTTTGGCATCGCGACAACGAGGATGCGCTCATTCTCCTCGGCTGGGAGCGCACCGAGACCCTGAAATCGAAAGTCCGGACACAGGACGAATATTCCGGGGAGGAACCCGAGAAACTCGCCCACCTTGCGACACGGCCGATGAACGAACTCCACGACCTCGGCCCGAACACCGCCCATCTCAACCAGAAACCACAGAACCCCTTCCAGCCCGGCGACCGCGTCGTCAAAGCCGTTGATGAAGACCCCTCAGTCGCGGTCGTTGTCGAGGTACTCCCTCCTGAGGAGAATGAAACGTTGTACGGCCAACAGATGGAGGGCGAAGCCGTCAGTGTCGCGTTCCCCAGCGCCCTTGATGAGGGCCCCAGCGACTGGCGAACCATCCACCCAGCCAAACTCGCCTCCTACTGCGACGACCAAGACATCCAACTCTACTCCTACAAACACGAAAACCTCACCTACGCCGACCAGCCATTCACCCCCGGAGACTACGTCATCAAACCCGACTACAACAACCCCGACCTCGCCATCGTCACCTCTGTTGACGGCGACGACATCACCGTAGTGTTTGAGCACCTCATCGAGAAAGCGTATCTGCAGCCTAAGCACCTCACTGACGTCTGCGAGAAACACGATCTCAGCCAGTACTCGTTCAACAGCGACGAGCTGGCGTTCGAACCCCAGTGCTGACCAGACAGCCTTCAGGCCGTGGATACGTGCCGTCACTGCCAAATCTGAAATCTCTAACCTAGTATTTCTCCGGCTTTAGCTGGAGGAGGCCGTCAACTATGATCTCCTCGACCACACGTTTCGGCCTTGAGAGGCGGTCAACGTGCACCGGCGGGACTTTGAGAACCAAATGTTGAAATGAAGTGGTAGGCTTTGTTGACGTATGCCTGGACAGGATACGTTGCCCTCTGAGTCCGATATTGTCATTATTGGCGGTGGGATTATGGGTACTAGCACGGCGTTTTTCCTTTCTAAGGAGACGGATCTGGATATCACGCTTGTTGAGAAGAATCAAATCGGGACGGGATCGACTGGTGATTCTTCTGCAATTCTCCGCCACCACTACGGCGACCAAGAGATCTATAGTAAAATGGCGTGGTGGAGCCACCAGTTCTACCGTAATTTCGATGAGGAAACTGGCGAAGTGATTGCTCATGAGGACAATCCGATGGTTCGGTTTGCAAACGGCGATACGCAGGGCGGTGCGTACGCTGAAGCCGGCTACGATGTTCTCTCTGAGTTAGATATCCCCGTGTCGCGGCATGAGGGAGATGAGCTGCTTGAGGAGTATCCCATGATTTCTGGCGTGGAAGACTTTGATTTCGGGATTTCTGATGACGAGGCGGCGTACTCTGATGGGGCTGATGCCGCGAATGGATTCGATCGTGCGGCGCGACGCAACGGCGTGACCGTAATTACTGGCACTGGCGTTGAATCGATTAACACTGACGACGGGGCTGTTGTGGGTGTTGAAACGGAGGATGGAGAGATTGCTTGTGAGGAGGTCGTCGTAGCGGCCGGGCCCTGGACACCGCGGCTCGGCGAAACCGTGGATGTTGACATTCCGATTACGGTGACACGCGAGCAGGTCCTCATTCTCGATCCGCCCAAAGACTACAAACGCGAGTATCCGTCGCTGGTTCCCACGACAGCGCTCCCGGGTGGTGAGTGGTATATTCGGCCTGACTTTGGTGATGGTATTCTCGTTGCCACGCATCATACTGGCGAGGAAGTCGACCCCGACCGCTACGACAACACGCCCGATGAGGAAATCCTTCTTGAGTTGACCGAGGAACTTGGTGAGATGATTCCTGACCTCCGCGAGGCAGGGATACAGGGACAGTACTGTGGCGTCTACTCAACGACACCTGATCATGACTTCATCTTGGATGAGGTTGGTCCAGACGGCTGTTATTTCGCCTGCGGGTTCTCCGGACACGGCTTCAAGCAAGCGCCCGCCGTGGGCAAGATTATGTCCGACCTGATCACGACCGGGTCAACATCGTTAGTTGATGGGAGTTTCTTCTCCTATGATCGGTTTGCGGAGTCAGCGGCCGGTCATGGTGACGTCGCGGATAACATCTAGCACAGTTTCGTGAGTCAAATGCAAGACGTGGACGTCATTTGCCCGAATGGATCCCTCGATGGTGTCCTCGCACAGCATGGGCTTTCTGCGGATCAGGATGCAGTTCGGGTGCTTGGGTTTCCAAAGCAGCTGTTAGAATTCGACATCGAGATCACCCGGAAGGTATTGGAGAACAGGACTGTGTCGATGTCTGTGACTGTGGACTTGCTCACTGGGACGTGCCGGAAGAACGACGTGTATCCAGAGATTGAGTCGCGGTCGCTTTCAGCGACCTCTCTTTTGAATCCACAATTGGATCAGGAAGCGGCTGCGGATACAGCGTACTCGTTCGTTCGGCGCAAGATTACGCGCAAGTATAAGTCATTTAGCACGCCAGACATCCAGACGCTACGCAACGAGACGGTATTCAAACTATTCTGGATTGTCCCTGCATCCTCACCGGAGAACGTCCACGTAATCGATACAATCACACATCAGTTAACGGCGCAGGACGTTGCACTAAACGAAATCACAGAAAACACTGTCTAGTTATGGACCTCCTCGATCGGTGTTTTACAATTGAGCGATTGATGCGGTCTGTGGCGGTTGCAGTAATGCATGAACTATTCAAGCCACTCCCGTACGCTCAACCGACTGTCGACCCAGGAATTATGGAAGTGGTCGACCCGCATCTTGGGGGGCGTGAACCCATTTTTCGATGAGGTTTCGGTTAGTATAGTTGACCCGACCGCTCAACCCTAATTGAGCATGGACAGTCCGATAGCCGAACTGATTGACGAGAAACGCAGCCGCCGTATCGGTGCCATGTCGTCCGAACAACGCGACATCGAGAATCAGCTTCGTGCCGATATCTATTGCAGCATACAATCAAGACCACTTATCGTTACGCTTGACAGCGTTCGTCAACAGCGGTCCGCTTCGGCTGCGCCGTCAGCGGGTCGCAACCGCTGTCAACCAGTCGAGGCACACAATTCCAACCCACTCTATGAGGGCGTTGTACGCCTCATTTGACAAGAGTGTTTGTTGTTTCTCTGAGGTTGTGTTTAGTTTAGCGAGTTCCACCCGACGGCGAACGCTTGCAACCACGATTCCGATATTGCTGAATTGATGTGGATAGAAATGTTACTGAACGAGGCTGTTTGTCGTTTCATCTCTCGGAAGATACGTTCGACAGCATTCCGATTCCCGTGGCGAACCGTCTGGAATCGGAGCCCAACACCCTGCAGTGCTGTTTTGAGATGCTGGGCGTGATCGACGAGAAACACGGCGTCTTCGACGTCGTGTTTCCCGCGGAGTTCCCGCAAGAATTGTTCCGTTAATACCGTCGTTGTAGTTGGGAACAGCCGTACATGCCGGAATTTGATTGAGTTGGATTGACGGCAGCGTACAGCCAGTACTGCTGGCCGTCGATGCGGATCACCGTTTCACCAACCGCAATCTGATCCGGGCCGGCGTCTCTGACGGGCTGTAGATCAGCTTTCTCCCGGCCAATCTGGGATGGCTTTCCGCGACCGTTGGACACCGAACTTCTCAAGCTCTTTGACGGTATCCGAAGGTGAGAGGCAAGCCAAATGGAGTCGAATACCGAGGCTCAACAGCTTGGTCGGTGTCTATTCTCGCTCCACAACCCCTAACTCAAGCCAGTTCTACAGCCATTGAGGTGAGTAATGTCCGCCATGGTCAGCAGAAATAACTCTCGCCTCACTCTTCATCCTTAACTAAACAGAACCGCGCTCGTTCTCCCCGGATTCTTCTAAGTCCGGTTCATAGCTCTTGATGAGTAGGTCTGCGAGCATCTTGGTTGATCAATTCAACGATCTGCTCACTTCTCAAACTCACTTAACTAGACAGTGCCACACCGATCGAGGAACTCCAGAACTAGACAGTGCCTGTAGTAGCAGTTCCTATCTAATGAAGAACCCGTCACGGAGAGGGTCTTCCGGATCAATCACAAATTCATTTCTTCCGGTAATGTGAGCACTTCCAGTAATCTGAGGGATAACAGCGTCATAGCCACCATACTCCTCTTCGCGGGATATCTTCCCGCGAAAGACAGTATCGATGATACTCTCTACGACGAATTCTTCACCTATGTCAAGATTGCCGCGCTTATGTTGGATCGCAAGTCGACCACTTACACCGGTACCAGTCGGTGAACGGTCAATCTGACCATCGGCAAAGACACATACGTTTTTGCTATCGCACCCTTGAGTTGTGGACTTTTCTCTGAAGATTGTTCCATATAGGAAACTCAGGTCATCCTCAATTGGGTGTTCAATATTGAACGAGTCCGATACGGCGCGTTTGATTGCCATCCCAGCCCTGCTGAGGTCGTCGGCGTTATCGGGCGAGAGGTCAAGATCTAACTGATCGGCGTCGCAGTATGCGTAGAACGCACCGCCGTATCCCAAGTCAAATTCAATTGTCCCGATCTCCGGTACGTCGACAGTTTGATCTAACAGCGGGGCAAATGACGGAACGTTCTCAAACGAGACTGAAGTCACTCTCCCGTTATCAAGTTTGGATGTCGCAGTAACGAGTCCCGCTGGTGTGTCGAAGGCAACCGTTTTTTCCGGCGGACTCGAGGGGAGCATCTGGGCCTCGAGGAGGGCTGTTCCTAATGCAATAATACCGTGGCCGCACATTGAACTATACCCCTTGTTGGTTGTGAATAGGATACCAACGTCCGCTTGGTCAGTGACTGGTTCAGTGAGAATTGCACCGTACATGTCCGCATGTCCACGAGGCTCCCACATTAGTGCGGACCGAAGGTCGTCATGCTCGTTTTGCATCTGACGACGCCGTTCAAGAATCGTATCCCCCTCCAACTCAGGAAAACCGTCAACGATGATTCGAAGCGGTTCACCTCCTGTATGCGATTCGATCGTCTCAATTCGATTCCACTCCCTTGGTATCTGGGGTTCATCTAGCATCGTTCGACAGCCAAGTAGCTATGACTAATATATAGTCTTTTGCCACCCCATTGTGGTAGTGTTCAGATAAGCTGATTCCATGCGAAGCTGAACGATCTGAGCCAGTCGTCGGCAGTTTCTGATTCGGCGTTGCTGAAACAGTTTGAGAAACAGAGAGTTCGCCATTTTATCTCGTGGAAGACACTTTCGACAGCATTCCGATTTCCATGTTTCTCGTATCTGAAATTGAAGCCGTGACGCTGACACGCGTCTTGTAACGAGTGCGATCCATCGACGAGAAACATGGCGTCGGAGACGTCGTGTTTCTCGGAGAGTTCCGTCAGAAACGAATGAGCGAGAACCTTCGTTGTCGTCGGTTCAAGCTTTGTATGCAGTAATTCATTTATTTCGGGATCGACAGCGGCGTACAGCCAATATTGTTCGTCGTCGAGTTGGATCACAGTCTCATCAATCGCGATGTGATCCGGACACCGACCAGATTCAGGCTGTAGGTCGGCCTTGTGAACCCAATTATGAACGGTTGATCGAGCGCGCTCGACACTGAATATATCAAGAATAGAAACAGTATTCGAAAGCGAGAGTCCAGCAAGGTGGAGTTGAATACTGAGCTTCATCAGCAGCTGCGGTGTCGCTTCTCGTTCAACAAACGCTAAGTCGATCTGGCCGATATTCCCGTTGAGGCGGGCGTTTTCAGGCATAGATCACTCAGAAAACGCTCCGCCTCACCTTTCAATCCTTATCTGAACACCGCCGCTCATCTCACACTCAAGCGTATTGGCAATCGATTCGGCAATTGGATTGAGGACTACCTGCACCGAGTTGCCCTCGCTATCGTTCTCGAAGCTCGTCGGTACGACTGTGACGCTATCACGTTTGAGAACCTGAAGCAGATTCGGGAACGAATCTCGAACGGGAAGAAGTTCCAGCAGTGGGCGTTCAAGAAATTGCAGGAATTTGTCGCGTACAAAGCCGAAGAACGTGGGATTGTTGTTGACGATAACCGTCCGCAGTACACGAGTCGACGGTTGTAGCCATTCTGCGTGCGGATTCACGCACGAGGAGAATCGTCGTGGTGATAAGTTTGCATGTCTGCAGTGTGGGAAGGAACTTCACGCGAATTACAACGCTGCCCGGAATATTGGGTGGCGGCTTGTTCAGCACTGGCTCAAGTCTGGTGCTGGACGCGCGAACTGTCAGGTGGCGCTGAAGTCAGGGACAGTGAACGGGAACGGCGACTATTCGCCTGCCGAGAGTATCGGCCACACCGGGAATCCACTGACAAGCCCACCGCTTTAGCGGTGGGTCCCTGACATGCAGTACTGGTGCAGTTAGCGATTTACCCCTAAAGGATGGGATACCGCACAGTTACCCGAACCTAGAGTAAACTCTTCAGTCAGATACCGATAATGGCACGAAGCGCGAACAGCGCGTTCTCTTTGCGTTCGCGAACCCGCCGGTAGAAGTATTGGATCCACTTATCCCCGTATGGCACATACTGGTTGACTTCGTAACCCTCGGACGCAAGTTCACGTTGGGCGTCCTCACGGACCCCCATCAACATTTGGATCTCGAACGGCGTCCCGTACTCTTCGTGGAGGTCGGTCGCGGTTTCGAGCATCTCTGGGTCATGGCTTCCGACTGCAATGCCTTGGTCGAACTCCCGGAATAGGAATTCGAGGTGTCTTTTGTAGGCCTCGTTAACCGCTGCTTTCGACTCGTACGCGATGGTGGTTGGTTCGTCGTATGCGCCTTTCACTAAGCGAACAGCTGCGGGAACATCGACCAGACGCTGCAAATCCTCGTCTGTGCGTTTGAGGTTTGCCTGAATAGCGATGCCAACGCCGTGAGGATTATCTTGTGCTGCCGCCTCAACGGCCTCAAGTGTCGTGTCAGTTGTTGTGTGGTCTTCCATATCACACCAGACAAACACGTCGTGATTAGCCCCTGTCTCAACGATGCGTGTGAAGTTTGATTCGAACACGTCTGGGCTGATGTCGATGCCTATCTGGGACGGTTTCACTGAGATGCAGCCATCAATATCGTGGGCGGCCAATTCCGAGACAAGTTGGCAGTATGTATCAGTGTCAGCGGCAGCGCGCTCGGGGTCATCGTAGTGTTCTCCAAGGAGGTTTACGATAGCACCCATCCCATCCGAGTTGCAGTCCGAGACGTAATCTAATGTACCGGATGCGGTTGTTCCAGCAACGAATTGATTAGCTATCGGAGGCAGCATACGTCTCACATAGAACTGCTTCCTTATAAATCGATACCCAACCAAAAGATTCCGCCACTTTGATCCTGAATAAAAAAACGGCAAGGGGTTAAGCAACATCAGGGTTGAGGAGCTTAGCTTCAGCTTTCCGAAGATGTTTGAGCAGCGTCGTCTTTGAGATATCGAGTTCGTCCGCGAGCCCACGCGTCGTGGCTTCACGTGGCCACCCGTAATAGTTACGCTCGCACGCAAGGTTGAACACTTCACGCTGGCGCGGTGAAAGACTATCGAGGCGATTCTCAGGACCAGACACAGCACCGTCAGCCGAAATGACATTGCTAATCGAAATCTCTGCGTCGGTTTCCGACCGGATGGTTTCGAGCCGGTCATGAATCTCCCCACGGTCGCCATTAATGAAAACCGGCCAACACTCAACACCGCTCTCAACACGAACTAACGCATCATGGATGAACCCCTGTGAAACGAGTTGTTCGCTGATACTGTGTTCAGGTTCGAACTCGACAAACAGCTCGCGGGCCGCATTACCGGGGTTTGGTGCCATGTTCACCGACCTCTGTCCCACCTCAACCGTCGAGTGGGTTAGCGTTGACCCTTCCGTGAATTCGATGAACTCATCGAGTTGTGCTGTCGTGTCGGCGTACACTGTGAAATGCCCCTTGACGGTTTTATCGACGGTTCTATGAACGGTATGAATGAGCAATCCAGCGTCTACTTACTCCGTCGCCTGCAATCCCCAACAATCTGGATGCCATATCTTGAGCGTGAGCCGTGTGACGTCTGACGTTCTCGCGGCGGTCGTCGTCGAACTCGTACTATTCATGCGTCGATTCTACCTGCACCTCTCGACGTCAGTTGCATAAACATACTGGAGTTGGACAACGTCTATCATCCCATCAATTTCGCAATCCCCGTGGAGTCGTGGGCTGTATAACCCCCTGGAACTTCCCGGCCGCAATCCCGTTTTGGCACATGGCAGTTTCGTTGGTCGAGGGTAACACAGTTGTCTGGAAGCCTGCCGAACAGACGCCGTGGTGCGCCCAAATAATTGCGGAGATGTTCGAGGAAAGTGGCATTCCGGATGGTGTTTTCAACCTTGTCCAAGGATTCGGTGATGCGGGCGCAGCAATCGTCGACGACGAACGGGTCGACACCGTTCTCTTTACTGGCTCCGCCGAGGTTGGTCAACAACTTTCCAAGAACGTCGCTGAACAGCCCGGGAAACTTGCAGCTTGTGAGATGGGCGGGAAGAACGCGGTCGTTATAGCCTGAACAGGCGCAATCCCACGGCGTTCACGGCATGGATACACGCCGTCACTTCTGGTGACAGACCACCGTTCAAACGCCACCCCCCACGTTTCTCACGGTGACGGTTACGTGAACGGCTGACCTACTGTAGAGGAGGAATCGGTGGGAACGGAGCGGACTCCGACCCGTCCTACGGAGGCAGCCTGTCCGCCCAAGCAATGAGACAGTATCTGGAACCAGTCCGGTGAACAGCTGGTTCCTATAATGCACCAGCGCTGATGCCGGACTGCTTGCAAACACCACAAAAGTAACTCCGAGTCCGTCGAAGTCTACCGGACTCCCGCGAGGCAAAAACAACCCTGGGAGTTCCTCTATGACCGAGGATAGGAGTACCGGGGGCTTGGCACTCCCAGCACTCCTACCCACTCAGTCCGTGAACCGCCAGTTAGATTCGCACTGACTGGCTGGTCGGTGAGACCGTCAAACCTGAAACTCCCACCGCTCGGGATTCCTCCGCGTTCACGCCGAGGAGGATATCAACGAGGCCGTCACTGAGCGCACTGCGTGGACGCTGAACAACGATAAGGACATTGAGATGGTTCAGGTCCTCTCAGTTGACATTACGACGGTGGACGACTGAGGGTTACGGAATACTCGATATTTGACCGCTGAAGTAATTTTGATAGCTTGGATGGACGTCTTGTTGGAGTAGGCCTTCTGCCGTCGGATGACCGATCTTGTTGCTTAACCCGCGCCTCACGTCGGTCAAGCATCGATGTTGGTAGCGTCTGAACAATTAACATCTTACTGAGCATGACCAGCTAGACGATCACAAACGGTTTGACACTGTTCGGCAAACTGGGCTCCATCAAGGAAATAGTGCTGAGGGGATCGCTCAGCTGCTATTCAACTAGGTGTCTCTTTGCCGATTGGATTTATGCACACGATTGGACGACTGCACAGAGTTCGAATAGTGTGAACAAATTGGAGGGGTGTTTACCGAGGTAACCATAACAAGTTCTGCTGTTCCATCCCGTAAGTTGATACCTCACCATTACAATAATATGCTTGTAATGTTTCCATTTGGGGCCCATATGAATACAGCCCAATTCTCTGATTTCTCGACCATGATAAAAACTATCCTTCACTTAGTTCGTATAATATGAACACCTTATCGTGGCACGTTCGCCCGCTATGAAGATATACACCGGTATAGATCCGAATAATGGCTCTTGAGTCTCTGAACCTGAGGGGCTGTCTAGACAGCATCTATAAACTCAGATTGTAGCCATTGGTTACCACAGACATAGAAGATACGGTTCTAGACTAGTTCGGGTTATGCGAACCTTTTTGTCTGGGGCCATGTACTGGTACTTCATGACCGCCGAAAAACGGACATTCACGACAACGGAAACATCGTTTGCAGTGATTCAGGCGGTACAAGACACAAATGGGACCACGTTCACCGAGCTCAAATCACGCCTCGACCTGCCCAAGAGCACACTCTACTACCATCTGAATACACTCGAAGAACTCGGATATCTCGTGAAGAATGACGACGAGTACCAACTGGGATTGCGGTTTCTTTCACATACCGAACATGCCAAGCAGAAAGAACCCACGTTTAGTGTGGTACGAGAGAAAGCGCAGGAACTTGCGAACAGGATCCCCGAGGAAACTGACTTTGCTGTTGAGGAGAATGGTCGGCTCATAGTTATAGAGCACACCATTGGCGGAGCTGCAATGACTGATTTCAAGATCGGACAGTACCTGTACATGCATGCGACAGCCAACGGCAAGGTATTGCTTGCAGAGATGTCTGAGGAGCGTGTGGACGATATCATCGATAAATGGGGGCTCCCCCAGTTGACTGAGAATACGATCACGAAGAGATCAGCACTGAAAGAAGAACTTGAGAAGGTTCGTGAACAGGGATACGCGATAAACGATGAGGAAGACCGGCAAGGGCTTCGGGGTGTAGGTACCAAGATAACAAAACCTGATGGAAGCGTCTTAGGATCTCTGGCGATCGATGGCGCCCCGTTCCGGATGACTACTGAGCGAATTGAAGACCAGATTGTCGAATATCTGTTTAACACTATTGACGCGATTGAGTCGGAGCTTGAGTGAGATTTGGAGGTTTATTTCTAACCCATATATGTAGTCTACTAGTCGGCTCTTCTTGAGAGCAATCGCTGACAGGACATCAACGAATCGTGGGGATGACTTGGTCATGTGACCGAATAACGAATCATACGCTGAGCAGGCGCAATCCCACGGCGTTTAGGCCGTGGATACGCGCCGTCACTCAGTGACACAGTCCATCGACTCCGACAGGGCCGGATATTCCACCGTTCTCAACCCGGACCTTTTAGAAGAGAAATAAGTATAAGACATTATACAGCCGTTCGACAGTATGCTGGAAGTCCACCGACCCCATCGAGCGACAATCCGCAACCACAGTCAGGTAGCGGAGTCGCTCGACCGACACGGCTGGAGTGCCAGCAAACTCTGGAACGCTGCGAACTACTATTCCCGCCAAGTCTGGGACGAAACCAGGGAAATTCCGGCCCACAGCGAGCTGAAAGACGAGTTGAAGACTCATCCAAAATACAACGGACTACACTCACAGTCCAGTCAGCGCGTTCTGGAGGAACTCGCTGAAGCCTTCAACTCTTGGGACTCCAGTGACGACGAGCGAGACAACCCGCCCGGCTATCGCAAACAAAACTACTACGACTAACAGGGCCGCCGCGTTCACGAAGAACATCCTCGTTCGACGGTGACGTGGAAGCAAAACGGCATCAACCACGACACCAAAACAATCGCGTCCGCCTCTCAAAAGGCGTGAATCACAAAGAACACCCGAAAGCATGGGAGTACATCCTCGAATACAAAGCGAAAGTCGAGGGGATCGAGGTCTGGAAGTATCCGAACACAACACGAGTAAAACGTGTTGCGTTTGTGGGGGAGAGGATGAGAGTCAGCGTGTTGAGCGGGGCCTGTATGTCTGCGAGACGTGTGATGGGGCGTTCAACGCCGACGTGAATGGGGCGGAAAACATCCGTCTTGACCTGAATGAAAGTAACTCCGAGTCTTCCGGGCAGTTGTCTGGGGATAGGAGTACCGGCTGGTTGGCACAGCCCGCAGTCTACCTCCATGACCTCTCTCGGGGATTCCAACCTCGACGAGAGGTGGTAGACTCCAAACCGTAAGATCCCAACCTCGGGATTTCTCCGCCTTCATCCGGAGGCGGATGTCAACTGTGTGGGTATAAAACATGAGGAAGGCCGTGAGATGGTGATGAAAACCATTATATTGGTCGGTAAAATACGGCAGGGTGGAGAGACGTAACATGGTACAAGCTGGCATTCACACATCCATCGGATTAGTTGGATACCTGATACTCGTGATTGTGATCGGACGTTGGGCGTCAAAAATCATTGAAACAGAGATGGACTTCTTTCTCGGAGGTGAGAAGCTACCAGGCTGGGCACTCGCCCTCTCCGAACGTAGCTCCGGAATGTCCGGATGGCTGCTACTTGGTGTTCCAGGATTGGCATGGGCCATCGGTGTTTCAGCCGTCTGGGTACTCGTCGGCACAACATTCGGTGCCATCTTCCAGTGGATAGTCTATGCTCGCCCATTCATGGAGGGCCGCAAAGAAACAGGCGCGATTACACCAATCGGCCTGTTGGCCGAAAAACTGCCCTCAGATGCCCCGATCATACGCGTCCTGCCCGCCATTGTAACCTTCATATTCTATATGGGTTACGTCGGAGCACAATTCCTCGCCGGCGGAAAAATTCTGGAGAAAGTCTTCGGAATTGACCCATTCCTCGGTTTACTCGCCATTGCAGTGCTCGTCACCGCGTACTCACTTGCTGGCGGATTCCCCGCAGTCGTGTGGACGGACGCCATGCAAGCACTATTGATGCTAATCACGCTGGTCGTACTACCAGGGTACCTGCTTATCAACCTATTCCTCGACCCAACAACCTCACTCATGGGTGGGCTCGCTGCCTCAGGTGGACATCGCACATCACTCTTTGGCGGGCGAGAGGGTGCAGCAGCACTCATCTTCGTCGGTGCAGGTCTAAGCTGGCTCTTCCAATACCTTGGTGGGTATCCTCACTTGAACGCACGAATGATGGCAATCCGCGACGACAGCGACCGTCAGACCGCCATCGTCGTCGCAAGCGTCTGGGGGTTATTAACCTCCTCGGGTGCGCTTCTACTGGGTCTTCTGGCGCGTGTTCTCAACGGCGCGCCGCAGACCATTCAAGCAGACCGCGAAATGGTTCTTCCGTATATGGTACTAACCCATGCTCCTGATTTACTGGGCGGAGTGTTGCTCGCGGGGGCACTCGCAGCAATGATGTCAACTGCAGACTCACAGATCGTGGTTGCCAGCTCTTCGGCCGCACAGGACATCTACAATAAGGTGTTAACTAAAAACCGCGAGTTCAGTGAGAAAGTCGAGTTACGAATCTCACGTATTGCGACCCTTGCTGTTGGGGCTGTTGGACTCCTTACCGCAGTCCTGACGTCGAACCTTGTCTATACCTTAGTGAGCTACGCTGGAACCGGTCTTTTCTCCGCTTTCGGTCCTGCCTTCACACTGCTATTCTTCCGGGAACGCTACTTCTCAAAAGCCGGGCTCATTGCAGCATTTGTGGCCGGCCCGGCAGCAACGATTCTCTGGGTTTCGCTAGGATTTAGCTCGATTATTACTGTGCGGCTCATCGCACCTCCAATCGGGTTCATTGCCGCAATCGGTGCGTCCCTTCTGTGGCCTCGTACCAGCCAAAGTGGATTAGCTAGTTCACAGCCGCCAGCCCAGGAGGAGTAATACGCACCTACCTTACTTCAACCGGTTTCCTAACTATCATTTTCCGAGCAGTTGACTTAGTGTCGTAGCAAAATATACCCGGAGAAGCGAAGCATGCCTTAATAAAAATGGGATTCATAACCGCGATATATCAATGGCTACTCAAACCTGACTGGTCGCTTCTCTTATAATGATACATACACAATCAGGGGGCCCTGTTTAGATTAGGATTAAAGAATGGGACGGATGGATTGCTAGGTATCCATGCCCGAAATCATCCGCCTTACCGGTGGTACCATCTGGATTGAGTTAGGTTTGTGGAGCGAGAAGAGACACTGCGTGACTAATGAAACTCGGTATCCATCTCCATGTGTCCGGACTATCACTTTCGAATACAGTTTTAAGTCCCGATACGTTCGGTGTCGAACATGCTCAATCAACCGTTCATTATTGGCTGGGAGAAAGCCGGCTTACAGCCGACTGGCGAAAAAGCCCGGATCACGTTACGATCGACGAAACCGTGATCCAACTCAACAACCAGCGTTACTTGCTGTATACTGCTGTCGATGCAGCAACCAAGAAATACCTCCACGTCCGGCTGTTTTCGACGCGAATACAGACTCTCACTGAGCTGTTTCTCCGTGAACTCCGCGAGAAACATCACGTCGAAGCGGCAACGTTCTTGGTTGATGGAGCGCCATGGTTTCAGGCTGCACCCCATCACCACGGACGCTGCTTCCAGCATCAAACACATTGGAATCGGAATGCCGCAGAACGCATCTTCAAAGAATTAAAATGCCGAACCAACCAATTCAGAAATCATTTTTGGCACGCTGAGCCAGCAACCGTCGAAACATGGCTGTAAACCACCGCCTTCATCTAAAATCATTCAGTCTGAACAGTGCCCAATCACAAGTTAGCGGTTCAAGTGTCATCATACACTCGTCTGCCACTAATACGTTCAGAGGGATCTGATAGAGTATAAATAACAACCACTTGTTAGTGCTACGAGTTAACCAATGTAGCAGAGTATAGCTCAAGCTCCAGAACTATCCATGGTACCAGTTTACTAAACCAAGAACACTGTATAGAACTAGGGTTATTAAAATCCGACAGCTCTTCAAAATGGCACTGTCTAGTTAAGTGAGTTTGAGAAGTGAGTAGGTCGTTGAGTGAATTGGGGAGATGATCGCAGACCTACTCATCAAGAGCTATGAACCAGACTTAGAAGAATCCTGGGAGAAAGAGCGGACGGCGACGCCCGTCAGGGCGTTCGCCGTCCGCCTCCACCAAACCGGTTGTTCTCTCAGAGAAATAACAACGATCTTAGCGAAATGAGCCGTCCAACGATCTCATGGAGTGGTTTGGAACTGGATGAATCGGCTAGCTGACAACGGCTGCGACCCGCCTGAGGCGAGCCGTCAAGGGTCGCCGTTGACGAGACCGCTGTCAAAATTAACGGTAAGTGTCTTGGTTGTATGCTGCAATAGATATCGGCACGAAGCTGATTCTCGATGTCGCGTTGTTCGGACGACATGGTACTGATCCGGCGGATGCGTTCCTAGCTGGACTCCATGAGAAACACTATCTCTCAGAGGTGGAGTTTCTGGTCGATCAATTCGGCTATCGGACCTCCCTTGCTTGATTAAGGTTGAGCGGTCGGGTCAACTATACTAACCGAAACCTCATCGAAAAATGGGTTCACGCCCCCCAAGATGCGGGTCGACCACTTCCATAATTCCTGGGTCGACAGTCGGTTGAGCGTACGGGAGTGGCTTGAATAGTTCATGCATTACTGCAACCGCCGCAGACCGCATCAATCGCTCGATTGAAACACACCGATCGAGGACGTCCAGAACTAGACCGTGCCTCGCCGAACCCAATCAAAAATTAAATGTTTTGATGAAAAATATATATATAATCATCAGAAATTAATAGACTATGATAGAAGAAGTCACAGGTTGATTGGGGTACGTGCCTCGGAGGTCAAACCCCCGAAGCGATTCAATGACGAATTTCTTGGGCGCTGAGGAAGTTAGCTATCCGCCGCGGAGAGATCATCTAGCTGCCGGTCTGCAAGATAGGCTGTTGCGATCTCTTCTTCTGTAAGCGCCGTTGGCTGCGGTGACTGCTGGCTCGAGGCTGCCTCTGCGACTTCTTGTCGTTCCCGGACGAGGTCGATTTCGTCTTGCAGCGGCTTCGCAATTTCTTGAAGTTCCCGTTCGATTTCGTCTTCACCGCGTTTCGGCGGGCCGGAGAGGTAGCTCACGATGATGACTGCGAGCATGCCCAATGTGAATGATGGCAGGAGTTCGTAAACGTCGAAGATCATGCCCGGCCCCCCGGACGCTTGATTCCAGATGATCGTTGTGACCAGTCCAACAAGCATTCCTGCAAGGACACCAGGCCCTGTTGTTTTCTTCCAATAGACGGACAGAACGAGCGGGGGGCCGATGCTCGCACCAAGGCCAGCCCATGCGAACAGGATTGTCGTGTGCACTGACCCTGGTGTCACCCAAGCCCAAGCAGCAGCCAAGAGGCCGATGGCGAGGACGGCCACGCGGTTGGCGAGGAGAATTTGTTTGTCGCTTGCGTCCTGATTGAGAATTCCGTCGTACACGTCCTCGCCGAACGCGCTGCCAGCGACAAGGAGCTGCGAGTCAGCGGTGCTCATAATTGCTGCGACGCCTCCTGCAAGGAGGAACCCAGCCAGCCACGGTGGGAGCGTTTCGAGAATCATCATTGGCGCGACGAGGTCCTGATTTTCGATTCCAGGAAGCATCACTACTGCACCAATTGAGATGATCGGGATCCCGATCAGCGCGATCAGCATGAATACAACCGCGACAATCATGGCGTAGCCGGCTCTGGACGGCCGTTCCATCCCATGTATCGGACGACGCCGTGCGGTTGACCCAGCCCCCCCAGAGCGATGACAGCAATTGTCGAGAAGATGAGGAACTCATACGGCGACCGGCCACCAGTAAACGAAGTCATATTGTCACTGGCAACGTTGTTGAACTGGGTCATCAGCTCACTTGGTCCACCAATAACCACCAATACGGCGATTGGGACGATGATGGCGAAGGCGGTCATCAACAGTGCCTGAAGGACGTCAGTGTATGCCGACGCGGTGAATCCACCCATTACGGTATAGATGACGACGACACTGAGTGAAATCACGAACCCGAGCTCGTAGGAGAGTTCAAAGCCGACGGAGATTGCGCTGGCGGCGGCAAGTAATTGGCCTGCGATGTATCCCGCCATGAACACACCGATGATGAGCGTGCTTGTGGCGCGGATGAGGTGGCTGGTATCTCCGTATCGGGAGGATAGAAACCCAGGGATAGTCAGGGACTTCAGGACGCGTGAATAGCGGCCGATCCGTTTCGCCAGTATCCCCCAAGTCACGAGTCCAAGCGGGATCTGCCAGACCATCCACCACAACGACGAGATACCGTTCGCGTAGACAAGTGCTGGGAAGCCGACGACAAGCCATCCGCTCCACAAGCTTGCCTGTTCACTTAACGCGCCAGTGAACATGTTCAATTTGCGACCGCCAAGCAGATAGTCGGGGACTGAGTCGGTGAGGCGGCTGCCGTACGCGCCGATCACGAGGAGAGCGACAAGATAGAGAATAAACTCGACGTAGATGATAGTCTCAACCATGATCGACCCCCCGATCGGTACTGGACTCGTCTTGGGCGTTTCCAAGAATTTCCTCGTCGGATTCGTGGAAGTAATGAACGTACAGTAATGCGATTCCGAGCCACACCACCACGTTCGCACCGTAGAAAAGCAAGAGCTTGGCCCATGTGAGCATAATGTACGGTCTATTTTGACCTATGAAGTATGTGGGCCTCATTGCAATATATACCGGTTTTCAGCAAATACGAGCGGTGTAGTATTCCAAGAGGGCTCTGTTGAATCACTAGACGGCGTCGGGATGGGTCGCTAAATCAAAGGAGTTGAAGCGGAGAGATTTGGTTGCCTATGACACAAATCTCCCGCTTCACTGGTGAGATTGTGCCGATTGCCCAA
>NZ_JAJJZH010000015.1:0-33100 GCF_021029015.1 Halobacterium sp. KA-6
GCCGACAGCGACAGCTCTCCGTCGGTTCGTCGGAGATCTTCTCGTCAAGACCACCAGCACAACAGCTCCGCCGTGGAACTCAGGCTTCAGAAACAGCTAGCCGAGAATGCTTTGTGAGGTACTGAGTATCCATCGACGACGCAGGGGTAGCATCTATCGAGTATGAAACAGGCCATGCTGTTTGACGCGAATGAGCGGTTATCGCCCTGAACTTACCGAAGCGATCCATCACATTAAGATGGTTTCTCACCAACTGGATTTGACGTGGAACAGCCGTTCCGTAGGTTTGTGTCTAGCAGCCAGTTTAATGGGAGCAGTGGCAAAAAGGTATACTACGAGGTGCAGTTGATTCTACTATGAGCCCTCCCCCCTCACGTCGTCAGCTTCTCGCACTCGGTGGTTCAGCCGGGACAATCGCCCTCGCTGGATGCCTTGATTCCATCACAGGAAATGATCAGGAGGTCTGCGCTTCGGGCTATCGTGACGTCGGAGACGTGTTCACGAAGCGGTCGATCGTGGACTATCTTCGGTATGCATCGTTGACGGTGCCACAATCTATTGCGCCAGGTGAGCAATTCGTGGCGACACTCACAAACGAGTCCACTGACCCACTCACCACACTGGGGAAACCTCGATATATGATTCAGCGGTTAACCCCTGATGGCACGTGGCGGAATACCATCGGCGTGCCCGAAGAGTACGAGTGGTCGCCGTCGCAACGAGTGCTGGAACCAGGCGAAGAACTCCGCTGGGAAATGACACTCAGTGCTAACGAATTTTCAGGCCCGTTCCAACGGTGTACGATACATACACCAGCCACCTACCGGTTCATCTACTGGGGTTTCTCCGAACATGATGCAGGCATCGCGCTCGCTGCTCCATTCGAGGTCGTTGAATAGCGGCGAGTATGATACCCTCAGAGGCTATCGCTCGCAGAGTTGCAGTTCAAGACCGCAGTTGGTGAAATCAGTAGATCAGAGCTATTCCCGGACTCCAATGTGATTATATATACTATGGACGCAAAACCAAGAATTATGTCATCCAGAAGACGGTTTCTAACAACGGTTGGCGTGAGTACAACCGTTGCGACGTGCGGCTGTACCGGCCTATTCACATCTGATGACGATGTTCCCGGACCAAACTATCCAAGCGGGACGCTATGGGTCTATAATACCTCTCAATTCGACCTCTCGGTGACAGTCACAACGGTTGACCACTCATCACCAGCAACCTTCGAGGAAGTGATTCCATCGGGTGATACCGAGATTCGGGATGAGTTCGTCTCAGCCCCGGCTGGGTCTTCTGTCACGCTGAAGGCGCGTGTCGAGTCGTTCGCTGAAGATTCGATTTCGTTCTCATTCATGCCGAACGGTGGCGGTCCTGAGGATGATACGCCATCACAATACGCTCGTTTACATATCCCCGGTGCTGACGGCGACGTCAACTGGCAGGCAAGAGCAGCAAGCGAGTAACGCCGAGCCAGGCGGTGGATTTCTTGATCGATTCGCTCCCCACAAAGCGTTTAACCCCCATATTCTTATACATTTTTATGCCCGATAAATACAGGTCTCGGCTTCCAATCTGTCTTCTCACACTCATTATTGTCACCGCTGGCTGTCTGGGAACCCCACCAACCGATCCAACCACGACCTCACCAGCCGACTCCACAGAACCAGCACCTGCGACGATATCTGAAATGGCCGACCATCTCACGGTTCACGAAGAACTCACGACTAATCACACCTACCATGCTGAGAACAATACTATCGAGTACATCGAGGAATACCGGACGTCGGTTAACGAAACGACTGGGAATGTAACCAAAGAACCGGTCTACGGGACTGCTCCCGCAGACTTTTGGCTAAAGCACATGGGTACATCGATTGCTGCTCAAGCAGTCCGTCAAGAACTCACTGCGAATGCGTCCAATCAAACCTTAGACGGCATCACGGTTGAAGCAGCCTCCAAACCGACGGTGCACGTCGCAGTCGTCTGGACGCGCAACAAGGTCGGTGACACCACCCAAACGCCACGTCTCTCCCAAGAAACCCTCCGCGAAAACATCCCGGAGGACGTAACTGTCACACTCAGTGTCGGCGAAAAGCAAATGACGCGAACCTACAACGTCACCGTCGAAGAACGAACCAAACTATGAGCGGTGATATGGGCTTTGAACGGCTGGGTGTTCCGATTAGCGGGACTGTCAGTCTGAGGAAAGGGCTGTAATCGTTCCGCAGGTGCCTGCAGCGAGGATTTCATCGCCAAAGTAGATTGAAATTGTCGCGTTGTCGCCGGGGCAGTTTGTCGCGTCGTATCGGAATTCCTGGGACTGTCCACGATCGGTTTCCACAGTAATCTGGTCTGGAGCTGTTGAGAAGCGATTTGTTGAATCTCCCTTCTGTGCAGCTAGCGTGTACTCTTCTGAAAGAATTAGATCACCAGTATCAGTCCTCGCTGTAAGCGAGACCGCCGTTGGGTTTTCTGTCGCGTTCAATACCATGATTTTGTACGTATAGCTGTTGTCTCCCGAATTCAACAATCCCATACATCCGGTGAGACCAACCAACCCAGAGCCAACAGTTGTCGCAAGAAACTGTCGTCGTGAGACCATCTCGGTACTTGAAAGATTAGCGGCCAGCTATTATAATCTTCTTGTACCACTAATCGCGGTAGTTGCCAATACGGTTTCTTTATTCAGAGACGATTAATCGTCGTGCTTAGTTATCGCGTCGTTGTTCCTCGATTTCTTCTGCTTGTTTGTTTATTTTGGCGAGTTCACGGACTCGCTGGCTGTCCGACCCACCGTGGCCGATTCGGACGGACAAGTCCAGCGGGGACGGAACAAAGCGCCCCTCGGATTCCTCCCCGCCGGATTCTTCACCGGATTCCCCCTTTGATTCCTCACCTCCTCTGAATAAGGAGAGGAACACCTCCCACACACTGAGGATCATAAGCGACGCCTTTGAGTTATTGGAAGATAAGTATTGTTGCAGTTTCATTAGTAGGGCCAATTAATCGGTAGCTCACCTGTACTTACCGAAGCTACTCAACCAACAAGGCGGGTTCTTACCAGTTGATTTGGTGTGGTACAATCGCTCAGTAGGCCTGCAATCACACTGTTGAGTAATCCATCCGGTAATAGTCATCTTGATAGATAATAACTCGATGAGCATTTTCTCCAGACATTTTAAACTCGTTGTGTTGATTGAGGGCCACCCCATTTTGTTCAAGGGCTTTTTCGAAGAGTTCCTGCTGTTCCTGAGTCAACTCGCTGAATTCGTATATCTCGCCGTCAGAGTAGCGGGAGAGGTCCGATTCGTCGATTTGCGTGACGGTGAGACGAACGCCAGACTCAGTGAGTCCTTCCCTAGTTGCTCTCGATGATGTCGTATCCGTTGCTGTCTCCGATTCTGGCGTTGCAGTTCCGAGAGTTTCATCGGATCCTGTTGGAGACCCACTGTCATCCGAGGAACAGCCTGCCAACCCCGCTACCGCAGCTGCCGATCCAAGAAGAACGTGGCGTCGCTTCATACCGGAACGCTTCCACGGCTCCGGTAAGTGCTTTCTTGGTATTCAACGAGCCGGTTCACGAACCAAGAAACCGATCACGGCGTCGTAATAAGGACACGGAGAGTGAACCAAAGCAGGCGAGCCTCGATTTGTAGTTTCGTGTTAGAGGAAGCGGCCAGCAGCGATAAATCCACCAACAGAGACCATCGCGAGAATCAGTGCTCCGAGGAATACGATGAGGTCACGGCTTGTTTCGGGTGCAAGTGCGAGCGCGCCACCGAGAAGTGTACATCCACCAATCGCTGGGATGACCGCAGCTTGGACGCCGGCAACACCATGGAGGGCGGCGAGCCCGAGAAGCGTAACTGCGAAAACGACACTCAGCGCGCTGCCTGTGTACCGGACTGCGGTTGCAACTGTCATAGGGAATGATGGCAGGTACCTATCAAAATAGTTCTGGTGAGTCAAGCACCTGTACGAGACAAGAGATGAGTTTGCCGAAGTTGACATCCTCCTCCGCCTGAAGGCGGAGGAATCCCGAGCGGTGGGAGTGCCAGGTTTGCAACCATGGATGCCGCCACTTTACGGGAGTTCACATCTAACCCAGTCGTCGTGGTCGGTGGCTGGTTAGCCGTGCCAAGCGGCTGTTACTCCTATCCTCCGTGTCGGTGACTCCCAGCTGTTGTTTTTGCCAGCAGGGAGTCGCTGACAGTTCAACGGACTCGGAGGTATCGTCGGGCTTGCTCAGGCCGACGGGCACACGGCGAACCCTTCGAGGATTCGTGTTCACCGCGTCGGCGTTTCGGATACTGTCTCATTGAGTGGCGGGCTGGCCGCCTCCGAAGGTCGTTCGGAATCCGCTCCGTTCCGACCTGACCTTACTGCTGTATAGCAGTTTTTGGCACTTGAAAGTATGGATTGGAAACTCAGCTATGCAATTGGCGGTGGAACGTATCACCGAGTGACGGCGCGTATCCACGGCGTGAACGCCGTGGTATTGCGCCTGTTCAGCGTATAATATTCAGCGCCAGCAGCAAGCAGGATGATCGCGAGGAAGAACGGCCAGGCACCGTAGTATAGCACCGTGAATGATTCCATCGATGTGAAGAATGGGTCCCAGAAACAGTATCCCGTGAACAGGGCAGTCAACAGGTGTTGGCTGGGGAGTCGGTTCCGGACAGCAAGGTGGGCAGCACAGATTCGGCGTTCGAATTTCTACAAACCACCAATTAGGGAACATTCCTCTGTTGGAATCCTATTAGTCAAATACTATCATGGTGAAACAGCCGCTCAGTAGGATGCAAGTCTACCGATGACCGCTCAGCCAGCGTCGTCGAAATCCTCATACAACCTCCTCTGTAAGTTTGGCTATGGGTTTGCTCTCCACCGACGGTGACCGAATTATAGCGGTCGCACTCGGTGCCTGCTTGCTGGTGGCGTATCTACTCGTGAATCCGTTCGAACGTACATCAGACGTAGTTGCGACCGGCCTAAGTGGAATTCCCGTCACGCTGCTTATTTTTGGTGTAACAGGAGTTTCGAGACGCTCTGCCGTCCGTATCGGCGGAGCGAGCACGCTGGGACTGATGATTGGCACGTACCTCCAAACGGCTGGAATTGTTGGCTAACGCTGACTGCTTCCCTATTGAGGGGCAACAGGGCTGTACCTCAATTGATAGACTCACTTCCTATAATGAGCAACCATCTGAACCACAAATCCAACATATATAGTGGGCGCTCAGTTCCCTCAATATCCTTGAAGAGCAGCGTTCGCTAGCTAATACTCGGATCGAGCATAGAACAATCCCCCAATCCTTATCTCGAAATGGGAAGAAACTGATTCTATGAAGAAAGAAACCGAAGTGCAATTAGGAATTCTGCTCGTGCTGTTCGGGGGGTTTATCCTCATCAGCACTAGTTCGCTCCCGATGGACTTCGAAGTCGGGATTATGCTAATCGGATTAGCGGTGGGCGTAGTCGGCGCACTCCGTCCAGGAGAATAACTCGATAATACGGCCGGCAACGTCCTCGAGGCTGATAGTCAACCATCTCAGATTAGCAATTCAATAAGCACACCTAAGACAAATCCCGAAACATGCCCTCCACCACGATCGCACGAACGGAATGCCGGCGGTATCTACGTGGAAAGACCGCGTGGCTTGCCGCCCTGGTGTTCATCGTCTTCAGTCGAATCGCAGCCCGACCCGGCCCAGAGGCCGCTCAAATCATCGGCAACGCAGTCTCACTGGTTCACGCCCAGTCCGCAACCGCACTCGTCGTCCCGTTTGCTGCTGCCGCCCTCGGCTTCCGAGCCATCACCCGCGAACGCGAATCCGGCACAGCCCGCATCCTCCTCGGCACCAAAACGACCCGGCCTCGCCTCGTTCTCGAAATGGTCCTCGGACGCGGGACAGCCCTCCTCATCCCAATCCTCACCGCTACCATCCTCGTCGTCGGACACGACGTACTCCGGTACGGCCAATCCTCCCCGGTGCTGTTCCTCGGGTTTCTCGCCGTCTTGACAGCGTACGTGTTCGCGTGGACTGGATTAATCGTCGGACTCTCGGCCGCTAGCTCGTCAACGACTCGCGCACTCATCCTCGGAACCATCGTGACCATCAGCCTCACACTCTGGAACGGCATCACGCTCCCACTCGTATGGCAGTTCACGACTGGTTCCACTCCTGGAAGCGAGCTCGCGCATCCCAAGCTGTTTGAGATAGCCGGCTGGCTCTCACCCAGTAGTGCGTTCCTCGTGCTCACGAACTGGCTGTTCGGCGTCCCCATCGGCCCCGATACCGCCATCACGGAGGTTACCGATGCGCTACGCCGATCAGCGGCGTTCGCTCCAACACCCCCACCGGTTTCCCCGTGGTGGGCAGTGGGGTTCCTGCTAGCGTGGCCGGCGCTCGCGCTCGCGGGCGGTATCACAATCTTCCAGCGCGGCGACCTCGCCCCACATAGTCAGAGCGAGCCATTCCGCCGCCTCGTCGACGCCATGCCATCCCTGCCCCGGCTCGGCGGTCGCTACACCAACTGGCTGCCGGGACGGGGTCGAGTCGTCGATTCACTGCCCGGGTCGTGGCAGCCACTTGCCCGCCGTGAATTCCACCGGCTCGCCCGCAGCCCAATCGTCTGGCTCGTCGGTGCACTCGTGTTCGTCGCTGCCGTCCTCAGTCTCTCACAACCCACGTACATTCAGGAGGCGCTCAGCTCGCGCGTCCCGCTGGCTGCCCTGCAGACACCGCTGGATTTCATCGGCGGGTTCGGCGTGCTCTTCGGGACGTTCCGGGCTGTGATTCGCGAGCGGGACACGGGCGCGATTCGGTTCACCGCCGGCACCTCAGTGTCACGCACACAGACGCTCGTCGGCTTCACCCTCGGCCGCGCAGCCGCATTCGCTATTCCATTAGTTCTCGCGGTCACCCTCACCTGTCTGGTCGCCGTTCCCCAATACGGCGTCGTTCCGCTCGATACGTTCGCAGTCTTCCTCGCGTACATCCTGTTGTTCGTCGGCGTGATGGCTGGGATTGGCGTCTCGCTGTCGACGGTTCTGCAGAGTCAAACAGTCGCCGGATTCACGGTCCTCGCCCTCGCCGCCGTTTACCTCACGTGGTTCCAGATCTCGAACACGCTCTACGGGGCGCTCTCGGGCACGACCGTCTCGGGGTTTTCTCCACCGGCCAATCCACTCTACTTGGTCGTTCGCTGGCTCCCACCGCTACGACTCTCAACCGTCGTAACGAATGCGATTCTCAGCGTTCCGAACTCCGCAGCCTCCGCGACCAACGTTATCCGTGAACTACAGCCGAATCAGTTCTCCAATCTGATCGTCGTCCGAATACAGTACGGATCTGACGTGCCCGTCTGGTATCTACATCCGTCCGTCGCCCTAGTCGAATTGCTCCTGTGGGCGCTCGTCCCCTTTGCGGTTGCTGTCGCGCTCTACCGTCGTCGAAGTATCGATTAATCGGCTCGGGCGTCAGCCAGCTCGACGAAGGCGTCCTCGATCGTTCCTTGCTCGACGTCGAAGGACCGAATGCTCACTCCCGCATCTTCGAGCGTCCGAAGGACTTGGTAACCGGCGGTCCGTGGACACGTAACCACGAGTTCGCCGGCCTCGTAGGTGGCGTCCTCGACGCCGTCGAACTCGCGGACGCCTGCCATCGCCGCGTCCTCATCAGCTGTTTCGATGTGAAGCCGGGTTTTCACGCCGGCTACGTCGCGGAGTTCGGTCGGCGTACCTTCAGCAATCAATTGGCCATTGGCGAGCAGGCCGACTCGGTCGCAGACTCGTTCGACTTGGTCGAGAACGTGACTGGAGAAGAAGACGGTCGCCCCCCGGTCACGCTCGGCCTTAACGACATCTCTCACGAGGCGGACGCCGTAGGGGTCGAGGCCGGAGAACGGCTCGTCGAGGATGAGAAGCTCGGGCTCGCCGGCGATCGCCATCGCAAGCCCGAGTCGTTGCTGCATCCCCTTCGAGTAGCCGCCAGCGCGCTGATCGATTGCGTCGCCAAGGCCGACGCGGTCGAGAACCACTTCGGGGTCGCCAGTGGCGTCGTTGGCATCGAGGACGTATTCGACGTGTTCGCGCCCGGTGAGAGTACCGTAGACGCCGAACCGGTCGGGGAGGATGCCGGTTCGGGCGTGAATCTGGCTGGCGTCTTCTTGCGCGTCCAGTCCGAGAACGGTGATGCTGCCCGTGGACGGGCGCGTGTAGTTCATCAGCATGTCGATGGTGGTGGACTTTCCAGCGCCGTTCGGTCCGAGGAAGCCGTAGACGACGCCGTCTTCGACTGTAAGGTCAAGGTCCGCGACGGCCGGTTCACCACCGTAGCGTTTGGTAACTCCAGTCGTCTGAATCGCAGTCATCGCGATACCGCCTCCTGTGGAGTGTCGAGACTGCGAATCGAGTGTCGAATGGTTGTTCGGAGGGCCATATTCTCGATACGCTGAATTCGTGTAAAAATTTTGCCGTTCGATATACTACCGATAGCGAGGATTGTCACGGAAACAGCTCGGGTCAAAAAATGGCGCGGGGATACTTGAGCTCCGGTGCAGTCAGCCGGTCGGGGCCTTCTTGTCGATCACTTCGTGGTCGCCGTTCTCCTTCCCTTCCGTGACGGTCGTGGCTTCGCCGCCACGTGTGACGCCGACGAGTTCGAACGCGTACTTGGCGGACAGAGTTGCGATGAACGACGAAGCGCCTTCGTTGATGTTATCCTCGGTCTTCCCTTGGAACGTCGCGTACGGACCGGGAAGCGAGTACTGGAGCTGCTGGGAGGGATTCTTGTAGTCGTCGCCACTGTAGTCCCAGCTGAGGATCTGCTTGTGGACGTAGACCGTGCCTTGGACCGGAACCGACCCCTCGGCTTCGACGGTCTCAGTCGCGGTGGTGTAGCTGTCGTTAGTCTGGAAACCCGCAGAGTTGGAGTACGTGGTGACTTCCAGATCAGCATTCATGTAGAGGTCAACGATCGCCTCTTTCTGCGCCTTGGAGAGGTCCTTGGCGTACTCCTTTTGATCGGAGAAGTCGCTGACGTCGTCGAGGAATCCGCCGACTTCGTCGCGTTTGTCGGGGTTGAAATCCGTGTCGACGCCGCCGTCGGCCAGGGCCGAACCCACACTCGCACCACCGAAACCGGCGGCGGTTGCGAGCGCGATCCCGCTGATCCTCAGGATACTTCTCCGCCGTCTAAACAAGGCCGAATACTTTCTTAGACGGAACTTTGAACTGGAACGCTGGAGTGTTTGAATACATGAGCCGGATTGTTCAGTTGATTCGTGAGCACATTGATTTCGATTCGCGGCTCCGAAATCCTGTACAATGGTTACTCTGGCTTTCAACGGCATTCCTAGTGGTTGTCGTCGTGTTCGATTGGCGGCCACCTGAGGTGTTTGAGCCGCTCTTTCTGGCAAGTATATTCCTTCCTGGTCTTGGGGCGGTCATTCTACTGCTGTTGTATATGGCTATAGGACCGTTCGGTTCAGATCAAACATGCTTAAACTGGTAGACGGGCATCCCTTCGAACATGTCCTCCATATCCCGTCGCCAATACCTGAGTACGGTCCCTGCAACAGCAATCGCAGCAGTCGCTGGCTGCCAACAAAATTCGTGTACGCCGACCGAACCCAAGCCAGCAGAGTGGCCTCAATTCCAGGGTGGCGCTTCGAATACCAACGCTGCCATAGATTCGGCGTTTGGATTTCTATAAACCACCAATTAGGAGATATGCCTCTGTGGGAATCCTATTGGTCAAAACTATCTACGGTGAAACAGACTCTCAGTAGAGATGCGAACTTCAAGGTATCCACCCGTTAGGAGTCAAGGTAGTTACTGAGGAAAATTGTGAGGTTGACTGCGGTGTAGAGCGTGTACCCGAGTAGAAGGATTATAACGCCCATCATAACCATCCATTCAAATTGCCCTTTCATAGTGTGGAGGACGTGTCGTGAAGGTATAGACTTTCTGTACACCGGAACGGATATTCCCTGTACTTACCGAAGCGGCTCATCATATTGAGACGGGTTCTCACCAGCTGATTTGGTGTGGAACAATTGCTCAGTGGATGTGTGAATTTCTCGATGCAATATTGATGGCGCGTTCACGTATAGCGCAATTCCCAAAACGTGAGTTAATTAGAAGGGATTTCGGTTCCGTGGACGGCCTGTTCAATCCCCCGGAACAACCCGTGAATCAAGAGTGCTGACCCAACAATAAACAGAATCAGTACTTCACAAAGCCGCTTAGTTAGAACGTCTGCTTGCTGAAGGTGTGTCTACGACCCAGCAAGCAGACAGTGAGATTCACGAGGACCAGCTTCTTAACTTTCTCGTCAACAGCCTTGACGAGGAAGTTCCACTTTCCTTAGCCAATAACGCTGAAATCACTGCTGAGGACATCTATGAGGTCCTCGTCGGCGCTTGCGCCGACGGGACCTCTGTCTCTACGCTCTGTGCTTCGAGTCAGAACGGCCCCGATGCCAACACGATCCTCTACCATCTCCGGACGAAGTTCGAGCCCGAACGGCTCGAACGAGTCGCTAACACGCTTCTTCGACGAGATATCGTCGAACTGCTTCCTGAGCAGGTGGAGGTCTGCGCAGACCTCCACCTGCGGCCCTACTACGGTGATGAAGACGACACGGAGAACCTCTATCACTCGGAAGCCAAGCGTGGAACCACCGCATTCCACGCCTACGCCACACTCTACGCGCGTGTGAAGAACAAACGCTACACGCTGGCGGTGCGCCGTCTCGAAGACGGCGATACCGCCAGCAGCGTCCTCGCTGAGTTCTTCGGTGTCCTCGACGGCCTTGACACCGAGGTCAAGGCCGTCTATCTTGATCGCGGATTCTACGACAGCAAGTGCCTCACGCTGCTTCAAGCGCATAACTACGCGTACGTGATCCCGATCATCCGGTGGGGTGAGGCGATTCAGCAAGAGCTCTCGGAGGGGTGGAGTCGTATCATTCAGCATGATCTGACAGGGAAACTCGACGGTCACAGCTGGACCGTCGAGTTTCCCGTCTACATCGATTGTACGTACCTGAACGGGAAGTATGACGAGAACGGTGTGGCGCGTCACGGCTACGCCGCTGACGCGCCGTTCATCAAGACACCACGCGACGCTCGATACCACTACGCGAAACGCTTCGGTATCGAATCGAGCTATCGGTTGTCCGAGCAAGCGATAGCGACGACAACGACACAAGATGCGACGGTGAGACTGCTGTACGTCGTGGTGAGTCTGCTGTTACAGAACGTCTGGCGGTATCTGCACTACGAATATGTGGCGACGCCCCGCCGTGGCGGGCGTCGCCTGTGGTGGTGGCCGTACAAGGAGTTCGTGAATATGGTTCGACGGGCCGCGTGGACGGCCCTCGCGGTGCGTCGGGCCGTTCCCGCGAATCGACCACCAGACGACCGGTTCCACCGGTAACACTCGACCGATCCAGCGTCTTCGCAAGTGGCAACGCTGTCGTGTCGGCGGCTGAGCGCCGCCGACAGCGACAGCTCCGGCCAATTTATCGGTGATTAACTGGTGAGAATCGACGATAGAATCGCTTCGACACAGAACTCACGCTTCAGAATCAGTTAGCCGAGGACGCTTTGTGAGGTACTGAGAATTAATGCGAGCGCGGCACCAGTATCCCCGTTGTTGGACAGCAGTATCGTGTTTTGTGAGGCCTTGAGGAGTAGCGTATTAAGTGTCGTATACGCTGTAATCGCTAGTAGTAGGAGTCCAGCGGTACTTTCGATAGTGGCTGACCGATAATCCATTACTACATATTGGTACCTCAGAAACACGCAAAAATCTTGGTGCATGGGGTAGCCGTTAGGCCCCGGTACGAGCGACACGCCATGTACTTGGGGTGTGCCTGCTTCGGAGATGTTATCCCGAACACATTTCAGCATCGGCGTGGAATATCCTTCTGGGTCCCCACCCATCCCCGTTGAATAATGCCCGTCACCCCATTCCACCTTGGGCCTGCCCTCCTTCTGGGAGTTGTCGTCTACATGTGGCTTGACCTGCCAGCACTCTTGGTGGGAAGTGTCGTCGTCGACGTGCGTGCTGCGCTTGTCGTGTTCGGGCCACTTAAGCCACCAATCCACGGCATCCTCACGACATTCGTCGGCGGCACTATTATCGCAGGCCTGCTCACGGTCGGGTTCTCGTTACTCCCCCGCACCGTGGTCGAGACGTTCCGTTGCATCGTTATTCACCTGCTTGGGCGTCGATGTACTCCTCGATGACCTCGCTTCAAGAAGCCGTCGATACGGGAGGTCAAGATATTCGCGGAGACCATGGATCACAACGACCACCCAGTCAGCGTGGCCGCCGTCGCCCTTCTTGACTGCTAGTGAGGCATCGCCAGAGACAGCACGTTTAGCCAACGTTACAAGACGATCTGTGAAGCGCGAGAGTCGAGAGGGCACACTACTCGGGTCTGACTCAGAGGTCAGTTAGCTCACCGGAGTGAGTTGTTCTCTACCGCGTCTAAACAAGGCCCAAACTACTAAACTGTAGTCGTCACTCTGACTGTCTATGCCCTCCATTTCACGTCGTCAATACCTTGGCGCGATTTCTACAACAGCTCTTACAGCAATAGCTGGCTGTCAGTCAAATTCCTGTACCCCATCAGAACCAGGAAACACTCACTGGCCACAATTCCGTGGCGGCAGCCGGAATACCAACGCCGCTCCGGATTTCCCGGCGCTCACATCCAGCGGTAGCTACTGGACAACTGACCTCGAGGACACAATCGATATCGTTGGGATCGCCACCGCAAGGAATCGGATCGTCGTTGTTGGGTCGGAAACCGGACAGAACGGCGGTGTGCTCACCACGATCCAACTCAACGACGGAAGCTCAGATACCGCTCACGAGCTCGAACGGGGTGCAACCAGTCCACCAGCCCTTGTGGGTTCTCTTGCGATTACACCAGTGCTTGGAGATTACACGGACCCATCGACAGGTGGTGTCGTAGCAATCGACCTCGACAGTTGGACTGAATCGTGGACGCACGAAATCGATGGGCGTCCGAATGCCCCCACAGTTAGCGAAAACCTCGTCATCGTCAGCAGCGACCAAGGAGACGTCACTGCGATTGATGCAGGCTCTGGAGACATCGAGTGGACGCGAAACTTCGGTGACGATCATCAGAATGCAGCGATACCAGCCCCGCCAGCGATCGACAGTAATCGCGTCTACGTGAGTGCCCAAGGATCCGCCATGCAGGGGGTTTACGCGCTTGATCGTGACTCCGGTGAAACGCTATGGTCGATACCTGGACCGGATATTCCAGCGCCATTCGTTCGGGCTGGCGATGTCGTCTTAGGGAGTTACCGTGAGTACGAGCTTGCAGCATTTGATGTAGAGACTGGGAAGAGCCAGTGGTCGCAAGCGATTCACGGTGGCAGATTATTTGCACCGGCTGTCGCGGATGATCGCGTGTTCAGCGCGGATCGAGAAACGGTCTACGCGCTCTCGCTTGGACGTGGCGAGAGCGACTGGGAAACGGAGTTGACGGTACGAGGGGTACCGTTGGTCGTCGGCAACTCGGTCGTAGTGCCGACACAGGACGGGCTTGTTGGTCTCAGTATTGAGGATGGAACCGAACGATGGACGATTTCAGAGTCGCCTGATACAGCGTGTGTCCCTGTTGAAAACGGCCTAATATACGCCGTTGAAAACTCGGTGACGCTACGAACAACCTGTAAGTGACCGCTCTACGTTCGAGGGATCGAAGTCCAGGTGCTAAACGGTGAGACGCTAGCTACGTCGGCGGCACGCTCGCAGGCATTCTCGGAATTAGTGCTTTTAGTGATCAAGTGAACGACCTCCACTAGAGTTACTTCCTCAAATAAGATGAGTGCATGAAAATTCCCGCGATATTGTTCACTGGCTGATTTGAAGTGGCGGATGAGATAATAGAACGAATCACAGGATGAACAGCGTATCTGCTAAGTAGGAGCATACCAGAACCCGAAATAATGCCGTCAATCAGTGAACTCGCTCAAAACGAACGCCCCCTCGATGAAGACGGGGCGCTGAGAGTCGTCGATATGAACGACGACACCGCGGCTTCCTTGTTCAAAAGACTGGGAGACGAGACCACGCTACAGATCTATACGGCAATCCAGCAAGAACCGAAAATCGCGTCAGAACTCACAGAGCTATCTGGAACAACGCTTCAGAATGTCCATTACCATCTCAACAAGCTCGAAGACGCCGGGTTGATTGAGTCTGTTGACACCTGGGTGTCTGAGACAGGCAAAGATATGGACGTGTACGGGCCGACGAATAACCCGTTGATCATCAGTTTCTCCTCGAAGGAAGATGCAAGCAGGATTCGGTCGAAGATTTCGGATGTGCTTGGGGGTGTCGGCGCTGTCTCCTTCGTGAGTTTGGTGGTTGAGTATCTTGTCGGGTTCTTTACGGAGCCGGCTGACCCTTGGAGGGAAGTGGGAGCGGGTGGATATGATAGCGGAGGGTTTCCGTTTGCTGATGTTTTCGTTCAGTATCCGGGGCTTTGTGTATTCGTTGTCGGTCTTGCCGTGATTGCTCTGTATCGGCTTTTCATTTCGTCAGATCGTGGCGCGAATATCACGCTGTGAACTTCAAATCACAATTTGATGTTACTCAAGGTTCATCTCGGTCCGGTCGCTTGGGCATGATATGGCATCGTCGGTCTGCGAAACGATTGACGTCGTTCTGAAGCGGGAAGAGATTCTCAGACTCATCTGTGAAAACCAGCCCGACAAGCGAGACCTCGTCGATGCTGTCTCGGAATCCCGGCCGACAATCGATCGTGCAATCCGAGAGTTAGAAGACCGCGAGTTGGTTCGGCGAACGGATGGAATCTGCAAACCAACATATACCGGAAAGATAGCATACGAGCTATGCCGTGATTTTAAGTCTGCGTTCGAGACGTTGGATGAAACAAGCACTGAGTTATCGTCGCTACCGCTTGATGCTGAGCTGGACAAAGCAATCTTTCAGACTGGATCTGTGTTCCATCCACCAGACTACGCACCGTATGGGAGAATTAAGCCGCTGCATAATGACCTCAAGAGTAGTGCAGAGGTTGTTGCCGTGACAGGCATTCTAATCCCACAAATTACTCGCATTCTCAGGCAGGGTTTGGAGGACAGCGGTGATATTGAGCTGTTAATCAGCAACGAGGTGTTCGACGTTCTTCTTGAAAATCAGCCAGAGACAATCCTTCCACATATTGAATCAGGGGATGCAGTCTACAAAGATGCTGGAGTCTCCCGATACAGTCTGCTTCTCATCGACGACGAGATTCTCTATACGGTGATCTATTCGCAGACAAATCACCTCTCTGCTGTTGTTCGAAATACGAATCACCAGGCGGTTCAGTGGTCGAAAGAGCACATTTCGGAGCTGAAGAAGGAAGCCACACTACTGACGGCTTGACATCCTCCTCCGCCTGAAGGCGGAGGAATCCCGAGCGGTGAGAGTTTCAGGTCTGCAACCATGGACGCCACCACTTCACGGGAGTCCGCATCTAACCCAGTCGTCGTGACGGTGGCTGACTGGCGGTGCCAAACCGCCGGTACTCCTATCCTCCATCATGTTTGGATTCGCCGTGTTGTTTTTGCCACGGAGAGTCCAGTAGACTTCGACGGACTCGGAGGTATCGTGGGCTTGCTCGACTGACGGGCACAAGACGAATCCTTCGAGGATTCGCGTTCACCACGTCGGCGTTTTCGGATACTGCCTCGTCACGAGGGTGGACAGACCGCCTCCGAGGGTCGTTCGGAAGCCGCTCCGTTCCGACCTAACCGCACCACTATGTAGCGGTTCTGGTCGATTTAATGTATGGATTGGAAACTCAACTATGCAATTGTCGATGGAAGTGTCACTAAGTGACGGCGCGTATCCATGGCCTAAAGGCCGTGTATTGCGCCTGTTCACCGTATGACTCACGACACCGAGTGGACATCGTCGACGGACGCAATTGGAGTGTCCCATACTCGTATACCGATGGTTGCGTGTTATTTCCAGATTTGCCATTCGGAGCAAGACTGTTTGACCTCGATCGTGGTCTCACGTCGCTGTGTATCATCGTCAGGAGGAACTAGAATAAACGTAAATGACACGGTTACCCGATTGGGTTGTGTTTGGTTCTCTTGGATATTGGCGAGGCGATATTGGAAGGTATCGAGGTTCGAGATCTCCTCAGGCGTATGTTCGGATATTGGGCTGTCCTCATGTAGAAGTGCATTCGCTGTGTCGGCGTCACCTGCATACAACGCCTCATAGTATGCTTGAACGGTTGTAGTAGGTGTCTTTGTTGGGGGATTTGTTGGCCGGTTCGTTGCAGGAGTCTGAGAACTAGGTGAGTTGGGAGTGGTTGTTGGGCAAGAGGAGGTAGAAGGTGAGGATTCGGATGTCTGCGTCTCTGTTGTCTTCAGGACGCTTGATGTAGAGTTGCCACCAAGAGCTGTCGAACAGCCGCCCAGAACCGTCATCAAACCCAGGCCACTGAAAAGACATGCACGCCGCTTCATTATTTCTTGAGACAGATTTCTTCAATATAAGTATCGGGGATGGTTCGCTAGAACTGAAATTACACACCTACAATTGTAATGAGGACACTGATGGAGGAATAATTGCCGACTAAATAGGTATCCCCTCCAACGGCGGCGGTGTTCAGATAAGGATTGAAAGGTGAGGCGTAGCGTTTTCCGTGTGTCCATGACCGAAAACGCTAGCCTCAACGGTTGCATCGACCAGATCGAGTTAGGTTTTGTGGAGCGAGAAGCAACACCGCGGCTGTTGATGAAGCTCGGTATTCAGCTCCATCTTGCTGGACTATCACTTTCGAATACCGTTTCTATTCTTGAGATATTCGGTGTTGAACGAGCACGCTCCACCGTTCACAACTGGGTTCACAAAGCAGATCTACAGCCGGAGAACGGCCAAAATCCGGATCACGTTGCGGTCGATGAGACTGTGATCCAACTCGGTGACGAACGATATTGGCTGTACGCTGCTGTCGATCCCGAATCTAACGATTTACTCCATACAAAGCTTGAACCGGTGAGAACGAACGTTTTTGCTCATACGTTCTTCGCTGAATTACGCGAGAAACACGACGTCGATGACGCCGTGTTTCTCGTCGATGGAGCGACACCGCTCCAAGACGCATGTTCTCGTCACGGCCTCGATTTCAGATACGAACGCCACGGAAATCGAAATAGCGTCGAACGTGTCTTCCGAGAGATGAAACGGAGAACTTTCTGTTTCTCAAACTGTTTCAGAAACGCCGAAGCAGAAACTGTTGGTGAGTGGTTGAGATCGTTCGCCTTCGCATGG
Organism: Halobacterium sp. KA-6; assembly: GCF_021029015.1. Lineage (NCBI taxonomy): Archaea > Methanobacteriati > Methanobacteriota > Halobacteria > Halobacteriales > Halobacteriaceae > Halobacterium > Halobacterium sp. KA-6. The sequence continues at coordinate 17,363 of NZ_JAJJZH010000015.1, forward strand.
AATCAGCTTATCTGAACACTATCGTTTCAGCGGGGCGAATTTATTTATGCGAAGGAACTGACGTTTAGGTAGATGATCCCGGATCAAATTCTCATCTCTCTGGCGTACGATCTCGGGACCGGTGTCGTGAGTCGTATTCGTGATGACCACGCCTGCCAGCAGGCGGTTGAGAGCGCGGCTGAAACGACAGCTGCCGAGGTTGACGGCATCACCAACGCAGATTTGCTTGATATCTTCGCGGCTGAACTTGACGGAGACGCGCTGGCGACCATCGACACTTCAGCTGCACGTTCAGATCTTGCGTACGCTCTAGAGGTACGAGCTAACACGACTAGTGATATTTCGTATGAGGCTGTGCTCGATTCGTTCCTCCAGGCCGTCGAGTCGAATTTGATCGAAACCGGTCAGCCCGAGGTTGTCTCGCGTATCCTCTATGAGTACGTGAGAGAGACGAACACGTTGGCAGAAACGGTCGAAGCTGAAATACAGCGCCATCACGAACGCTATCACCAAGATCTCGAAGCACTTTCTCGGTGGAGTGACCGGCTAGCCCCCGACCGCTCAAGCTACCGGCTTCCGGGAACTGACACACATGTTGAGATTACCGGAACCGATGCTATCAACTCGGCTGTGGAGAATGGAGAGAACGTCTTAGTCACGGGACCGGCAGGCGTCGGGAAATCTGGCGTTTTGGCCGAACGTTACCATGAAGGGACAGATCAGGCCCCTGTGTACTTTCTCGACGCGCGGGAGTTTGGCCAATTCGACTCGATTACCGCTGTAGAGCGCGAGTTAGGCGTGCAGACCAGTCTCCGTGAAGTATTCGGTGAACTTGCTACTCAGTACGACCGGTGTACGCTCTTAGTCGATCAGCTCGACAATATCCGGACTGAACCTGTTGCAACCGTCTTCCGAAATCTCTTACTGGATTTAGCCGAAGTTGACGGGCTCACCGTCATTTGTGCCTGCAGAAGTTGGGACCTCAACCAGCCAGCATACGAACGCTTAGCAGAGGCGAACAGGTACCAGAAAGTGACGCTGGAACCCCTCGCAGAACCACGAGTCCAGTCGCTCCTCACGGACATCGGTATTGATAGCACTGAACAGACACAAGAAGTCGTAGAATTATGTCAGAGCTTACTGAATCTCTCGCTCTTGGCGGACATACGTGCCTCAGAGGAGAATTTCGATACGAGCGAGCTTACTTCGCAAATCGAACTTTGGGACGCCTACCGTGCATCGCTTGATCGGGAGGGGAGTCGGACAAGTGGAACTGTCCCGCAGACTTGGGATGCAAGTCCTGTCGAGCGTGCGGTCGCCCACGCTAGATCATCGCTCCGGAACGGTACTACCACCTTCACAGTTGACGACCGAGACCCAGGCGATCAACGCCTTATCAGCCGTGGAGCAATTATCGAAGACTGGAAGCGACGCTATCAGTTCCGGCATGACCAACTACAGTCGTACTTCTACGCATGGGATGCCAACGAGCGCGGCTGGAGCATCAATCAAATTCTCGCGGACGACATTGACGAACGCGTCGCCGCCGATGTCTTCGATTGGCTGTTACAGTTCTACAGCGAGGATCCAGCTAAGTGCACGTCTTTAATCCGCGACGGTCTCGGGTCTGACTCGCCGCTTGGCTTCTACGCTCGCTATGTCCTTGCCGCATCAGCCCGGGATCTCGGCCCAAACCGCTTGCCCGAGGAAACAGTCACAGCTATTGTCGACACTCTCCAAACAGATGGGGCACTCGCTCGTGAGTTCTACCGCGATCTTACCTCACCAGACTGGGCGCGCTACTTAGTTAACGAGCATCGGCTGGCTGACTCCGGTCAGTTCGCCGCCAGTTACGTTGCAGGTCTCGCCGATGATCACCCCGACCTTTTGCTTGAAGCGCTTGCTGTTGATGAAACACCGTCCCGAAGCCATCTTAGAGCATACCTCCCAGCTACTGAGGCGCTCGATGAACGCCACCTCGTGGCCTTCACCAATCACTTAGTCGAGCACCTTCGGTCCGTAGAACCCGACACAATTCAGCGGTTAGAACGGGATCTACGCGGTATAGTTGAAGAGCTGCTGACGGTCAACCGTGCAGAGCCTGCACGGAAATTGATCGCAGTCTTGATTGAGCCGACAGGGCGAGAGGCGGAAGAGCGGGAGGTTGCAGGCCACACTACTGTCGACGTAACTATCGGGACCCGAGTGAGGCCACAGGCACTGCAGTCGCTATTCGACGAGCAAGGTGAAGCACTAATCGAAACCTGTGGTTCGTCTCTCGTTTCGGTTCTCGATGACCATTTACGGACGTGCTTGAATCATTTAGCGACGGATTACGCAGGTGACGTAGCTCCTGAGCGGGCGATGCGCAGACAGACAGCACTGATGTTGACGAATCCAACTCGTATTGAAGCCGTCCTGCTTGGAGCACTGGAATCATCGCTCAAACGCCTCCTCACAACGGATCCAGCCGCTGCACGCGAATACCTTCAAGACTACCGGTCAGAAGGCGGTGTATTCAGGCGAATCGCGTTGGCTGTACTCGCGTCCGCTCCCCGCAGCGCCAAAGACCAAGTCCGCGAAATCTTGACAGAACCTGCGAACGTCGATGACGACGTTATTGCGACCGAGTTCACCACCCTCCTTGGCGCAGGGTTCGATGTGTTGTCTGCTGACGAACAGACGACTCTACTGGACCGTATCCTAGCTGGGCCAGACGAGGACGCGATCCGTGAGGCAGTTAGTGAACACCCTGATGTTGAATCCGATGACGAACTTGATCGCACGGTTCGCGTTCGCGTCGAGCGCTGGCAACTCCGCCGACTATATCAAATCCGTGACGATATCGAGGAGCCGTATCGATCCACGGTCGAACAGCTAATTGACCGCCACGGCCATATCGAGTATAGTCCGGAGTCGGGCTACCATATCCCGATGTCGAATGAAAACGAGCAATACGAAACGATCCTGGATGTTACCAGCCTAGACGCCGACGCGTTCGTCACAGCCTGTATCGAACACGCTAGACCGTACCAGCCTGACACCGAACAAGAGAGATTTACGACTGGGCCACGGGCTCGACTTGAAGAAGCGCTTTACGACCGGATTCGTAACGCCCCAGATGCCCATCTTCCGTTCTTCTCACAGCTGGTCGAGACGAGAGATGAGGTATTCGTCGAGAGGGCCGTCGCCGCACTCCGATCACTCATTACGAACGTGGATTACGAGGACACGACAATTGACGACTGGCACCCCGTCGTTGAAGGCTTGGTAGTGTTTTGCAAACCCAACTCACTCAAGAGAGCCTGGCCGCGAGACTGTCGGCAAAGTGTGGCAGAACTCCTCCATATAATAATCGGTCACGAACGCAGCACACTTCCAGTTGCCGAGCATCAAACCGACTTAGCGACCGTGCTCGCAGCCCTCCTTGACGACCCAGACCCTGACGGGCCGACCGACACCTGGAACAGCCCCATCGGAAACGATCGCACTGTGTACGTTAACGGAGTTCGCGCAACAGGCGTCGTCGCTACCTCGTACTTTCTTCGAATTCTCCACAGCGAGCCAGACCATCACGATCATCAAGATCTGTGGCAACGACTCGCAGAACTCCGATCGGATCCCTCACGCCCAGTTCGGTTCGCCTTCGGGAAACGACTCACAGACCTGTACGCGCTGGATAAGTCGTTCGTCACGTCTCACCTCGATACGTTACTCCCAGAAGGCGAGGACCGAGAGACACTCTCGCGGTTCACGGCAGTTTGGGAAGGATACCTTACGACCCGGCGACTCCATCCCGAACTTTTCGAAGCACTTCGATCAAAGTATAACCATGCCATCGACATCCACAAGCGATCCGTAGAGGACGAAATCGAAGATCAGGACACTAGTGATGATGCAGAATCCGATATTGAATCCGAGTCGCCCTTAACCGGCCTTCACGGCGATATTGGCCCGATGCCGACTCAAGCAACCTACGATGCACGGGCCTTCGAGCCACTTTGTGAGCACCTCGCATGTGCCTACGCTGAATCCTGCCTAAATTTAGCTGACGACCTCATCCAGGCTGTTTTGACTGTTGATCCACCCGACCTATCGGTAGAGGATCCACCCTCCGCAGATCGCGTGTTCGCTGATACCTTCTCCGATCTCTTAGCGAACGCTGGAACCCCTGAATCCGAAGAACAGTACTGGGAGCGGACAACAGCGTTCTGGACCGAGCGTTTAGAAGAGACGGACGACACCGTCCCGACTGCGCTTGGCCAGTACGCGGACGTCTTAGCAAATGCACCACCCACTGCGTCGCTTGACGGAGTGGTCGAACTACTCGTTAAAACCGCACCCGCAACCACAGATTCACTCCGTTCCCGCCGTGTATTAGAATTCTTAGCTACTGAAGTCGAAAATGGAGGAGAACAGGCGGCAAGTGACGCGATGACCGTCTTAGGTGCACTAGTTGATTACACGGACCAGCCCTACCGATTCACCGCCTCTGACGAGCGCTGGACAATCGTCACTAAAGCAGCAGCGGCAGGTGATGAACGAGCACTTCGAATTGCAGAGCAGTTCTTCCAGGAAGGAGAATCAGAGTATGAACGGGTTATTGAGCGCCACAAGACCAATTCTGGCTCGGCCTGACTGAGGCTGAAAACCGCTATGTCTGCTAGTTCAGTGCAGTCGTTCTAAATGACGCCGCGACCACACTGCCTCCCGCTAGCAGCTTGTTCTCCATCGCCTTCTCGTGGATCGGCATGTCGGCGTACTCCTCGCGGAACGCATCGAGGTTCTGGTCGTCGTTCTGCTGGAGTGGGTTTGCGTACTCCTGGGCAGGGTTCGTGAACCGGTCGGTCGTGACGACCATCCCGCGTTTGGGGCCGTCGAAGTCGAAGGTCGCGATCGCCGAGTGGAGCTTCTGGACGACCGGCAGTCCGACCGTCCCCGTGTGCTTGCACTCGACGATGATCGCACGCCGCGTGCCGTCGACGACCTCCTCCATGATGACGTCGCGACCCTCGTCGGCGGTGCGGTCGGCCTGGCGGACGTTCTCGTAGCCGAGGTTCCGGAACACGTCCTCCATCACGTCCTCGAACTCGAACCCCGAGAGATCGTCCAGTACAGCCGTCCTCAATTATGTGGACAGTACGTTGCAGCTGCCAAATACGTTGCCGAACGCTACGCCGTCCTGTTTGTTGAACCCCTGAGAGGGGTGCGGGGGTCACCGAACCGCCCGCGAACAACGAATGAACGGGAATGTACCTGTAGCAAGTTCGGAATCGGTTCCAGAAGCATCGCCCAAACAGTCCCACCGAGACACAGTCGAATACGTCGGCTTCCGCGTCGACGGCCAAGCCGTCGTCCTGAACCTCTCGGAGCATCGGCGACTCTCCCTCGCACGCAGTCTGGGCCTGGTCAACCACAGTTCGCGTATCCAACCGAAGCTACTTACGTGATACAAGCGTATCACAGTATATGAGCACTGACAGCGACGCCGGCGGCGACGGTGAAATGGAGAAGATCAACGTCCGGGTGCCCCAGTCGCTGCTGGCTCAGGTCGACGACGTCTGGGAGGAGCGTGGCTACGCGAACAAATCCGAGTTCATCCGCGACGCGCTTCGGGACGCTGTCAACCCGCCAACGCAGCTGTCCGAGGAAGCGCTGGCGCATCTGGCCGAGAGCCGCAAGCAGCGGGAGCAGGGTGAGACGGTGTCGCAGGACGACGTGAAGGATCGGCTGGGCATCGATGACTGAGGTCGAGTGGACACCGAAAGCACTTGATTTGCTGGAGGGACTCGAATCGGAAGCCCAAGAGCGGTTGGTGAAGAAACTCGACGAGGCGAAAGACTGGACCTCTCATCGTCTCGAAAAGCTCACCGGGTATCCGTACTACAAGCTTCGTGCTGGCGACTACCGTGCGATCATCACGTGGGACCGGGATGAGGATGTCCTGATAGTTGAGGCGGTCGGGCATCGCCGGAATATCTACGACCGTCACCTCCCACCGTAACACACGGTGTCTACAGATCTGCGCGGGTCGGTGACGAACCCGGTCTGAAATTCAAGTACGATTCCGGTCGGTAGTGTTTGTTGCCCCCGAGAGGGGTGCGGGGGAATTCACTCCCCCGTAACCGAGCCATGACCGACTCAGAGTACCCCTGGCGAGACGAATCGCGCCTCTACGAACTCTACTGGGAACAGGAGTTGAGCACGGTCGCGATCGCGGACAAACTGGGATGTACACAACAGACGGTCTGGAAGTGGATGCAGCGATTGGACATCCCACGTCGAGACGCACGAGAAGCGGCCCCGAACCAGCGACGGCATCCCGCCGTATTCACCGACCGTGGCTACGTCATCTGCGCCTCGAACTATCGTGGGACGACGGACTCCGTCGGTATCCACCGGCTCGTAATGGTGGCAGAGCGCGGGTTCGACGCCGTCGCGGACAAGCACGTTCATCATAAGAATGGCGTCCGGTGGGACAACAGACCGGAGAACCTCGAACTCCTCAGTCGGGCCGAACACGCCGAACGACACGGCTTCGGGTCCGAGATTAAACCAACAGACCACGAGTGGGACGTGTCCAATCGCGAGCGGGACGAACGGGGGCGATTCAAATGACGACGGCGTACGTCGGCCGACGTCGACGAGGAGATCTGGTTGTCACTCGTCGTCCCGAGGACACAGAGCTCACATCCGACCGTAGTCTCGAACTTGTCAATCACAGTCCCAGCGGCTTCGAGGTCGGGTATCGAGGCAGTGGGCCCGCCCAGCTCGCGTGCGCGCTCCTTCTCGACTACTACGACGATGAGCAGCTCGCCCGTGAGCACTACATCGCGTTCCGGAATCAGGTGGTCTCACAGCTGGAGTGCGACGGTGCAGCGGCGTGCTGGCACCTCACTGGCGAGGAGATCGACGCCGCGATGGCGACCCTTACCGACGACGTCGTCGCCCTCGCCGACGGTGGACGGCCGTCACCGACGCTCCCCGAGAACTGGCGAGCCGTCTCTCGCCCGGACCGGCGGGTCTTCCAGCGCGCTGATCGCGACCACTACATCGTACTCGGGGATGGGAGCGAGGAGTGGCTGGTCGTACTCTGCAGCCAGGGCGACCGTGCATATCCTGCCCCGCTCGCACATCGGACGGTTGCCGAGGATGCTGACGTAGAACGGGTAATTCAGGAACTCGCCGAAGAGAGCAACGACCTCATCGAACCCCCGGGAGCACTGATGGAGACGCTTCGACTGGCGCGAGCCACTCACCAGCTCCTCGAACGTGGTGTCGAGGCGCTCGAGAAAATCGGGCGTGAACTGGAGCGGTACAACGACCGACAGGAGCGCACCGACGACACCGACTCGTGACCCCAACACAGTAACCGTCAGAATTACCAGACTGTTCTGGTAATCAAATAGCAATCTAATATGGAGATCCCCACGGACCGTTCCGAATACCTACCCGATTTTCCTTTCAAAGCGACACGGGCCATCCTCGTCATCCTCGGAGTATGTCTACTTGTCTATTCAGTTCCTGTCACAGGAGCGTTCGACCAAGTCGATCCTGTAACGCGTTCAACGACAGTGCCGCTAGAGTATACGACTACAGGTGGTGAAACGGAGTACGGCGCTTTCGATATCCAAATCACGACTCCAACAACTGGCATTGCCACAAACGGAAGCGTCCGGATACGGATGCAGACCGGTTGGGGGAATCCATATGCCAACACAGAGAGCCCACCAAGGGCGCCACTTGAGGTCGCCGTTGTCGCCGCACCTACATCTTGGCGGCCCGAACGGGCGGCTAGAGAGGGGACAGTCCTCTTTGCGAACAGTTCCACATACGACCAAGGAGAATATGCGACGTTCGAACGAGTTCTAGACTTGCCAGCGTCAATCGCACCGAACGGGATTGGACCTACGGAGGCGACGTTATACTATTACGCGGCGTCAAATGCCGGAACCACTCGTTTTGAAACACTTCGGACCTACACCGTCTATCGACCATTCTGGGAACGGCCACGGGCATGGGGATTGTTCGCCGCAATAGTTCTCTTAGGTACAACACTACCGACGTTCAGCCAGCCGGTTCGTAATCGTCTCGCTGAACCGGTGAAAAGCTACGCTGATCGACAATGGCGCCAAGATCTCTGTTCAAGAGCACAGACGCTCGACAACGAGTTCGACATAGATGCTTCAGCCGAGGGAGAATCACCAGTTGTACAGTCTATTCAAACAGCCCAACGTGAGAATCTCCAGGATTGGAGCCAACGGCTTGAACAGTTCGCGGTATTGAACCAAACGCTCTCGAGATTATCCTTTGGGGAGTTACCGGTTACAAGAACAGAGGTTCAATCACTCGCAGCCCAGACGTGGACTGACAACGATACCGCAACCGCAAACGATCTAAATGACGTGCTTACGGGGATTGACAGTGGCTTTGATGTTAGAATTCGTGGCCAAAGCTATGATGGAGCCAAGCTGCTTGACAAACCCCTTGCTAACTTCCCATCCTCGAAAGACGACCAGCTTGAACAGGCTGCTACAGAGATTAATCGATTTGAGGAAGCACGAACCACCGTCGAACGATGGAGTCAGCCCAGTAGTAATCCGCCAGATTCGGGGAAAAGTAAGCTGGCTGTTCGTGTCGATAGCCAAGTGGTTGAGCCAACAGCGATCTGGGAACGTCTTGATACCATCTTGACTGTAGGAACTCTCAATCAATTCTGCGAGCAAGCAAAGGCGGTTGAAGATTTCGCAGCCCAGACCGAACCACTTCGAAGCAACAGTGGGTCGTCTCATCCCTTATCAGCTGGCCAAGCCCAGGCGACAACTATCGAGAACGCCCGTAATGCGGTTCAGGAAGCAGATATAGATGGCATCGAGAAGGCGATGGTGAAGGCCGAAGCGTGGGTCGCCGAGCAGGAATTAGCAGAGACGTTCACAACTACTGACCTGACGCACAGTTCTATCGATCCGACTGAGGTGCAGAATCGTCTCGACCAAGCCCGCGCCACTGACGACTACACTCACATCAAATCTATCAGAGATGAAGTAATGGCTCAACTTGATTCGACGTGGCAGCCATCGGATCTGCTTTCGTTAACGCCAACGCAGTTTGAAGAGGTTCTGGGGCAGCTCTATCAAAAGAAAGGATACGACGTCCAAGTTACACAGCAATCGGGAGATCGGGGAATTGACGCTATTGCACGTAAGGGCCAGCGAACAATCGCTATTCAGGCCAAACGCTACGATCCTAATGGAGCTGGCAACGTGTCTGGTCCAGAAGTCCGAAACGCAATCGGCTCGACAGTACAAGAGGGCGCAGATGTCTGTGTTGTCGCAACATCGTCTGGATTTACGCAGGACGCGAGGCGAGCTGCTATGGAAACAGAGGGTGTAGAGGTACAGCTACTATCCGGACGTGATGTAATACAAAAACTCTCAGAGAGTCAAATTCCAAATCCGACGTAATTTCTCTCTTTTTGGGAAGAGGAGAGTATCTGATCGAGCCTATTGTTCCAAATACTATAGTAACAGCTGGAAGCTGACAGCGACGACGATTCACAAGGTTCGTTAGGCGGCGAGCGAGCGCTGGCAAGTATTGAGCGTGTCAGCGACGAGCTGCGGGAGAAAGTCGAGCGGGTCGAAGAGCGAGAGGGTACACTCCGAGATCGGTTCCCAGACGCGATGGCTTGACGCCGCGTCGGCGACGTAGTCATCTGTTCTGTCTTTCTCGCCCTCGACGGGTGGAGGGCTATAGAGATGGAACAATCCACGATCAGCGACGGGAGTGACGACGAATTCCCACCCGAAATGCGTCTCGAAGCATCGAATTACCGACTGGTCGAGGCCGGTATCGTGACGATTCCCGATATGGAGACTCTTCAGGAGTGTGTCGCCTACGAGAACACCCACCAGAACCGAACGCAGAGTCTGCGTCGCCTCCAGTGGAAAGCCGAAGAGTTGTGTGAGAGTGAGGAGTAGCGACTGTCTTAACCAACACACTCCACGTGGGTTTCCCTATTGTTGGTTAACTGCCTGAGTCTCGGTTTTTCGGGCCTCTGAGAGGGTGCGGGGCAGCCAGCAGCGGCCTCGCGAGCCCAGTCGTTACCGATGCCCGAGAGAGCAACAGGGAGCAGACACTAGAACGGACATTCAAATGCCAAGCCGGGACCAACTCGAGTGACTCAATCGTCTCACAAATCATGGGAAGGAAACTGTATTCGGACGAAGAACTACTCAATCGCCTCAAGCAATTCGCCTCAGAGCTAGGTCGACCCCCATCACAGAGTGAGATGAATGCGTCCGGCCCTCATGCCGCAAAGACATACGCGGACCGGTTCGGCTCGTGGAATGAAGCGCTCAAGACTGCCGGACTTGAGACGGGGACAAACGAACCAAACGGAAGACCAGCGATACCGAAAGACGAGCTCCTTGCCGACCTCAAATCAGTTTCCGAAACGGTTGGAGAGGCACCATCTGAGCGCTGTTACAACGATCACGGGGAGTATTCCGTGAAAACATACTGCAAGCGATTCGGTGGGTGGAATTCGGCTCTTCAGGCGGCTGGCCTTGAATCCAAAGTCGAACTGAGCCTCTCGGAAGAGACGCTGATTACTGCTTTACAAGAGTTCGCTGAGGAACTGGGTCGACCACCCACAACAGACGAGATGGATAGAGATGGGCCGTACACAACGGGCCCGTACAAGAGGGCCTTCGGAAATTGGAACCAAGCTCTTCGACGGGCAGGAATGGAAATTTACTATCCACGGGACGTGAGTGTGGAAGATCTGCTATCTGAACTCCAGAGATTGGCTCAAGAACTGGGTCACGTCCCCCGGCAAGATGAAATGAGAGATCGGGGGAAATGGAGCGAATCGATTTACAAAAAGGAATTTGGCTCTTGGAACGAGGCTTTGGCAGCTGCTGGCTTCGAGGCGAATGACCGGTGGCGAATTCCACGGGAGGAGTTATTAGCCGAACTACGAGCCCTCGCGGAAGAATTGGGCCATCCTCCGACGACAAGTGAGATGCTTGGACAGGGAAAATTCACGACTCAGCCGTATCAGCGTATATTCGGTACGTGGCGGACAGCCCTTCAAGCAGCCGATCCGGACTATTTAGAGAACTACCGCCAATCTGATACCGAAACAATTCCGTTTGGCTCGAACTGGGCACAGATTCGCAAGGAGATCATTGCTCGTGATAACGAATCCTGTCTTCGCTGCGGTATGAGTCGCGAAACGCATCGAGAACAGTTCGGGCGTGACCTCCCGGTTCACCATCGGATACCACGACGCCGATTCTATAATGATCCAAATCGGACGGTTGAGGATGCAAATGACCCAGGCAACCTACTAACGCTCTGCATTCCATGTCATCGACGTCTCGAACGCCTTCCGGTCCAGCCAGTCATTAAGAGATATTGAGAGTACCATCAAACGGTTCACGTACCCGTCTCGAACGTTGACTGATGCAGCCGGTTGTATTCGGTCGGTGCTTTTACCGGACAAGGGCGTGACTTGACATCATGATTGATATAACAGATATAGAAGTCAGTACCGCGCTTAATAGTGGAGATCAACTTCTCAAGGTAGAGTCCGACATTGGTACTGACCAGACAGAGTCTTTCTTTTTTCGCCGTCCATTAGGAACAAATACTTGGTTTTTCCTCGCAGGTCGAGGACGTAAAGGAGACATCGACAGAGACGCTAATTCAACCCCACAGGTAATTGATAATCTTGAGCAGGAATTGGTTGATCAGGGGTGGCCGATTCGCCCCATCAATAATAGTTCAAACACACCAACTACCGGATCTGTTGAGGTCCAGTTTTCAGGGACGACGTTCCACAGATATCCGCTTTTTTCCGATGATGCTTCTGTCGTAGTTGCTAAGAAAGGCGACATCGACGATGCCGAGGTCGATGCCATGGTTGAAGTCAAATACTCAAACGAGGAGTACGAATATGTTGTCCACGTAAGCGACGGTGATCTTCCCGATGACTGGGTTTTGGAGGACTTAGTGATCTGGGCCGATGCGATAGAGCTTGGCGACACCTACCACGCACATGAGAATCTGCGTAACCCTGAATCGATAACCGTCTCTAGGTGATTTTCTGGAACTTTCGATGCTGCCAACAAGTTCAAAACGAATCGCCGGGGAGCAGAGCGTCTACCTCCCGCCGGCGTGACTTCGCGACCTGTTTTTCGTGCCCCCGAGAGGGCGAGGGCTCCTTCGAGAGCCCTCAGAGGTGACTTCCAGTGAGTCAACAACAGCGTCCCGACAACGTCTCGATCGACGAGATCCCGGTCGATATCGACAACACGCAATCAGCGGAGGTCGATTCCGCCGACGTCCCCGACGAAATCGAATCCATCACCCGTGGGCTCGCCGGTGAGCAGCCGCCGACGAATCCCATAGTGGTTCTCAAGGCGGCCCGGTGGTGGTACATTCACGGCAAGGGCGGCACGGATCCCGCCTTCCAGTGGGCCATCGAGTGGGCGCGTCATCTTGCGACCGACACGCCCAGTGACGTCGAGCGGTTCGACGAGTTCCTCGAGTACCTCGTCACGGTCGGCTTTGCAGACGAACGCCACGAGCTCCGCTGACCGACAGAGCGGTTTTTTGAACGCCCCTGAGGGGTGCGGCGCGGTCTAAACAGACGCAGTCGCCGTGAACTCGATTCCGTGCACACAATGGCTACGACCAGTGACTCGTCGGTCTCCTTCGACCAGACCGACACGCGATCCGACGAGATGAACAGTACCATCGAACAGTGGATCGACGACCTCGTCGCCGGCGTCGACGACGCGCAAGCCAGCGCAGAGTTCCAGGAGTGGCTCGACGTCCAGAGTCGGTTCCACGACTACTCCTACCGGAACACGCTCCTCATCAAGCGGCAGTGTCCCGAGGCAACCCGCGTGGCTGGCTACCGGACGTGGCAGGAGGAGTTCGACCGTCACGTCAAAGCGGGTGAGTCGGCCATCTGGATCTGGGCGCCAATCATCGCGAAACAGTGCCCGGAGTGCGAGAACTCGCCGAGCTACCACGAGGACAGCGATTGTGAGTACGACGAGACGCCGCCCGAAGAGTGGTCCGAGGGGCTGGTCGGGTTCAAGCCCGCGCCGGTGTTCGACATCTCCCAGACCGAGGGCGAGCCGCTTCCCGACCTGGACACAGAAGCAACCGGGGACGCCGGCGACCTCGTCGAGCAGTTGACTGCCGCCGCTGACGACCTCGGCGTGACGGTGCGGATCGTTCCCGACGAAGACTGGACCCACGGCGAGGCGAAAGGCATCTGCGAGCAGCTGAGCCTCGTCGACGTCCAGCCGCTCGTCGAGGTGCGTGATCGGGCGAACGAGGCCGACCTCGCGCGAACGCTGATTCACGAGTACGCCCACGCTCTGCTCCACTTCGACGTCGACGACGACACCGAGCGGGCGAAACGCGAAGTCGAGGCCGAAGCCGTCGCGTACGTCGTCGGGCGCTACTGCGGGCTCGACACGAGCGGCTCGGCATTCTACCTCGCTGCGTGGGAGTCGGACGATTCCGAGGTCGTTCGCGAGCGGCTCGGACGGATCAGTCGGACGGCAGAGGAACTCATCGACGTCCTCAATATCTAAGCCATCAGTTGAGGGGCTCCGGTCGCAGCGTCAATCTTGCCGTTAATCGTGGGACCGAGCGTGTCCAGTTGGGTGTCGTCGCCATACACTTGCGATCAGTCCGGAGCCGACGACCCCGATGAACGAGAATGCAAGGACCGTCGTGAGGACGTTCGGATTTGAGAACCCGGTCGTCGCGATGAACAGCGCAATCGCCGCATTTCGAGCGGCAGTCGTCGTTGCTAACACTTCCCGAGTCCCTCGTGTTGGGCCGCCGAGCCAGTATCCAAGCACCAACGATGCACCCACAGCGACTGCCGAGAGCCCGAGGGTTCCCGTTCCGACGAGGGAAACCATACTGCCGCTGTAGACTACTAGCAGGACCACAATTAACCCGACGAACGTGTAGTCAGAGAGTCGCTGCGTCAGTGGATACAGACGGTCTACAAGCGACGGGAGAGCGAACGACATCCCCAGACCAAGCAGTAGCGGGACCAGCTGGATACCCAGAACCATCCGCCCGATGGCGAGGGGATCGACAGCGACGTCGCCAGGGAGTAACAGCAATAAGGAGATGGGGATGGTGACCACCGAGAGAATACAGAGAATCGCCATGAGCCCGCTCGCGAATGCGACGTCGCTATCTGAGATTTCTGCGAGTTTCGGGCCGAACGGAGCGCCGGGCGAGACTGCGAGTAACACAATACCGGCTGCGAAGCCGGTCTCCACAGAGAACGTTCGAACGAGGAGAAAGGCGATCAACGGAACCGCAATGAGGTTCACCAGCAAGGATTTCGCCAGCAGTCGCCGCCTCCGAAGCGCGTCAACGAGCTGGCTGACCGAGAGCTTCACTCCCATCGAGAACATCGTCGAAAGCACGAAAACTGTCGTGACGAACTCAACGACTACCTCTCCAGATATCTCTACCATTCCCTTGAGCTCTTGTACGAAATTCCGTGTTTCGTCCCTTTCTTTACTGCGGTTTCAAACGGTGTCGTCCGACGATGCTGCCATCCTACCCGACGACAACCACGCAAAGAGCGTGGTGAGGATCCCGGACGTGTATTTTCGGAAGATGGCATCTAATTCAGCGCACCGGTTCCCCAGCCGACGACCACCCTATTGTTGGTCGGGTCGACTAGTCGAGAGAGGTTGCTGCATCCAGCGTCAATTACGTCAACATCATCGCTGCCGTCATATAGCCGAGAGCCAATACGGCTGTGAGCGGTTCCTACAATCAACGAGAGGGGCTGGAACGACCACCACACCAGTCCGCCGATTGGGTCCAAGAGAGTTCCTCCAAGCGGTTCATAAGTCCTGCAGCTGTCGTCGTTCCGGAAATGGGCTTCCAGTCACTCCTCAAGTCGACGCCGGCGCTTTTCGAATTCCTCCTCGGAGAGCTCTCCACGGGCATACCGTGACCGGAGCGTCGAGAGTGCAGCATCCGCCTGGTTTCGTTCGTCGACCGGAGAACGCCGATGGACGAGCACACCATAGGCGACAAGAGCGACCAGACTCAGTAGGACGACCGACCAGACGAGTGGCCACCAGATGAAGCCACCCATGCCGCTTCCCATCCCGCCCATCCCACCGGAACCGCCGCCGTGCTGGGCGGTCGCGATACTCGAGAAGGGTACTATAAGCGCAGCTGCAAAAACGCCGCGAGCCACGGCAGACCTGAATGGAGGAGTACTCATGGATTTCTCAGGTGGTTACGCGGTCGCGGTTACCGTCGATTCGTCTGCGTCTTGACGTGTCTCGAGGAACTCCTCGGCGTCGAGGGCAGCCATGCTCCCGGTGCCCGCAGACGTGATCGCCTGTCGGTAGCGGGGGTCAGCAACGTCGCCAGCAGCGAACACCCCATCGACGGCCGTCCGAGCGGTGGGCCGCCCAGCGTCGTCGGTCTCCGTGAAGAGGTAGCCGTCCTCGTCCCGCTCAACGCCGGTCCCCTCGAGGAACTGCGTGTTCGGCGTGTGACCCACGGCGTAGAACACGCCGCCCACGTCGACCGTTTCTCGCTCGACGTCGACACCGGACTCGCCTTTCTCTCTGGGATGGGAGACGAGCGTGGCGCCGGTAACGCCGTCCGCTTGGGAGCCGTGGATGGCTTCGAGTTCTGTGTTCCAGCGGAACTGGACGTCCT
>NZ_JAJJZH010000016.1:0-26913 GCF_021029015.1 Halobacterium sp. KA-6
TTAGCTAGGTCACGACACTGCTCGATGAAGTCGAGGAGATCGATTTCCATAGGACAGAATCGAATTCCTCGGCTTCGCCCTTCTAAACCCGTGATATCAGCTGAATAGATCGCTATTCAACAGAGCATTCTGGAGAACGATTGGGTGGACGAGGAGTTCGTCGCCGAGCGCACCGAGGGCATCGAGGATCTCCGGGAGACGCTCGCCGACTTCGACAAGGAGGCCGCCGCCGAGGAGTGTGGCGTCCCCCTCGACACCATCGAGCGCGCGGCGGAAGTGTACGCGACTGCGGACAACGCCGCCATCTTCACCGGGATGGGGATGAGCCAGCATGCCTGCGGCGTCGACAACGTCCAGAACGAGATCAACCTCGCGCTCGCTACCGGGAACGTCGGACGCCCCGGAACGGGCGTGAACCCACTCCGCGGACAGAACAACGTGCAAGGGGCGAGCGACGTCGGCGCGATGCCGAACGTCCTCCCGGGATACCAGCCTGTGGACGACGACGAAGCCCGCAAGGCAGTCGAGGACGTCTGGGGGTTCGAGATTCCCGCCGAGCCCGGGCTGACGAACGTCGAAATCACGCACAGTATCGGCGACACCGTCCACGGTCTCTACGTCATGGGCGAGAACCCAGTGATGAGCGAGCCCAACGCCGACCGCGTGGCGGACCTCCTCGACGAGACGGAGTTCGTCGTCGTGCAGGACATCTTCCCGACGGAGACCGTCGAGTTCGCGGACGTCGTATTGCCGGCGACGTCGTGGGCCGAGCGCGGCGGCACCGTGACGAACACGGACCGCCGCGTCCAGCGGATGCGCGGCGTCGAGAACGTCCACGAGCACACCCGCCACGACCTCGACATCCTCACCGAGGTCGGCACGCGGCTCTTCGGCGAGGACGCGGGCTTCGACTTCGACGACCCCGAAGCGGTGTTCGAGGAACTGCGCGAGGTCTGCCCCATCTACCACGGGATGACGTACGACGAACTCGGCGAGGCGGGACTGCACTGGCCGTGCTACGAGCCCGGCGACGAGGGCGACCAGTTCCTCTACGCGGACTCCTTCGACACCCCGAGCAGCCTCGGGCAAATCGAGGGCGTGCGCCACCAGCCCCCGCGAGAGACGCCCGACGAGGAGTACCCCCTGATTCTGACGACTGCGCGCCTCGAAGAACACTACAACACGGGGACGATGAGCCGGCGCTCGAAGACGCTCTCCCGACAGCACCCCGAGAACTTCGTGGACATCCACCCCGCGGACGCCGAGCACTTCGGTATCGAGGACGGCGACAGCGTGACCCTCCAGTCGCGGCGCGGGGAAATCACGCTGCGCGCGAACGTTACCGAGGCAATCAAGGAGGGCGTGGTGTGGACGACGCCGCACTTTGCGGACGCGTCGGCGAACGTGCTGACGAACGACGTGCTTGACGAGCGCGCGAAAATTCCCGAGTACAAGGCGGCCGCCGTCGACGTGACCGTGGCGGAGAGCGGTGCGGACCCCGACGCACCCGCAGACGACTAGTTCTCGCCGTCCGCGTCGAGTTCCGGTTTTACACGCGAGAGCCGCATCGCGTTCCCCGTGACGGCGGTGGTCATCCCGGCGTCGCCGACGAGCACGGCGACCCAGATAGGCACGAATCCGAGCGGGACGCCCGCGGCGAGAATCGCTTTCGCAGCGAGACTCGACCAGATGTTCTGTCGGATGACGCCGTTCGTGCGGCCGGAGAGGTCGTAGAGGTACGGGAGCCGCGTGAGATCGTCGCCCATCAGCGCGATGTCCGCCGTTTCGAGGGCAGTGTCCGTGCCTGCAGCACCCATCGCGACACCGACAGTGGCGGTGGCGAGCGCGGGGGCGTCGTTGACGCCGTCCCCGACCATCGCAACCGCTTCGAACTCGTCGGTGAGGTCCTCGACGGCTTCGACCTTCTGTTCGGGGAGCAGTTCCGCGCGGAACTCGTCGACGCCGACCTGCTCGGCGATAGCGCCGGCAGTGCGCTCGTTGTCCCCGGTGAGCATTACGGTGTGTTCGACGCCGAGGTCGCGGAGGCGCTGGATGGACGCCTTCGCTTCCGGGCGGACCTCGTCGGCGACCGCAATCACGCCCTCCAGTTCCTCGTCGGTGCCCACGAGGATGACCGTCTTACCCTCACTCTGGAGCCGCGGCACGAGGTCTTCGAGGAGGTCCAGGCAGTCGTTGCGCTCGCAGAGGTCGCGGCTCTTCTGCGTGACCATCCCACCGTCAGTGGCGGCGTGGACGTGCGAGAGGTCGAAGCCGAGGTCCGCGAA
Source organism: Halobacterium sp. KA-6 (assembly GCF_021029015.1). Taxonomy (NCBI): domain Archaea; kingdom Methanobacteriati; phylum Methanobacteriota; class Halobacteria; order Halobacteriales; family Halobacteriaceae; genus Halobacterium; species Halobacterium sp. KA-6. The sequence continues at coordinate 2,286 of NZ_JAJJZH010000016.1, forward strand.
GTAGCCGGGTTTACCCGCGTAGTGCGTGGTTCCGTCAAGGTCCGCGGTGACGCCCTTCCCGGTGACGCTCTCGAAGTCCGAGACCGCGCGGCCCTCGATGCCGCGGTCGTCAGCGTGCTCGACGATGGCGTCCCCGATGGGGTGCTCACTGCGGGATTCGAGGCCGCGCGCGCAGCGCAGCACGTCCTCGTCGTTGTTGTCGCCGAGCGGCACGACGTCGGTGACGGTGAGTTCGCCCTTCGTGAGCGTCCCCGTCTTGTCGAACGCGACGGCCTCCACGGCGCCCATCGCTTCGAGGTGGTTGCCCCCCTTCACGAGCACGCCGTTCTTCGCGGCGCTCGTGACACCCGAAACCACCGAAACGGGCGTGGAGATGACGAACGCGCAGGGGCACGCGAGCACGAACAGCGTGAGCCCGCGGAGAATCCACGTCGGCCACGACGCGCCGAAGAACAGCGGCGGGACGACGCCGACCAGGATGCCTGCGCCGACGACGACGGGCGTGTAGTAGGCGGCGAAGCGCTCGACGAACTGCTCGCGGTCGGTCTGATTTGCTTGCGCGTCCTCGACCATCTCGACGATTCGCGCAAGCGTGTTCTCCGTGGCTTCCGCCGTGACCTGGACTTCGAGGTAGCCCGCCTCGTTGATGGTGCCCGCGTACACCTCGTCCCCCTCGGTCTTGTCGACGGGGACGCTCTCGCCCGTAATCGGGGCCTGGTTGACGGCGCTCTCGCCCTCGACGACCACGCCGTCCATCGGAATCTTCTCACCCGGCCGGACGACCACGCGGTCGCCGACGCGGACGTCCTCGACGGGGATAGTGACTTCCTCACCTTCTCGCTGGACTGTCGCCTCGTCCGGAGAGAGTTCCATGAGCTCCTCGAGGGAGCTGCGCGCGCGGTCCATCGAGTAGGATTCGAGGAGTTCCGAGACGCTGAACAGGACTGCGAGCGTCGCCGCCTCGAAGTAGAGGCGCTCGCCGAACGCGACGCTGGCCGAGACGGCACCGAGGATGGCGACGGACATCAGCAGGTCGATGTCGAGGTTCAGGCTCTTTAGCGAGTAGTAGCCGCCGCGGACGATGGGCTGGCCCGCGATGAGGATGCCCCCGAGGAACGCGGCGTCTGACAGTAATACGTCGCTGCCGAGCAGTTCCGCGACTGCGGCGTTCGAGCCGGGGAGGAGGAACTCGAAGAGGAAGCCGGCGGCGACGAGGACGGCGCTCACCCACGTCTTCAGCGCGCGCGGACTGGTCCAGACGGAGCCTGGGCTGGCGGGCTCGGTGCGCTCGCCCTCGCTCTCGCCGGACCAGCCGGTCACCTCGTAGCCCGCGGCCTCGATGGCAGCGACCAACTCGGCTTCGTCGGCCTCGTCGGGGTCGTAGGTGACGACGACGCGGCCGGTCGTCGGCTGCGTGTCGAAGGACTGGACGCCAGCGACGCCCTCTAGGGCGTGCTCGACTTTGCCCGCGCACGACGGGCAGTCCATGTCGGGGACCGACAGCCGGGCGGTCATAGTGGCGGGAGTCTCGCCGCCAGGTGAGTCGTCGGTCATGTTAGTCGAGGCTACGAGCCACGCAGTTATTAATTCGGCTGTTACAGAGCCGGCGTGAGATAGGATATTGTAATAAAAATCGGCAGTCGGATTGTTAACTCGCGGTTACGCGTCTGGGGACCAGATACCGGTGACGACGGCGTCGTCGGCTTCGACGGTGGCGTACTCGTACCCGCGGTCGTCGAGTTTCGGGTAGAGGTGCTGTGGGGCGCGGTCGTTGACCTGCACGAGCACGACGTCGTTGGCGAGGTCCGGCAGCGTCTCCAACGTCTGCACGAGCGGGTTCGGCGGTCCCAACTCGCGGACGTCGAGCAGTTCGCGCTCGCGGTCCAGCGGCACGGGTGTCTCCGAGAGGTGCGCGTGCCAGTCGGTCGTCGTGGCCATGTCTACACCGACGGCTCCCGCCGCCCACAGCGTTCTCCCGAACAAGTTCGGGAATACTTCTTGAGGCTGGGGCCGATATGTACGAACATCTTCGCATGGCACGAGCACAACTCACCATCGACCTGCCCGACTCGGTGTGGATTTCGGCGGTGTCCACACAGTACCCCGACACGCTGTTCCGCGTTCTCGCGGCGTTCCCCGACGACGACCGCGGCGTCGCGCTCCTCGAACTCACGGGTCCCGACGTCGTCGAAGTCCTCCGCGAGATGCACGAGGCCGACGGCGTCGAGGACATGGAGCCGCTCGAACGCGACGACGACTCCGTGCTCGTCGAGTTCGAGACCAGCGAGCCGCTGTTGCTGTTGACGCTTCAGGAGGCCGGCCTCCCGCTGGAGCCGCCGCTAGAAGTGTCGAACGGCAGCGCCACGCTGGAAGTCGTCGCGCCGCACGCGAAACTGTCGGCGCTGCGCGACCAACTGGACGCATTCGGGATGGACTTCGAGGTCGGCTACCTCTACGAGTCCGGGGACTCCGAGCGCCTGCTGACGCCGCGCCAGCAGGAACTGCTCGGCGCCGCCATCGAGGCCGGCTACTACGACACGCCCCGCGAGTGCACGCTCACCGACCTCGCCGACGACCTCGACACCGCCAAGTCCACGCTCAGCGAGACGCTGCACCGCGCCGAAGAGACCGCCATCAAGCAGTTCGCGAGCAACCTACCGCGGTTCGCCGACCAGAACCTCGCGTAGACCGAACACGTTCGGGAGAATTCGCACACGCCGTCACCGCCACACTTCAGCCATGAGCGCCGTCCCTGCCGGACTCGCGACCGACCAGCAGCCACCGATGACGGTGCCACTACGGTACTTCCTCGTCGGCTTCGCCTTCCTGCTCGCCGGCGGCGCCGTCGGCCTCGCCACCGTCCTCGGTACCGCGCCCGGATTCACTCGGCTCGCACACGTCCACCTCCTACTGGCCGGCTGGGTCTGTCTCACTATCATGGGCGCGATGACGCAGTTCGTGCCCGTCTGGTCGAACGTCCCCGTCCACTCTCGGCGGCTCTCGAACGCCGCGCTCGCGCTCGTCACCGTCGGCGTCGCCGGGCTCGCGGGCGCGTTCCTCGCCGCCAACATCCACTGGATTCACGGCTTCGGCGGGCTGCTGGTCGCCGGCATCTGGGCGTTCGCGTACAACCTTGCGCGCACTCTTCCGCCGGTCCGCGAGTTCGACGCCACGGAGGCCCACTTCGCGTTCGCGCTCGCCTGCTTCGTCGTCCTCGCCGCGCTCGGCTTCGTGCTCGCGTTCGACCTCTCGACGTCCGTGCTGCCATTCGCGGGCGTGACGCGGCCACAGATCGTCGGCGCGCACGCCACACTGGCCGTGTTCGGCGCGATTCTCTCGACCGTCTTCGGCGCGCTCTACCAGCTCGCGACGATGTTCACGCAGACCGAAATCGAGGGTCGTGAGCGCTTCCTCGCGTACGCCGAGTACGCCTACCCCGGGGGCGTCGTCGCGCTCGCGACGGGACGGCTGCTCGCGCTTCGACCGCTCGCCGTCGCCGGCGGCCTCGTGATGGCCGCTGGCGCGCTCGCGTTCGCCGTGCTCCTCGCGAAGAAACTCCACGAGGGTCGCGTCGAGCGCACGCCGATGCTCTCCCGGTACGCCGTCGTCGCCGTCGCACTCGCCGCGTGGAGCCCGCTGGCCGCACGTGAGTGGGTCGCCGCGCCGCTCGCCCGGAGCGCGCTGTTCGGCCCGACTGCGGGCGTCCACCTCTTGTTCGTCGGCGTCGTCGGCTTCGTCGTGATGGGGTCGCTGTACCACGTCATCCCGTTCATCGTCTGGGTGCACCGGTACAGCGACCGGCTCGGCTTCGAGCCCGTGCCGATGATAGACGACCTCTACGACGACCGCCTCGCCGCCGTCGACGGCGCGCTCGTCACGCTCGGCGCGGTCACGCTGATTCTCGGACAGACCGGCATCGCGCCCGAGCAGGCCACTGTCTCAGGGGCCGTCGCGCTCGCCGTCGGCTTCGTCGTGTTCACCGCGAACCTCGTCGGCGTCGTCTACCGGCACGGCCGCGTCCTCCCCGAGCGCTTCCACGGCCAGCCCGAGAACGCCGACTGACACTGCTGGCCGAAGACACTTACCGCGCACCTGCGACGGCTCCAGACAGATGCCCTCCACGTCGTTGCTCGGCCGCGGGGCGGCCCGCTCGCTCCTCCGCTCGCTCGTGCTCGTCCTCGGTGTTCTCGTCGGCTACGTTGTGGTGTGGCGGCTGCTCGACCCCGGCGCCTATCTGTTCGCGATTTTCGGCACGTACGCCGCTCTCGTTGGACTCCTGCTGCTGCAGGTCGTCCGTGCGAGCGTGATGGACACGTGGCGCCGTCGGGTCGCCGCGCTCGCGACAGCGCCCGCGACGACCGGCGCGATTTTCGCGGGCCTGCGGCCGCGACCGGCGTGTCTCGATCTGTCGGGGTGTGGAGAAGGGCTCACACTCCAGCCCGTGTGGTTCGCAGGATTCGTTCTCCTGACGGCCGCTCTGATTGCTGCCGACACGAGATGGGAAACGGGGGGTTGACGAGCACTACGGCGCCCACTCAGCGGGTACATACTGGTTGAAGTCCGGCTCCTCGGAACGTGCGAGCGGCCGGAACGCGCGTTCGCCATCTACACGAAATGTCTCGATGCGGCCCTGACCCGGCCCAGTGAGGTAGCCGACGAACGCCATCGCGAGCGCGTACGCGACGTCGTGGCGTGCGGGATTCGTGGGGGTGACGGCGTACTCGTTGCGGAGCAGGTCGGGCGGGTCGTCGAGACCACGGGCGACGTGCGCGGCGAGGTCCGTCTCCGTGTTCAGGAACGTGCCGCGGTCGACGAGCGTGTACGCGCCTGTTTCGCCCGCCGCGATCAGGGTTGCGCCCATTCCCTGTCCGGTTTCGCGGTACCAGTTCCCCGTGGGCTCGACGCCGGCTTCGTCCCAGAGCCGACGTTCGCGGACGTGCGTCCCAGAGCGGTCGCCCCGGGAGAGGAACGTCGCGCGGCTGGAAGCGATTGCGCGGAACGCGGCGAGCGGGTCGCTGCCGGCCGTGCCGGCGGGGTCGTCCGGTGGGCCGACCACGAGGAAGTCGTTGCCCATCACGGTGCGGCGATTGACGCCGTGGCCCGCCCGCAGGAACTCGTCTTCGAGCGGACGTGCGTGGACGAACACCGCGTCGCAGTTGCCGTCCCGGGCCGTGCGGAGTGCGGCACCCGTCCCCCGAACAACTGCGCGTACTGTCGTGCCGAAGGCGTCCTTGAACCCTGCGGAGATGTCACCGAGAAGTCCGCTGTCGTTGACTGTCGTGGCCGCCGCGACCGTCAGCGTCTGGTCGGCGATGGCGGCGCTGCTCCCGTCACTCCCGCCGAGACAGCCCGCCACCGACAGCGCGCTGCCGACGCCGAGTGCTTGCAGGTACCGCCGCCTGTCCATGCGCGAACAACTACTTGTGGTTACAAAGACGTTACGAGATAACTAAAAATAGTTACGTAACGTCAGTTGACGATACGGACACGGGTGACGTGGCCCCCACAGCCACACTGGTCGACGTACTCGTAGACGATGCCGTCGCCGAACGCGTCGTCGAGTTCGTCGTAGAGATACGTCTCGGGGTGACCGTGGTCGCCGTGCGTGACGAGGTTGACGTGGTAGCCGGTGGCGGTGGATTCGACCGCGTCGAGGGCTTCCTCGACGACGAGCGCCCGGTTCTCGGCGTGTTGGTCCTGTTCGAGGTTCGCGGACCACGAGTTCTGATGGACGCCGTCGACGGTCTCGGCGTCCTCGTGCGAGGTTGATGCCATAACTGTAGGTTCGTCGCGCACGTGGGTGAGGCGTTCCCCGAACAAGTTCGGCTCAGATGTGGTTCGAGGTCCCGCGAGACACTTATAAAACGGGCCGCGAACTAGTTCGGGGGTGTCGCAGGAGAACGGGAAACGCAGACCCGCTTGAAGGGGTATCCCCGGTATTGTCCAAGTGAAGAGGTGCCCACCCATGTTCGACACCACTCGCCGGCGCGTGCTGCAAGGCCTCGGAATCGGCGGAACCGCCGCAGTCGCAGGCTGTACCGCTCCCGGCGGTGACAGTCCGGCGACCGAACAACCCCAGCAGAACGCCGCAGCGCAGACGACCCAGCCGGACGTCGACCGCGTCGCCGCCGACCCCACGGACGTCCCTGACCCGGTCGACTGGTCGTCGCCGAAGCACCACGACGTCGAACTCGACGTGAAGGAGGTCACCGCGGAAATCGAGCCCGGGGTCACGTTCAACTATATGACCTTCGACGGGCGGATTCCCGGCCCGATGATTCGGGTGCGCCGCGGGGACACCATCTCGTTCACGCTGAACAGCCCCGACGGCAACGCGATGCCGCACAACGTCGACTTCCACGCCGTCTACGGGACGGGTGGTGGCGCGGAAGCGAACACGGTCGCACCAGGTGAATCCGCCGGCGTCGACTTCACCGCGAAGTACCCGGGCGCGTTCATCTACCACTGCGCCGTCCCGAACATGGACTACCACATCTCCAGTGGGATGTTCGGGATGATTCTCGTCGAACCCGAGGACGGCCTCCCGGACGTCGACCGCGAGTTCTACCTCGGCCAGCACGAACTCTACACGAACAAGGCGGTCGGCGAGGAGGGACACCACCAGTTCGACATGGACGCGATGGCCAACGAGGACCCGACATACGTCCTCTTCAACGGGGAGAAGTACCCGTTCACGCCGGACCGTTACGGCCGCCTGCAGGCCGAGACCGGGGAGACGATTCGCGTCTACCTCGTGGACGGCGGCCCGAACGTCTCCTCGAACTTCCACCCCATCGGGAACGTCTGGACGGAAGCCCACCGCGACGGCGCGCTCGGGACGCCCGAGGAGTACGTCCAGACGATGAAGGTCCCACCGGGAAGCTGCATGATTGGGACGATGGACACGCCCGTCCCCGAGACCATCAAGCTCGTCGACCACGCACTCAGCCGCGTCGCCCGCAAGGGCCTGCTCGCCGAGGTCGAAGTCGCCGGCGAGCCCGACGAGGAGATTTTCGACCCCGGGAGCGAATAGCGCGCTAACCGCCAACCGGTCACTCATCCTCCGTTCCCGCGGCCGCTAGCCGCGCCGCCGTCTGTTCTGCACGACCCGCCGAACACGTTCGGGACTACGCATAGCGGGCCGTAGCTCGTCCTGTGTAACATGTACGGCCTGGGCTCGCAGTCCGACGACGCGCTCGCTCCCGAAGGGGAGTTCGACCCCGACGTGAATCCCGAACCCGGCGCGTTCCTCGCCGGCCACGACGTCCTCACCGGCGACGACCACGTCGCATTCCACGAAGTCACTCGGGAACTGTTCGACGAGCGCGGCGTCTACGACATGACCTTCGGGTACAACCTCGCCGACCTGAACCGCGACACCCGCCACACCGAGGCAGGCTACCGGTACGCCGTCGACGCCGACGACCCCTCGGTGTTGCGCGCGGAGTTCACGCCGACGACGCCGTTCTGCCCGCAGAGCCACACGCTCACCATCGGCTCGTTCCGCGCGTGGAACGGCCTCAGCGAGCGCCACGACTACGACCTCGTGCGGGTGCGCGTCGCCGACTCCCACCAGCGCAGCGAGTCCATCAACGAGGAACTCCGCGAGCTCGAGGAGACCTACCTCGAAACCGGCGAACTGCCGGACGAAGATGCGGAGGACGCTGGCGGCACGGAGCCGGCCGGCGCACCGTTCTGATGCCACCAGCTGTCGCCGGCCTGCTCGCCGGACGCGGCCTCGAAGCCGTGGCCGTTGCGGTCGCCGCGGTCGCGGGGTTCGTCGCGGACGGCACGGGTGCCGTTCCCATCGCCGCGATTATCGGCTTCTTCGCCGCGAAGTCCGTCGAGAGCCTGCGGCTCGCACTGGCCTGACGAACACCTTCGGGGAAACCGCTTGGCTGCTGTCCGTCGATACGTCGAGTATGGCGACGACAGCCGACACGGATGCCCGCCTCGACGCGCGGGAAATCGACGGGGAACCGTTCAGCGACATCGTCGCGGAACTGGACGCGCTCGACGACGGCGAGACGCTGCTGTTGGTCAATAGTTTCGAGCCCGAACCACTGTACGACGTCCTGGCGGACCGCGGCTTCACGTACGAGACCGAACAGGCGGAGGCTGACGAGTGGCGCGTCTACATTACGCCCGCGACCGACGACTAGGCGGTCGCTCCGGGGCCGCTCAGATTCCCTTGATGAGGTCGGTCAGGCCGACCGTCTCGCTGACGACCCACGCGACGAACACGGCGTACGCTGCCAGCAGCGTGTACGCCTCGACGCCGGTGACCGAGAGGTCGGTCCGCAGGATGGCGAACAGGAGCACTGTCGCCAACGTCAACACGCCCAACATCGGGACGGCCACCGCGAAATTCACGGTGACGGCACCGACGATGAGCACGCCGACCGGAATCGCCACCAGTAGGTCGAACGTGTTCGACCCGAGGACGTTCCCGAGGCTCGTGATGCCCTTGCCGGCTTTCGCCGTCCGCACGCTCACGAGGGTGTCCGGGAGGCTCGTCGCCGCCGCGACGATGGTGACGCCAGCCAGGAACTCGGGGATGCCGAACGTGTGGCCCAGTGACTCGACGGCGCCGACGAGCTGTTCGACGGCGACGAGGATGAGCACCAGTCCGCCCGCGAGGCGCGCCCACTCGCGGCCCACCTCGATGCCCTCGGGCACCGCGGGTGCGTCGTGGTCACCGACGTCCTGCCACTGCACGAAGAGATACAGCCCGTACAGCAACAGCGGGAGCACCGCGAGCGAGCGCGTGAGCCGTCCGGCCAGCGCGGGGCCGTCCGAGACGGGGACGTAGATGACTGCGAGCGCGAGCGTGACGACGAGCGCGGAAACCGCAATCATGTAGAACTGCGCTTCCTTGTAGACGATGGTGCGGTTGGTTTCGAGGTGGCCGTCCGTGGCAATACCCGCAAGCGCGGGGATGACGAGGATGTTGAAGATGGCGGAGCCGACGATGGCACCGACGCCCATGTCGAACGTACCCGCAAGCGCCGTGAAGACGACGCTCGCGAGTTCGGGGAAACTGGAGCCGACGGCGACGACGATGGAGCCCTGCACGACCGCGGGGAGGCCGTAGTACGTCGAGAGGTGTTCGGCCGACGACTCCAGCCAGCCGCTGCCGAACCAGACGAGGCCGGTCGCAGCGATAACGACGAGCACGTTCACGAGCGGGCTGTTCGGGAGAAGACCACCGAGAGGCATGTGTGCGGCCAGAACCGGTAGGACGTTAATCGTTGGTGAATGCAGTCCGTCGAGGAGGGTCGGCGGGATGAATTCGCTACTTCGGAGAGAGCGCCCACCGATACAGATTCCCGGCTACGACGGCCACGGCGTAGAGGTACATCGCGAAGAAGACCGAGTACGCCAATCCGGAGAGTCTCGGGAAAAGGGAGTTCTGTATCAGGTCGGAGCCGACCACGAGCAGGTAGCCCGGGATTTGGAGGAGTTGTACTTCGATGAGCGGAGCGACCGCAACGAGACCGACGGCGAGTAGAAATGCGCCCAGCACTGCTGGTCCAACGAACCGGTCACGGGTCGGAGGGCGGCTGTTGGCGGCGGCCATGAGTAGCCATTCAGGCGAAAGGACGAAAGGTCTTGTTGCGCGAGGCAGCCGAATCAGTCCGCGTGTGCGTCACCGGAGCCACCGGGTACGTCAGCCGGGCCGCTACGCTCGGCTTCGGTGAGGTAGCACTTCGGGTCCGGGTCGAAGGGGCCGCCCGCGCTCAAAGCGCGCAGCCGCGACCCGCCCCGGCAGATGGACTGGTACCCGCAGCCCGCGCACTTCCCAGTGAGTCGGTCGTCGCGGTCGCGCAGGCCCGAAAGCAGCGGATTGGTCTCGTCGCTCCAGAGCTCGCTGAACGGGCGGTCGCGGACGTTCCCCAGCGAGTACCCCTGCCAGAACTGCGTCAGGTGGACGTTCCCCTGGTAGTCGACGTCCGCGATTCGCTCGCCGGTCGGGTCGCCGCCGTTCGCTTCGAGGTAGCGGTGGATGCGGTCGGCCTGCGTGTCGCCGAGTTCCTCCCGGGCGTACTCCACGAGGAAGCCGGCGTCGGCGTAGTTCCCGACGAGTAGCGTCTCGATTTCCTCGCCCTGTTCGTGGTACTCGCGGGTCAGGTCACAGACCGTGCGCACGGCCTCGCGGGTGTCCGCGGGCGAGAGGTCGAGATTCGAGATGTCGGCGCCGCGGCCGCCGTAGTCGAGGTGGTAGAAGCAGAACCGGTCGACGCCGACGTCGTGCAGCAGGTCCACGACGTCCGGGAGGTCGGGCGCGTTCGCCTCCGTTATGGTGTAGCGAAGCCCGGTCTTGAGGCCGGCGTCGAGGCTGTTCTCGATGCCGCGGACGGCCGCGTCGAAGGCTCCCTCCTCGCCGCGGAACTCGTCGTTGCGCTCCGGGAGGCCGTCTACGGAGACGCCCGCGTACTGCAGGCCCGCTTCGCGGAGCGACTCGGCGCGCTCCTCGGTCAGGAGGGTGCCGTTCGTCGAGAGCACCGGACGGATGCCGCGGTCCGCGGCGTACGCGACGAGTTCTTCGAGGTCGTCGCGGACGAGCGGCTCGCCCCCCGAGAACAGCACGACGGGGATGCCGAAGTCGGCGAGGTCGTCGAGCAGGTGCTTGCCCTCCGCGGTGGAGAGTTCGCCGGGCGCCGTCTCGGTGTCGGCGGCCGCGTAGCAGTGCGAACAGTAGAGGTTGCACTGCTTGGTGAGGTTCCAGACGACCACCGGGCGCTGCTGTTTCTGCTCGGTAATCTGCTCGCGGCTGGAGTCGGCGGCGGCGTCGTAGCGCAGGCCGTCGCTCTCCGCGTCCAGCCCGCAGAGCAGCTTGCTGACGGAAATCACGCCGACTCACCTCCGGCGGACTCGCCGAGCGTGTGTGCGGTGTAGCGGCGCGTCTCGTCGGCGGGACAGAGCCAGACATCGCGTGCGGTCCAGCCGAACAGGTCGCTAGCGCGGTCGTGGGCGGCGTCTGCGTCGCCCGCAGTGACGCTGCCGACGTGCTGTAGCGCGCCGTCGGCGTCCTCGCGCACGAACACCTCCCACTCGCGGCCAGTCGCCGACCGAGGCGCGTCGCGCACCCGCGTTCGGTCCTCTGGGTCCATGTCGTCGGCTAGCGCCTCCGTGCAAAAGGTGCCCACGGACGTTCCCGAACACTGGGAACCGACACGCCGAACAAAGTCCTGGCCGGCCGTCGCTCCACGTGAGGCGGCGCCACCGTGTGGGACCTGGCCTGTCACCTGCCCAATCGCCGCCTCGATTGTAACGATGACGCCAGTAGACACCGACGAGCGCCCGTTCGTGCTCATCTGGGAAGTGACGCAGGCGTGCGAACTCGCGTGCGAGCACTGTCGGGCCGACGCGACGCCGAATCGCCATCCGGACGAGCTCACCACAGCGGAGGGGAAGGCACTGCTCGACGACGTCCGTCGCTTCGGCGACGGTCAGCTCGTCGTGCTCTCCGGGGGCGACCCGCTCGCGCGCGACGACACCGTCGACTTGGTGGAGTACGGCACGGACATCGGTCTCCGCATGACGGTCACTCCGAGCGGGACGCGCTCGCTCTCGACGGAGGCCGTCCAGGCGCTCGCGGACGCTGGCGTGAAACAACTCGCCGTCAGCATCGACGGCGCGACGCCGGAATCACACGATTCGTTCCGTGGGGAAGCCGGGAGCTTCGAGGAAACCGTCCGCGCAGCACGCGACGCCCGCGAGGCGGGTGTGCCGCTGCAAGTCAACACGACGGTCTGTTCGCAGACCGTCGACGACTTGCCGGCCATCCGTGACCTCGTCCGGGAGTTGGGTGCGGTGCTGTGGAGCGTGTTCTTCCTCGTACCAGTGGGTCGCGGCCGCGTCCTCGACCCGATTTCCCCGGCGCGCGCCGAGGACGTGATGGCGTTCCTCGACGAGGTGTCCCGCGAGGAGGAGTTCGGTGTGAAGACCACGGAAGCCCCGCACTTCCGTCGCGTGCGCGCCCAAGCAGCACAGGAACGCGGCGGGGGTGGCCCGCAGCGACGTGGCGGCATCACCGCCGGCGACGGGTTCGCGTTCGTCAGTCACACTGGCGAGGTCTACCCCTCGGGGTTCCTCCCCGAGTCAGGAGGAAACGTCCGCGAGCAGTCCGTCGTGGACGTCTACCGGAACAGCGACCTCTTCGAGACGCTCCGACGAAAAGACGACCTGCAGGGGAAGTGTGGCGCGTGCTCGTTCCGCCACGTCTGCGGCGGCAGCCGGTCGCGGGCGTACGCGGTGACCGGCGACCCGATGGCGAGCGACCCGCTGTGTCCGTACGTCCCGGAAGAGTACGACGGGCCGCTGCCGGAACGGCAGGCGGGCCCAGCGGACGACTAGTTACTTCCGTTCCTCGGTGCGGTCGAGGGAGACGTGGATGTCGTTGTCCTCGCCGAGCCGGATGGTCGCTTCTTCGAGCGTCGCCCGGTAGCGGGTCGTGTGGTAGCCGTCTTCCCGGAGTTCGGTCTGCGTTTCCAGGAGCCCGGCGTCCGAGAGCGTGTGGAGTTTCCGGTACGTCGAGGACAGCGAGAGGTCCGCGGCGTCGGCGACTTCGCTGGCGGTCACGGGCTCGCTGGCGCAGCCGAGGACGCGCCGACAGAGTGGGTCGGTGAGCGCGTCGAGGACGGCCGCAGGGTCGGTTTCCTCGACGGCTTCGAAGGGGCCGCGGAGCCGCGCGTCGGCGTCCGTCTGGTCGACGTTGGTCTGCATCACCGACTACTCGGGCCGCGACGAGGGTAGGCCGACGGCCGAACATGTTCTACCACTTAGTGGGCCGAATATGTTCGGCACGTTCCCACGAAGTGGGAACTGTTTCCCGGTCCCGGGAATCACCGACCCGGGCTTTACCGGGGACTGTCTACGCTGAGGTGTACCCATGAGTGACCGTATTGGCGCACCCGGTTCCGGCATCTCGCGGCGCGAATTCATCGCGGCGACGGGCGGCACGAGCGTCGCCGCGCTCGCCGGCTGTACTGCTCCCGCCGAGCAGGGTTCTAGCGTGACGAACACGACTCCTAGCCAGCAGGCCTCGCAGTCGAACCTCCCGACGACGAGCCCGCCGGAGGTCGTCGACGCGACCGAACAGGGCAACCAGGTGACGCTGAAGAGCGTGCCGGCGGTCCACCAGGCCCACCCCCTCGACTCGATGGGGGGCCCCGTCGAACTCCCCCGCGTGTGGGCGTTCACGACCGAGGACGGCGACCCGAGCGTCCCCGGCCCCATCGTTCGGACGGAGGAAGGTGAGGACATCGAGGTCACGCTCGACAACACCGAGGGCAAGCGCCCGCACACGCTGCACTTCCACGGCACGCAGAAAGCCTGGAAAGACGACGGCGTCCCGACGACTACGGGTATTCGCGTCGACCCCGGCGAGAAGCACACGTACACGATTCCCGCCAACGTCCCCGGCACGCACGTCTACCACTGCCACTACCAGACCCACCGCCACATCGACATGGGGATGTACGGCATCTTCCGCGTCGACCCCGAGGGCTACGAGCCCGCGGACAAGGAGTACTTCATGACCGTCAAGGACTGGGACTCCCGGCTCAACCGGAAGATGGCCGGCGAGGACGTCTCCTACAGTCCACGCACGCGCAGCCCGGACGTGTTCACGGTCAACGGGAAGGCCGCGCCGCGCACGCTCCACCCCGAGGACGGCTCGCCCATCATAGTCGACCAGGGCGACACGGTGCGCATCCACTTCGTCAACGGCGGCTACATGAACCACCCGCTGCACCTCCACAACCACCGCTTCCGGCGGATAGAGAAAGACGGCGGGCAGATTCCCGAGGCCGCCCAGCACGAGATGGACATCACGAACATCGCGCCCGCCGAGCGCCACACCATCGAGTTCGAGGCGGACGCCGAGCCCGGCATCTACCTGATGCACTGCCACAAGGTCAACCACGTGATGAACGGCTCATACTACCCCGGCGGCATGCTTTCGGGCATCGTCTACCGGGACGCGATGGACACGGACATCTTCGCCCAACTGATGGAGTACGCGGGCTACGAAGCGTAACTCAGGACCATGATACCCAACGACACTCCCACGGTCACGAGGCGCAGCGTGTTGAAGACGACGGCTGCGGCGGGCGCGGCGGCAGCCACAGGCGCGGCGTTCAGCGGCTCCGCGCTCGCGCAGGACGCCGACCTCCAGTCGTGGTTCGAGGGCGTCAGCAACTACGACGGGGTCGTCGACAAGACCGGGCAGTCCGAGGTAACTGTCGAGGTCGGTGTCGAAGCCAACAACGGCCCGTACGGCTTCGGCCCCGCGGCCATCCGGGTCGACCCCGGCACCACGGTGACGTGGGAGTGGGTCGAGGGGTCGCACAACGTCGCCGCCGAAGACGGCAGTTTCGAGAGTGAACTCACGAACGAGACTGGGTTCACGTTCACCCAGACGTTCCAGGAGGAGGGCGTGACGCGGTACGCGTGTACGCCGCACAAGACGATGGGGATGAAGGGCGCGGTCGTCGTCGGGGACGTCGACGTCGGCGCGTCGTCCTCTAGTGGGTCCTCGGAGGACTCTGGGTCGAGCAGCCAGCAGGTCGACTTCGAGGGCTGGTTCGAGGGCGTCGAGAACTTCGACGGTGTCGTGGACAAAACCGGAAACTCGGAGGTCACCGTCGAGGTCGGCACGGATGCCAACGGCGGCCCGTACGGGTTCGGTCCTGCCGCGATTCGCGTCGACCCCGGCACGACGGTGACCTTCGAGTGGGTGAACGGTACCCACAACGTCGTCGCCGAGGACGGCAGCTACGAGAGCGAACTCACCAACGAGTCCGGGTTCACGTTCACGCAGACGTACGACAGCGAGGGCATCTCGAAGTACTACTGTAACCCCCACCGGACGATGGGGATGAAGGGCGCAGTCGTCGTCGGTAGCGGCGGCAGCGCGAGCAACAGCAGTGGCGGAGGCGGTGGCGGGCTAACGAACTCCGACATCGGCGTGCTCGCGTTCGCGGGCGCGCTCGTCGGCGGCCTGCTGTCGCCGTTCGCGCTGCGCGCGAAGAAATCCTCGTCGTCGCCGTCGAACCGCCGCTGACGGTTCGCTGGGCCACGCCGCATAAGTGGCTTCGTGGCGACGGTTTCGCGTATGGACGAAGTCCTCGAAGTCGTCGAACTCGCGGCTGACTCGGGCTTCGAAGGCGTGTTCGTCTGGTTGTTCCGACTGCTCGGCCTCGTACTCGTGCTCGCGGGACTGGGGCTGTGGCTGCTCGGCGATGCGGGACTGCTGTGGCTCCCCGCGATTCTCCTCGTCGTGGGCGTCGTGCTCGCCGTCGTCCCTGACCTGCTGTTGTCCCTCGTCGAACTGACGGGGTGACGACTACTCGTTCTGGATGGTCCGTTCCTCGACGTACACCGGGTACCGGTCTGTGTAGGTTCGTCCTGCGAAGTGAATCGTCGCGTCGACGGTGTGCGGGGTCGCCCTGATGACCTCGTTGCGGGACACCGACGGTTCGGAGAGCACGTCGCCGTCGCGGGCGAGGTGGGTCGTCAGTGCTGCGACCAGCCGGAGGCCGTCCTGTTCACCCCGACTGCTGACCGGGACGCTCAGTGTCTCGGCTTCCGGGAGCCGTTGGTCCAGCAGCGAGCGGAGATACTCGGCCGCGACTGACGCGCCCTGGATGTGGCCCCACTCCTCGAACGGCTCGTAGTCGTACTCGACGACCTCGTCGCCGGCCATCGTCGCCGGATACCGGACGGTGTCGTTGGATTCGACGTACTGGTATTCTTCGTCCGTAATTGTGCGCTCGACCGAAGCCTCGGCAGCACCGCCACGAACCGGCTCACGTTCGGTGGTAGTGCTGGGCGTCGAGGGCTCGGTGGTCGTTCGGTCTGCGTCGCTCGGCGCGGAGAGGCAGCCGGCGAACGGGAGCGTACCGGCGGCTACGAGGCCGAGCAGACGGCGTCTGGAGGGCATCGCGCGAACCGAAACGGGGAATCGATAAAAGCCTTCAGGGGCGGGCCGACGAGCGGCCCGGATGCCGAGTCGTAGGGCCGACGGTCGAATGTCGTGTTACTCGAACTTCTCGACGAGGTCCGCGTAGCGCGCTGCGGGCTCCTCCCAGTCGACGACCTCGAAGAAGTTCTCGATGAAGTCGCCGCGGGCGGGACCGTAGTCGTAGTAGTACGAGTGCTCCCAGACGTCCAGCGCCAGAATCGGATGCGACCCCCAGAGCGCGCCCTTGTCGTGCTTGTCGACGACAACGTTGCGCAGCTGCTCGGAGTGGCTGTCGTAGACCAGCAGCGCCCAGCCACCGGCGGCGGAGGCTGCGGCCTCGAATTCGCCCTTCCAGGCGTCGTAGGACCCGAAGTCCTCCTCGATGCGGGCTCGCAGGTCGCCCTCGGGCTCGTCGCCGCCCTCGGGGCTCATGGACTGCCAGAAGAGGTCGTGGAGGATGTGCCCGGAGCCGTTGTGCGTGACGTTGCCGATGGCACCGGCGGAGGAGGAGAAGTCGCCCTCTTCACGATTTGCTTCGAGGGTTTCCTCGGCGGAGTTCCAGCCGTTGACGTAGCCCTGATGGTGCGTGTCGTGATGCCACGTGAGCACCTGCTCGGAGACGTGCGGTTCGAGTGCGTCGTAGTCGTACGGAAGCGGCGGCAGTTCGTAGTTAGCCATTGCAATTTACCCTAATGTGGCCCTGCCTCTTGGTGGTTTCCGGAAGCGCGTTTTAGTTGGATATCCAACTAGTCGACGTAGTCGGCGTACGGGTCGCGCTCCGGATACCGGTCGCCGCGGTCGGGTAGCGGCACGACGACCACGTCGTCCGGGCCGAGCGTGCCGCGGGTGGCCAGTCGGTCGACCATCGCGAGCGCGCCACCCGTGGAGGGGCCGACGAGGAACTCGCCGTTCATACGGAGTTCCGACCGGACGAACTCGCGGGACCACTGGCCGGAGTCTCGAATCCGGACCTCGGCGTCGGCGTGGCGCCGGCGGAGCCGCTGCACGTACTCGTAAGCCGTGTCTGTGGCCACGTACTCGCGGGCGTCGAGCGCGTCGAATTCGTAGGTTTCCGGCACGAACGTCTCGGGGCCGTGCATGTGCTTCAGCCCCGGGATGTCGTGGTCCGTCTCGGGCGGCTCGTAGCCGTGGACGTGCACGCCGCGCGGGCGGAGCGCGTGGCTCACGCCGACGAGCGTGCCGCCGGTGCCCGCGCCCGCGACGAAGTGCGTCACCTCGCCGTCGGTCTGCGCCCAGATTTCGGGACCGGTCGTGCCCGCGTGGACGCCGGGGTTCGCGGGATTCTGGTACTGGTTCGGGTAGACGTACTCGTCGGGCCGTTCGTCGACGAGGCGCCGGCAGCCGGCGACGAACTCGTCGTATCCCTCCTCGGCGTCGACGAACCGGAGTTGTGCACCGGCATCTCGAATGGCGGCGACCTTCCCGCGACCCGCATTATCGGGCAACACGATTTCGACGTCGTATCCCATCGCAGCGCCGATGCGTGCGACGGCCGCGCCCGTGTTGCCGCTGGACGCCTCGATTATCGTGCGCTCGGAGGTGAGGTCTCCGCGCGCGGCCGCGGCGTCCAGCATCGCCTTCCCGATGCGGGTCTTCACCGACCCGCCACCGTGGCCCAGCGACCCGAGGTTGAACCACTCGGCTTTCCCGTACACCGTCGGCGCGACCCCGACGTCGAGTTCGACCAGCGGCGTCCGCCCGACCTCACTGGGGTCCACGTCGACCATACCCGTGGCTTCGACAGTTCCCGACAAAAGCGGTTGGGCCGGTCCGCGCCGAAGAACCCCGTGGGGATTGTTCGGGGTTTACGAGCGTTTTTGTCCCGGTGTTCGGTACACTCCCACATGGACTTCGGGTTGACCGACGAGCAGCAGGCGATTCAGGAGGAGGTCCGCCGGTTCGCGGAGAACGAAATCCGACCGGTGGCCTCCGAGTACGACGAACAGGAGAAGTACCCCTACGAGGTTATGGACGAAGCCGCGAAAGCCGGCCTGCTCGGGCCGACGATTCCGCTCGACTACGGCGGCGCGGGCTACTCGCCCGTCGAGGCTGCGCTCATCACCGAGGAACTGTTCGCCGCCGACCCCGGTATCGGGCTCTGCGTGTCCAGCGCGGGCTTCGGTGCCGAATCCATCATCGAATTCGGCACCGAGGACCAGAAGGAGCGCTGGCTCCCGGACATCGCGTCCGGCGACGCCATCATGGGGTCGGCCATCAGCGAACCCGACACCGGCTCCGACGTCTCCAGCGTCTCCACGCGCGCCGAACGTGACGGCGACGACTTCGTCATCAACGGCAACAAGATGTGGATTACGAACGGCTCCGTGGGCGACTTCTACGTCGTGCTCTGTCAGACCGACCCCGAGGCCAGTGGCCGGTACAACGGCTTCAGCCAAATTGTCGTGGAGGCCGACCGCGACGGCTTCGAGGCGGACAAAATCACGGGGAAACTCGGCATTCGTGCCAGCGACACGGCGGAACTCATGTTCGACGACGTGCGCGTCCCCGAAGAGAACCTGATTGGAACGGAGGGCGGGGGCTTCCTCCAGTTGATGCAGTTCTTCGACGAAACGCGCACGATGGTCGCCGCGCAGGGCGTCGGCATCGCGAAGGGGGCCGCCGAACGCGCCCTGGAGTACGCCCAGGAGCGCGAGCAGTTCGGCCGCCCCATCAGTGACTTCCAGGCAATCGAGCACAAGCTCGCGGAGATGCACACGCAGACCGAGGCAGCTCGCACGCTCACCCGGAAGTCCGCGTGGAGCGTCGAACACGAGGACGACCAGCTCACCGCGCTCGCCTCGATGGCCAAGGAGTTCGCCTCGCGGGTCGCCGTCGAGGTCGCCGACGAAGCCGTCCAGATTCACGGCGGTGCCGGTTACGTCAACGACTTCGACGTCGAGCGGTTCTACCGCGACGCCAAGATTACCCAAATCTACGAGGGGACCACCGAGATTCAGAAGAACATCATCGCCCGCGAACTCCTCGAATAGCGGACGCGAACATCTTCGAGCGGCGGTACATCCGGCATTTCGCGCTCCGTGCCCAGGGGCTTAGAATCCGCCCCAGCCTTTTCCTGCGTCGAATTGAACGCCGCAATATGGACGTCACTAGGTCCACGCTCGCGAAGATACTCGCGGTCGTGTTCGTCCTGAATCTCGTCGTCATGGGGGCTGGTGCCGCCTACTCCTACCAGCACCAGCCGCCGATTCCCGACGAAATCGTCGGGCCCGACGGCGACGTGGTCGCCACCCACGAGTCGATTCAGGACGGCAAGGCCGTCTTCCAGTCGAACGCCCTGATGAACCACGGGTCGATTCTCGGCAACGGCGCGTACTTCGGCGAGGACTACACTGCCGACGCGCTCCAACTGAAGACCCAATTCATGCAGGAGTACTACGCGAACGAACGCCACGGCGAAGCGTACGCCGACCTCACGTCCGAGCAGCAGGCCGCCGTCGATAGTCGCGTAACCGCGGACCTCGACCGCTCGATTTCCGGCGAGACGGCACAGTACTCCGCCGCCGAGGCGTACGCCCACGAGCAGGTGCGCGAGGTGTACGTCGAGCGCTACCACGAGGGCGACGCCGAGCGCGGCATCCCCGAGGGCATGGTCGAATCCGCCGACGACGCCCGCCTGTTCGCGGACTTCGCGATGTGGACGGCGCTGGTCTCGCACGCCGAACGGCCCGGCACCGACCACAGCTACACGAACGACTGGCCGTACAACCCGCTCGCCGGCAACGAACCCACCGGCGCGACGATGGTCTGGAGCGCCATCGCGATGGTGTTGCTCGTCGCCGGTGCCGGCCTCGGCGTCTGGCTGTACAACAGCATCGAACTCTCCGAACCCTCCACGAAGGGCATCGAAGTTCCGGACCCGGCGGACGTCGACTTACTCCCGAGTCAACGCGCAGCCACCCGGTTCATCCCCATTGCGGCGTTGCTGTTCGTCGCACAGGTGTTACTCGGGGCGTTGCTCGCGCACTATTACGTCGAACGCGACGCGTTCTTCGGTATCGGCGAAGCACTCGGTATCGACGTCATCCAGTGGCTGCCGTTCGCACTCACGAAGACCTACCACCTGGACCTCGGGATTCTGTGGATTGCCACGATGTGGATTGGCGCTGGGCTGTTCCTCCCCGGCCTCCTGACCGGCCACGAACCTGACCACCAGGAGTCCGCGATTAATGGCCTGCTCGGTACGCTGCTGGTGGTCGTGGTCGGCGGCTTCGTCGGCATCTACCTCGGCACGCAGGGCTTCTTCGACGGCCAGCTGTGGTGGCTGCTCGGCAACGAAGGCCTCGAATACGTCGAAGTTGGCCGCGTCTGGCAGGTCGGCCTCCTGCTCGGATTCGCCATCTGGGCGTTCCTCGCGTACCGCGGCCTCAAGCCGCTGCTCGCCCGTGAAGAGCGCTTCGGGCTCGCGCACATGATTCTGTACGCGGGCGGTTCTATCGGGTTGCTGTTCGTCGCGGGCATGCTGTACACGCCCGACTCGAACATCGTGATGACGGAGTTCTGGCGGTGGTGGGTCGTCCACATGTGGGTGGAGGGCGCCTTCGAGTTCTTCATCGTCGCCATCGTCGGCATCACGCTCGTCTCCATGGGCTTGCTGCGCAAGCGCTCCGCGGAGAAAGCCGTCGCCCTGCAAGTGCTGTTCGTGATGGGGAGCGGCGTCATCGGCGTCAGCCACCACTACTGGTGGATTGGCCAGCCCGACGTCTGGGTGCCACTCGGGAGCGTCTTCTCCACGCTCGAACTCGTCCCCCTGATTCTCATCCTCTTCGAGGCGCTGGGCCAGTACCGCGCGCTCTCGAAGAGCGACGAGACGTTCCACTACAAGCTCCCGTTCGCGTTCATCATCGCCTCCGGCGTGTGGAACTTCGTCGGCGCGGGGGTGCTCGGCTTCTTCATCAACCTCCCGCTCATCAACTACTACGAGCACGGCACCTACCTCACGGTCGCACACGCCCACGCCGCGATGTTCGGCGCGTTCGGCTTCCTCGCACTCGGCATGGCCGCGTACATGCTGCGGCTCTCCGTCGACCCCGAGAAGTGGAACGGCAAGCGCCTCTGGTGGGCGTTCTGGCTGTGGAACGCCGGCCTCGCCGTGATGGTCGGCCTCTCCCTGCTCCCCGTGGGCTTCCTCCAACTGGAGTCCGCGTTCACGGAGGGGTACGCGGTCGCGCGCTCGCTTTCGTTCTACAACCGCGACCTCGTCCAGCTGTTCTTCTGGGCGCGGTTCCCCGGGGACACGATGCTCATCCTCGGCACCGTCGTGTTCGCCTACGACGTCGTGCGGAAGCGCTTCCTGCTCCGTGACGTCGAGGAGGACGCCTCGGCGGGGCCGGTCGCCTCGCGCGTGCTCGGCGACGACGACTGAGCGCCCCACCCCGATTCGCAACGCCTAAACCCCGCACGCGCCGACTACTCGACGCGTGCGAGGGTAGCCAAGCTCGGCCAACGGCGACGGACTCAAGATCCGTTCTCGTAGGAGTTCGAGGGTTCGAATCCCTTCCCTCGCATCGCCGGCGCTTCACGCGCCGCGGGATGCGGGAAGTCCGCGAGGCGGACTTCCCTCGCAAAACACGCTTCTGTGTGACTATCCGGACAGCGACGGCGACGTTTCGGACCGACGACTCTTTGGGGCGGCGGGCCACCACTCCGGGCATGAACGAGGACCGCGCGAGCGTCGCCGAACGCGCCGCGCTCGCAGGCAGCGAAGTTGCGTTGGAGGCGTTCCGCACCGGCATCGACGTGGAGACCAAGTCCGGGAAGACGGACGTCGTCACACAGGCCGACCGGGACGCCCAGCGCCGCGTCATCGAAGTGATTCGGGAGACCCACCCCGAGGACGCCATCGTCGGCGAGGAAGAAGACGAACTGAAGGAAGTCCCGGAGTCGGGCGCGGCGTGGGTCATCGACCCAATCGACGGCACGAACAACTTCGTGCGCGACACCCAGGTCTGGGCGACCTCCGTCGCCGCGGTGAAAGACGGCGAGACGCTCGCCGCCGCGAACGTGCTGCCCGCGCTCGGCGACACGTACGTCGCGGGCAACGGCGGAGTGACGCGCAACGGCGACCCAGTCACGGTCAGCGAGAAGACCGACCCCGAGACGTTCGTCGTCGTGCCGACCATCTGGTGGGGGTTCGACGACCGCGACGAGTACGCTCGAGCCTGCGAGGCCATCGTCTCGCGGTTCGCGGACATGCGGCGGTACGGCTGCGCGCAAGCCACTCTCTCGATGGTCGCCAGCGGGCAGGTCGAGGGCGCGATTACGAACGTCACCGTGAACGCCTGGGACTCCGTCGCGGGCGTCCACCTCGTGCGGCAGGCCGGCGGCGTCGTCACGGACGTCCACGGCGACCGCTGGGAACCGGGCTGTGAGGGGCTGGTCGCGTCGAACGGCGAGGCTCACAATGTCGTCCTCGAGGCCGCCCAGGCGATTCAGGAGTAGGTCGGCGCGAATCTCGGACGAGCAGTAAGCGTATTGGGGGACTCTCCCGACGGGTCGCGTATGGAGTTAGACGAGACGGACCGCGAGATTCTGCGCGCGCTCCAGGCGGACGCCCGCAAGCCGTTCAGCGAAATCGCCCGCGAAATCGAGATGTCCAGCGCGACCGTCCACGACCGCGTCAACCGCATGGAGGAAGCCGGCGTCATCCGCGGCTACCACGCCGACGTCGACCCGAAAGCCGCCGGCCTCGGCACCTCCGCTATCGTCGGCTTGCGCGTCGAACAGGGCCGCGAGCAGGACGCCCTCGACCGCCTCGCAGACATCGACGGCGTGCAAGAAATCCATCTCACGACCGGCGAGTGGGACATCATCCTGCGCGTGTACGCCGAGGACACCGACACGCTCCGCGAACTGATGTTCGAGGAAATCGCGGACGTCGACGGGTTCGCACGCTCGCAGACGATGGTCGTCCTCGCCACCGAGTACGAGTCCCACGAACTCCCGCTGTAGCCGCCGCGCGGGCACAGACCGCAACGATAAAACAGCCACCGTCCACGTCTCCCAACATGACTTTCCCCGAGACCGACCGCGAGCGCGCGTGGACCGCGCTCGTCGGCGTCGCGCTCGCCGCGCTCGTCGGCGGGTCGCTGCTGTTCCCCGACACCGTCTACGGTGGCTTCGTCTGGCATTACTTCTGGGGTCCCGTCGTCGCCGACGCCAACGGCGCGCAGTGCGCCGTCTGGAACGGCGGCGCCGTCCAACTCCTATACAACTCCTCCGCGTGCACCGCCGCGACTGAACCCGTCGCCTACCCCGGCTACACGCTCGTCTCCGAGGTCGGGTACGCGGTCACGCTGCTCGTCTCGCTGGTCGGCGTCACATTCCTCCTCGACCACTTGAAGGTCGGCGAGAACCTCGACCTGCTGTACGCGCTGTTCCCGTTCGTCCTGCTGGGCGGCGCGCTCCGCGTCGTCGAGGACGCCAACGACGCCGCCGCGGCCGCACCGGGTGTCGAGCAGTTCCTCGACTACCCCGCGAACACGCTCATCATCAGCCCCGTCATCTACTTCGTGATGTTCGCCATCACGCTCGCCGCGCTCGTCGCCTGCGTCCTCCTCGCGCGCCGCACGGACGTCTTCGAGAACTACTACCGCCCGCTCGCGACCGCTGGCATCGCCATCCTCACTGCCACGGTCGGTTTCCTCGTCTTCCTCGCGGCGACCACCGACTACGTCTCCCTCCACCCGCAATTCACGGTCCTCACGGTCCTGTTCGCAACCATCATCACGGCCACCGTCTGGTACTACGTCCGCCGACAGCTCCCCGACATCGCCTCCGGCACCGAGTTCGCCGGCGCCGTCGTCCTCTGGGGCCACGCCGTCGACGGTGTCGCCAACGTCATCGGCCTCGACTGGGCCGCCGAACTCGGCCTCGCGTACGACCTCGTTCCGAAGCACCCGGTCAACGCCGCCGTCGTCGACATCACCCAGAACGTCCTCCCCGCCTCCATCATCCACTACACCGGCGACGCGTGGCCGTTCCTCGTCCTCAAAATCGTCGCCGCGCTGTTCGTCCTCTGGCTGTTCGACGCGGAACTCCGTGAGGAAGCCCCCCGCTACTATACCCTCATGCTCGTCGCCGTCCTCGCCGTCGGTCTCGGGCCGGGGAGTCGGGACATGTTGCGTGCGACGTTCGGGATATAGCTACCGCTCTGCTTCCGATTCGCTCCATCTCTGAAGGCATCCATCAACAGTCAGCGTTCCACTCTCCGAGGCGTTACGACCGAGAGCGCACGTATTTGACCATATATTTCACGTTCCGCTTCTTATACCCTCTTTGTAGAGTTACGACGTGTTCGCTACCGTCACGTAGCGTGAACGTGAGTTTGGTCGGCTTTCGAAGCCCCATAATATACGACTGATATTCCGCATCTGAGACGAGCTCGAACGGGACTCTCGTCAGCCGGTGGTTGTCATCGAGGTACTCGACGCCGTTCTGACTGACACCGAAGTTGACGTGTGGGTTAGTTAGTCCCAAGTCCCAAGCAAGCTCTATAGTAGACACTAGAAGTAATTGCTCACTTTAGGGACGGAGAGTTTGTCGAGAGCGGTGTCGATCGCTGTTGTTAGCTCGTCGAGTGAGTCAAAGAATCGGTTGCTCAGTGCCTTTTGCAGCTGT
>NZ_JAJJZH010000017.1:0-24738 GCF_021029015.1 Halobacterium sp. KA-6
ACAGCTGCAAAAGGCACTGAGCAACCGATTCTTTGACTCACTCGACGAGCTAACAACAGCGATCGACACCGCTCTCGACAAACTCTCCGTCCCTAAAGTGAGCAATTACTTCTAGTGTCTACTATAGGTGAGCGAGTGCTCGCAGCAGCATGTCTCGGGCGTCTTCGTGTGCCAGATCGCTCTCCCGGTATGGTGCGTCAATCGCTGGTGCGACAAGCACCACGGATGTGGCGTCCAGTCGATTGACGGCCTCCCGGATGAGGGCATGATGCTGGTAGGCAGTGAACCCACGCCCAATCTTGACCCGATCCAAGACACGTGGTGCTGGGGCGATATCGTGGAGGCTGGTCGTCTGGGCGTACCGGCCAGTCCCAACCCAGGTCGCCGTACTCTCACCGCTCGCGCCCGCGAGCAACACGCGATCAAGCGTCAACGCATGCAACGCCGGTCGGACATCAGTATTCGCAGCCTCCAGCAGTTGGACTGCATCGTTGAGATCCGGGAGGTCAGCGGGCCCTGACCGGTTATGGCTGGTTTGCTGGTGTTGTCTCGGTGGCATATACGACTGTAGCCGCTGCTGTCCCGTATACGACGGCGTGCACCGTCCAAATGTCCAAACCCAGCCACCTCACACAGCAGCGTCGTCGCGAAAGCCGGGCAACGCGTTCGAATTGTCGGCGCTGGGTGCTGGTTGGTGTTCTGGACGCAGCGTACGCAGAAGATGTCCGGAACGCGCTGTCAGTAATCGTGGACAAGGCCGTAGCGTCGGTCGCGTGAGGAGCCCTTGATCGTGATGAGGTTGTAGTGCTCGAGTTTGTTGAGGTGGCGTCGAACCTGCCGATTCCCCACGGGATCGTCCGCCCGCTCCTGGTACGCCGTGTAGAGATCACTCGGCTGCATCGGCTCTTCGTGCTCGTTGACGTACGCCTCAATAATGGTGTACAGCGTGCGTTGCGTGGGTTTCAGCGTTTCCAGATTCCGATCACGCACTGCCTCACGGCCCTCCGGAATTGCCGCCCGGACATCACTCGTGGTGATTTGGTCGTGGCCGTTCCGATCGGCGTTTTTCGCAGCCTCCCGAAGCATCGTGATCGCGACCCTGGCGTCACCAGCCGCCGCATCCGCAATCTCCTCAAGCAAACTCGTGGAAACCGGATCCGGATGCGAGAAGGCGGCATCAGCGCGTGACTGGAGGATCGCAGTGAGCTCACTGAGCCCATACGGTTCGAAGTGAATCGTCCGCGTCCCATGCAGCCGAGATTGCAGCCGATCGTCGATACCCGCAAAGAGGTCTTCCTCACGGTTCGCGATCAGCACAAGCGTGAACTGTGGCATCCGCCGCAGATCATAGATGATGCCTTTGTCCTCAAGTTGGTCGGCTTCATCAAGAACGATGACACAGGTGCCATCGTAGTCGCGAAGCCGCTCAACAAGTTCGTCCTGTGGGGTGGATTGCCGATGGACGTCCAGCGTCCGACCGAGAGTTTCGAGGATGCGGAACAGCGCGCGATAGCCAGAATAATTCTGCCAGCAATTCACGAACGCCGTCTCCAGCCCAATCTCCGTCTCCTGAAGCCGTTCAAGCGTGAACTTCGTCAGATGCGTTTTCCCCACGCCAGTCTGGCCAGTGATGATGACTGGGTCAGCGCGCTCCCCGCGAGTAAGTGGCTGCAACGCCTCAGTGAGCGCGGTATGTTCGTGGTCGCGGTGCTGCAGCTCCCGTGGGACAAACTCCGGCCGAAGCACACGAGCATTCTGCAGCATCAATCTGACTGGGGAAATGACCGCCGTCGACTTAACTGGACGTGGGTGATGTCCAGAAGTCCAGATACCCAGAACAACACTGGGTGGATTGTGTCGTGTGGTGTCCGTGCTTCCTCGCCCCTCTGAAGGGAGGGGCTTCCACTAACTCACTGGAAGCCTCGGGGCTTGACCCCGAGGCGGTTCACACTGCGCGCGAGAAGAACGCGGCTCGAGATCCTTCCGGGCTACTTCAGCTGTGATTGGGGTGGTGGCAACGAAGTAGGTTCGATATGGGATTGATGGCCTCAACCTATATTAAGATGAAGCCCGAATTGCGTTGTATGACCGAAGACGAATCGAACTCTGAAGGCCTGATGGAGCGCCAGACCACGGGTGAAGACCGAGTGCGGATGACTGCCCGGCAGCTGTCGGAGCCGCGGACTGTCAACTGGATTGCTTCCGAAGCAGGGTGGTCACACGAGCCGACCAAACGCGTCCTCGAACGCCTCGTCGACGATGGCATCCTCCACCGCGACGAAAGCGGCCCGCACACGACGTACTACCCTGATTACCGTCGTCAGGCGATGCAAGAGGCGATGCGCCTGCGGGACAGCGGACACTCTGTCGAGGAACTCACGGACCGGCTCGCCGATATGAAAACCCAAATTCGGGACTGGAAGGACGAATTCGATGTCGAGTCACCGAACCAGCTTCGCGGCACACTGGCTGACGAGTCTCTCGACACTGACGAAGAAGACCGTCGCCGTGAGATCGCACGCGAATGGGAGCATCTCCAGCGTCGCATCAAAATCGTCGGCTTCGCCATCCGCGAATGGGACTTCCTCGCCCCAACAGAACCTGCTGAGGCCAGTAGCTGACGAATGTCGGTCCCACATCCAGGCGGTGA
Source organism: Halobacterium sp. KA-6 (assembly GCF_021029015.1). Lineage (NCBI taxonomy): Archaea > Methanobacteriati > Methanobacteriota > Halobacteria > Halobacteriales > Halobacteriaceae > Halobacterium > Halobacterium sp. KA-6. The sequence continues at coordinate 2,651 of NZ_JAJJZH010000017.1, forward strand.
CCCGAACGCGAACCTCTACGCCCAATTGAAGCGAGACGTACTCGACCGGGTGCCACAGATCACAGCCGTCGAGTACGTGCCTGACGATGTCGAGGCCAAACAGTTACGTGCGATTTTTGATCCGGCCCGGCTTGATCCGCCGACAGGCCCTGAATCGCCGGAACTGACGGTCAAGTGGTATCGACAGGACCCCCACGATTGGTTCCGTATCAACTACACTGACCCGAACACGGGCTTTCACGCGGGCTGGCATCAGGACGAGGACCATCCCGACCTCGGACACACCCACTTCCAGTACTCATCTCCCAATACGGAGGACCGCTGGGGGATCACGTTCGAACACGAGACCCCCTCCTTAATCCTCTGGGAGATCGTCGAAGAACTTCTTGAGCACGTTCGGGCGACCTACCAGGACGCGAACGAAGAACCATGACCCCCGGGACACCTCCAAAACCGCTTTGCAACCGACGAAGCGGCGGTCGGTATAGAGACTGCGGCCATCTACAGGCGGAGCAGGCCGAGTGCCTCGGGGCTTGACCCCGAGGCGGTTGACTGGACGCCAACTGTTTGGTGTTGCAGCCCGAGAGATGTCCATAGGATGGATCTTGGAGACTCCTCGGAGCATGAACTAGCGGATAACCATGATCTGCCACCGATGCAGTGCGATGCCTGCGAGGTCGCCCTGCAATCTCCGGAACGACACATGCTGTCATTTCTGCTGCTCGATCAGCTTACAGCGCCACTGATTGGCTGTGACGACCACCAACAGCAGTTCGCTAGCATTTGTGGGTACACGACGGAGGCGACGGTTGAACTTCTTGAGCATCGGCCGGCTGGTGGTGTTGGCTGTCCGAGTTGCGGTCTCGCAGCGAGTTCGCCACACCAACCGCTCATTCCGGTCGAAGACGGTGCTGTCTCTGTGCTGGCCTGTCCCGAACACCAATCCGAGATCATCAGTCGGTTCCATACGGGACTCGACACCCAGCATCAACTGACAGCCAAACTCGACACAACCGGAACTCGAAACCTCTTCTAGTTGCCTTCGGGAACTTCTCCGCTCTCAACTCGTCGGGAATTTCTGGTCTCCATGGGTTGCTTTTGAACACCATAGTCCAACGTGGGGTTGAATAGTAAATGGGAGTGGTTTTGCGTGTCTGGTGAGTGGTTGAGAGTATCAACGCGTACAGAATCGCATTCTGTGGTTGGTGCTGGCCACTCTCCCTATGAATTCGCAACCAGATCACGTCCTTGACTCGTCTGTGATTGTCGCTGTTGGCGACACAGCGTGGCTAACCACATATGTTGGGGCGCTCGAAGAACAGTTCGACGCGACTGTTCACCGCGTTTCGACAGCATCCGCCGCCCAAGAGCTGCTGCAACGGACAGCTATCGATTGCGTCGTTACTGACTACAGCCTTCCCGAAACAACAGGGATTGACCTCGTTCGCAGCCTTCGGGAGACGACCGCCACACTCCCGATTATTCTGGGAACCGCCGATGGGAGCGAGACAATCGCTAGTACAGCTATCGAAGCCGGCGTCACCGACTACATCGCTGCCACTGACCCACTAGACGAGACCGTCACCGATGCCGTACAGCGAACCGAGCAGGCACTACGGGACGCCCAACGAGCGATGACACAGCGCGAACGGGCACGACAGTTCGACGCCACATTTCACGACACTAGATCAGCAACGTGGGTGCTCGACCCTGATGGTGCACTCAAGCGCGTCAACCAGACGGCCCGCGACATGATCGATGTGGACGCCGACGTCGTCGTGGGCGATCCATTCTGGACGCTGCCTTGGTGGCTTGATGAAGGCCAGACGAGCGGTGACATCCGTCGGCTCGTCAAGACAGCGAATCGTGGCGAATTCGGTCACGCTGTCGTCACTCAGAATGGCGTAACTGGTGAGCGAGTGTTGGAGCTCTCCGTCCAACCGGTCACTGACGAACGCGGCGACCTCGTCTCAATCATCGTCGACAGCGTCGATATCACCGACCGTGTCGACCTCGAACGGGAACTCCGTCAGTCCGAGGAACTCCACCGCGTGACGCTCAACAATATGACCGACACCGTCCTCATGACCGACGAGGACGGCGAGTACACGTACGTTTGCCCGAACGTCCACTTCATCTTCGGATACACAGCCGAGGAGATCAGAGAATTGGGGACGATTGAGGCGCTGCTTGGCGACGATTTGTTCGACCGCGAGGACCTCGCCGACGATGGCGTCCTGAAGAATATCGAGACGACGGCTACGGACAAAGCCGGCCGCGAACACACGCTCTTGGTGAACGTTCGGGAGGTCTCGATTCAGGATGGCACGCTGCTGTACAGCTGTCGTGACATCACGAAGCGCAAGCAGCGCGAACGTGCACTCGCAACCCTCCAGGAGACTGCGCGAGACTTCCTGTACGCCGAAACACACCAAGAAATCGCCCAACACGTCGTCGACGATGCACCCGACGTTCTCGACCTTGATGCGAGCGCCGTCTACCTCTTTGAGGCCGATGACAACCACCTTCAGCCGACTGCGTACTCACAGGCGATGCGGGACGCCCACGGCCCGCTTCCGGATGTTCATGCGGACGGCAACGATCTCACCAGTCACAGCTTCGTCGAGAACGAACCCCGGTTTTTCGATGATATCCACGATGCGGACCGCCTCAGTAATCCCGCGACTGATCTCCGGAGTGTCGCGTACATTCCACTCGGGAACCATGGCGTGTTCGTCGCTGGGTCAACCGATGTCGGGGCTTTCGACGATGTGACGCGGGAACTTGCGGACTTGCTTGCGGCGACCGCGGAGGCAGCACTGGACCGCGTCGACCGTGAGTCACAGCTTCGTGAGCAGGACCGTGAACTCCAGCGACAGAACGACCAACTCACGACACTCAACCAGATTAACGAGACGATTCGCGAGATTGACCAGGCGCTTGTGCAATCTGAGACCCGCGAGGAAATCGACCATACGGTCTGTGAACGACTCACTGCTGACGGTCGCTTCCAGTTCGCCTGGATCGGGACTCTTGATAGTACATCGGAGGCCGTGACGCCCCAGGCGTGGGCTGGGACCGACCACGGCTATCTTGATACACAGTCGTTCCCGGTCGCCGCTGACGCCGTTGAACCGGCGGGTCGAACTGCGGCGACTGGCGAGGTGACGCTTGTCTCGAACGTCGCCGCTGATCTTCGAGCAGCCTCGTGGCGCAAGGACGCAATTTCACGCGACCTGCTGTCCGTGTTGAGCATCCCGCTGGTGTACAACGACCTCTCGTATGGCGTCCTCACGGTGTACGCGGAGACGCCGGACGCCTTCGACGAAACGATTCAGACAGTGCTCGCAGAGCTCGGTGAAACGATTGCCTCCGCAATTAGTGCAAGTGAGCGCAAGCGCGCGCTGCTCACCACGTCGATGACCCGCGTCGAGTACACCGTTACGGATCCGTCGTTCGTGCTTGCGCAACTGGCGCAGGCTGCCGACTGCACAATCACGTACGAAGGCGGCGTCCAGCAGACTGCCAGCGGGAACTACGTGTTCGTCACAGTCGAGGACGCGCCGCTTGACACGGTCGTCGACGTGGCCGCTGACCTCCACGTGATCGAGGACGTCCAGCGGATTCGTGGTGGTGATACCGGGGGCGTGTTGCGGCTCCGGTTGGCGGAACCGTTCCCGGCGACAGAACTGGCCGACCACGGTGCCGTCCTGCAGAATGCGACGGCATCGCAGGCGGGAACGGCATTCGTTATTGACGTTCCTGGGAGTGTTGAGGCCAGAAACGTCACGAAGTTCATCACCCAGCGTTTCGAGGATGTTGAACTTACGTCGAAGCAGGTGCGCGAACAGGCGTCCGAACACGGGTTTTACGCGTCCGTGCTGGATAGCCTGACTGACAGGCAACTGGAAGTCTTGGAGACAGCGTACTACAGTGGGTTCTTCGAGTCGCCGCGGACGGTGACTGGTGAAGCCGTCGCGGAGTCACTGGACATCTCCCCGCAGGCATTCTACCAGCATATTCGAACGGTGCAGCGGAAACTCTTCGCGGCGCTGATCGACGACCACGCCCCAGTCGTCACTCGACGCACGGACTGATGGCTGGATGGCGTTCGAGTTGCTCGCGCAGCGATCGCAGAATCCGGTGGCGTTTCGCAACGTCTTCTTGGATCGACTCTCGGCCGCCATCCGGTCGATGTCGCTGGCGACTGAGGCTATTATCGACGGCAGCCTGCTCACTGCCGTCGGCAGGGCCGTCCACGTCAGTCATGCGGAGGCGGGCGGCCGGGCAGTGTACGTGTCGTAGTGGTCGATGGCGTCCCGAAGCAGTGAGAGTTGGTACTGCGCGGACTCCCAATCTGCGGCGGTCCGCAGCCGCTGTTGGGCGTCCTCGACCGAGACGTCGTCCGTGACGGATGCACGAAGCGAGCGCGGTGACTCGACGTCGTATTCCGCTTTCCAGGACTGGATATCTGCTTGGATGGTTGTTGCCTGTTGGGTGAGGTCGGTTTCGGGGTTCTCGGCAACGAGTTCTTGGATCGCGGTCAGGCGCGTGTAGACCGGGTCCGGGTAGTACGTCTTGCCCCGGGCTGATTCGTCGGTGATGAGCACACCAAGGTCGACGAGACGCTCGAGATGATTTCGCGTGGTCGGCTCGGAGACGTGTGCTTCATCGGCGATCCAGCCCGCTGTCCGCGGCTCCTCGAGCGACGACGCGACCGACCGTACTCGGTCGAATCCCGTCGTTGCCTCCTTCCACCGCGAGACATACGCCGGTTCGTCGTCCCCATCATGAGAGTCTGCCATACCCAACACCACGCTTTGGAGGAACATGATATTTTCCACAGTCAAAATAATCTACTCTATCTTGAAACAGCGAGAGAATCCCGCCGTTCACGGCGGGCGTGAATCGCGTCACTTGACTGCGCAAACCACGAGCGACAGCACTCTGAATACCCAACACCAACCCGAACATTTAACATACGAGAAAACGTACTGAATAACGGATGCGAGTTGATATTGCCATCGATCGTGGAAGCGACCTCCACGAACGTGTGAAAGAGTACTCCCGCGAGAACGGGCTGCGAATGGACTTCGCTTACGCCGAACTCGTGGAACAGGGCCTCAACGCTACTGAAGAATGAGTGAGGAGTGCAAGACGCTCAAAGCGTATCTTGCCCCACCCACTCAGCACAAGCAACGCAAGTTCCACGACGAACACGAACGATACGAAACGCTCCTCCATCGCAGTTTCAACGATGGGTGCGACACGATGACTGCCGTCAACGAGGTTGTCAGCGGTGAAGACCTCAATTGGCACTCGAAAAACGCACTCAAACAATACGTTCCAAACCTCTTGGACGAAGACACGTACAACGCGAGTCAACTCGCAGACGACCACCCCATCCGTTACGCCAACACTGCAGCCGTCTTCGACCACGATGAAGACCGCCACCACGAAATCTGCTGGGAAGTCCCACTTCCCGGTCGCGGAACGAACTTCTGGATACCACTCCAGATGAATCCCGAGCAAGAACACTGGTGGCACTCTCTGATTGACGACGAAGACGACAGTGTGTGGGCTGGCGAACTCCGCCTGCAACGCGACGGAAAACGGTGGGTGTTGCACGTCACCGCGAACTACGAAGCCGAACCAGACCACTCGTGTTCGCCAGAGAGTGACGACGTGACCCCTGTCGGGTTCGATGTGGGTGAATCCAAGCTCTTGGTGGGCTGTGCCCTCCGAGACGACACGCCCGTTGATCCGTTGTTCGTGGATGGTGGTCGCGTCCGACATCTCCGCCAGAAACAAGCCAGTACTGAAGACCGATTGAAACCACGATATGCGCCGAACCTCTTGGACGATCTCGTGTGGGGGCGGTGGCAAGACGCCATCGAAGACGAAATTGAGAAAGCCTCACATCGGGCCGACGAATACGCTTCCCAGTTCGAGAACCCGGTCATCGTCCTCGAATACCTTGAGGGTATCACCGACGAGAATATTGGGAAGTACTGGAATCGACGCCTCGGTAAGTGGTTGTTCTCCCGTTTACAGTCACGCATTGAGGATAAGGCAGCGGAACACGGTATTCCTGTGGAATACGTACATCCGCACCACACGTCGAAAACATGCCATGCGTGTCAACACGTTGGTTATCGACCGCATCAAGGCACGTTCAAGTGTACGAACGAGGCGTGCTGGGTGTCGGAGTACCAAGCGGATCTGAACGCAGCAGCGAACATTGCCAACCGGCTAAATCCGTGGAGAGAGAGCCTGCCTTGGAAATCGGCAGGCGATGACTCGCCACAGAGCGGGGGCCAGTGGCAGGCCCACCAAGACACGTCACCGAGCGAGGGACTCCCATCCGAGAGGCGGGCTTCCGATGACAAGGATTCGTCTAGCTCACCAGCGGTGGGAGCGGGGGCGAACCCGGAGACCGGTGACGCGAACACGTCTTGAAACCTCAATCCAGCAGTTTGCTGGTATTCCACCTGCGGTGGAAGCCCCGCCCATCAGGGCGGGCGAGGATGTCACGTCACTCAGCCATGGCTAGCGCGACCAGCACCACATCGCCAAAGACCTCACAGAATGCCACAAGAGCACGTATCCCGACGTCAGTGACCCACCCCTAAAGGGGTGGGCTTGTCAGTGGACTCCCGTTCTGCCGACACTGGGGTGTCGGACGCCACTTCAGTAGCGCTCACGGTCATCACCCCCGACTTCAGGGCGTACTGACAGAACGCCCCTCCAGCGGGGGCTTCTGCCCCCGCTGGAGTTTGAGTGCGAGTTTCCGCGCCACATTCTTCGCCGCATTATAATCCGCATTCACCGAGTACGAGCAGTTCAAGCACGCGAACTGTTGCCCGTCACGATTCTCCTCCAGCGTACAGCCGCATTTCGAGCACTGCTGGCTCGTATACGACGGTTCGACTTTCGCAACCACGATTCCAGCCAGTTCTGCTTTATTCGCTGTTTGTTCCTGCAGTTCGCGGAATGCCCACTGCTGGAACTTCTTCCCATCACTGATACGATCGCGAATCCGCTCCAAGTTCTCGAACGCGATGTGTGTACAGCCATGCCATTGGGCTTCTGCGACGAGTTGTTTGGAACACTGATGGAGGTAGTCTTTGCTCCAGCGGCCGAACCGGTCACCGATGCGCTGAGACGTCACGTGGGCGCTCCGTGTGCCAGTCTGTTGGAGGCTGGCACGCCGCTTCTCGAACTCGCGGCGTTGGTGGTTGAGGTAGTCAGCGTTGCCGATGAACGCGCCGGTGCTGGTGGCGGCGATGTGGTCGTCGACGTTGCAGTCCACGCCCAGGACTCTCGAATCCTGGGCTTTCTCAGGACTACTCTCGTCGACCTCTTGCTCCATCGCCGCATGCAGGTAGAACTCATCTGCCTCACTATCGTAATGTACGGTACTCGTCGAAAACGAGTAATCGTCGTTCAGCAGGTACTGGCCGTGTGGTGTGCCTTCGGGATTGTCGGGCAGGACGTAGTCGCATTCGATGCGGCCGTTGACGGTGGCGAGGCTCACCTTCTCGCGGTAGTAGGTTGCAGCGCGCTTGTCGTAGACAATACTGAAGGTGTCGTATTCGGGCTGGCTGGTGTTCTCACCCGCGGCTAGTCTGTCCACGCAGTTGCCAATATCGTCGGTGGCGCGTTTGATGGCTTTTTGGACGAGGTTCGCGTGGAGGGAGTCGGTTTCTTCGCGGAGATCGTTGTAGATGGCGGCTTCAGCTTTGTTTTTGCTGGTGACGCAGGCTTCGTCGGGATAGCGCCACGCCCACTCACTAGTGCGGTTGGCACAGTACTGGAATTTCTTGTTGGTGGCGTGGAGGTCGCTCTTCCGGTCGTCGGGCACGTCAAGGCGAACCCGTACCGTTCGCGTTACCTCCCACACCATGTACATCACAGAAACTGCTACACTTTATTAATATTTTTGAAGTATGGGGAGTCGGGAATGCCGGTATCGATGGGTTGTCGCACAAAGCGCACGCGCTTCCTCCCACGGCTAAAGCCGTGGGCTTCCGCGCTGCTACCGCTGTGACCTCCCCCACGACTGTAGTCGTGGGCTTCCCTCACCGCGGGTAATCCCGCGATAGGGACCCCTCCGCGCCCGCTTTCGTGGATGCTTGAATAGTAAACCACGCTGGTTGGCGTGTGGTTCGGTGCTCAACTATCGAATATTCCCTTATACACTCATTATCCATATGTAGAGCAACCCGCACAGAACTGTCGGGACACTCACCTAACCATGAGGGACGTCAACCAGAATTCAACCGAGGAATCACCGTACGAATGCTTCGAGTGCGGGAACGTCGTGCTTGCTGAGGATAACCCTGGGCAGTGCCCCGACTGCGCGGGCGATATGCGGAACCGACGCACACCCATCGAATAATGGCCTCAACACCAACCCAGCACGACGACAACGAGACGGCCGAAGAGCCAAGTGAACCGGAATCGGCGCTGCAGACCGCACGTCGACAACTCCAGCACGCCGCCGACCACCTCGATATCGATCCGAGCATTGTCGAGCGACTCAAGCACCCCAAGAAAGTCCAGGAAGTCACCGTTCCAATCGAGCGCGAGAACGGCGATGTGGAGGTCTATACCGGCTATCGTGCGCAACACGACAGCGTCCGCGGCCCGTTCAAGGGCGGCCTCCGTTATCACCCCGAGGTCACCCGCGAGGAATGCGTCGGCCTCGGCATGTGGATGACGTGGAAATGCGCCGTGATGGACATCCCCTTCGGCGGCGCAAAAGGCGGCGTCGCTGTCAATCCCAAGGACCTCAGCGAAGCCGAGAAAGAACAGCTGACACGCCGCTTCACCGACGAAATTCGGTCTGTCATCGGACCGACGACGGACATCCCCGCACCTGACATGGGAACGGATCCGCAAACGATGGCGTGGCTGATGGACGCCTACTCCATGCAGGAAGGCGAAACCATCCCCGGCGTCGTCACCGGGAAACCACCAATCGTCGGCGGGAGCAAAGGCCGTGATGCAGCGCCAGGGCGGAGCGTCGCGATCATCACCCGTGAAGCGATCGACTACTACGACAAAGACATCAAAGAAACGTCGATTGCCGTCCAGGGCTTCGGGAGCGTCGGGTCGAACGCAGCGAAATTACTCGACACCTGGGGAGCAAACGTCGTCGCTGTCAGTGACGTCAACGGCGGTATCTACGACGCAAACGGCCTCGATACGCACTCTATTCCCTCCCATCACGAGGAGCCAGAAGCCGTGATGACTCACGAGGCACCAAAGACGGTAACCAACGACGAGTTACTCGAGTTGGACGTCGACGTGGTGATTCCAGCGGCAATCGGGAACGTCCTAACGGAAGCCAACGCCGACGATGTTGCTGCCGACATCATCATCGAGGGCGCTAATGGACCGACGACGACCGCCGCGAGCGCGATCTTCGCCGACCGAGACATCCCGGTCATTCCAGATATTCTGGCTAACGCTGGCGGTGTGACGGTGAGTTACTTCGAGTGGCTCCAAGACATCAATCGCCGCGCGTGGTCGCTCGAACGCGTCAACGATGAGTTAGAGACAGAGATGCTGGCAGCCTGGCAAGACGTTCGAGCAGAATTCGAAACACGCGACGTGACCTGGCGCGACGCAGCGTATATTGTCGCCCTCTCACGAATTGCCGAAGCCCACGAAACACGCGGCCTCTGGCCCTAGAGCAAGTTCTGCATCTGGGCAACATAGGGGCTATTGACCCGGCTTCGATGTGGACTAATCGTTGCTAACAGCGTTCGTGCGTCGTCGTTGCTCAAGTGGCTGTTTCGGGCGTAGTCACAGATGAGTCGTGGCGTCGGGACGATCCGCGGTCCCTGTAAGACTGCGTGGATGAGTGGGAAGTTCGTCCCGCCGAACTCGTCGGTGAGAAACCCGTCGACGTCGAGTTCGTTTGCGAGGACAATCCCATCGGTTTCGCCGTCGTCAAGGCCAAATGTCGGCCGCGAATCCGGGGTGTCATCACGGTCGTAGGGATCCTCGACGGTGTAGTAGTCGTGGGCCGCAAGGACGTTCGTGGCTGCTGCCCCGTGGATATCCTGATACTGGGTGAGGTCCTGAAGTTCTGCGACTACCTCTGAGGGGACAGATACGTCACACGACGTGAGCAGATACTGCAACGGGTCCGGAGCGCCGTCCGTATCGTACGCGCTATCGGCACGGGGCACAGCCAGACTGACAAGCGCGCTCGTGTCGGCGACGACCGTCCGTAGTCGGCCGGTCATCGCTCGTCGCCGGTGTCAATCTCGGTCGCATCGTCACCGTAAATATCGACGTCCGCCGGCGCCTCAAGATCCAGCGGCTCGTCCTCGAGATCCGCTTTGAGGATGCGGAGTCGCTGGGCGGTTTCAGTGCCGACCAGTTGTTTGACCGTCTCGAACTCGAGCTGGTCGTCGTAGTACTTCGTCGCGACCAACTCTTGGAACGTCTCGCTGTCGGCGGTCTCTTCGAGGTACTCGCGAATCGCTTCAACGAGCAGATCGGTCCGATCTGTGTCGAAGAGTTCGGCGACTGCGTCAAGTCGTTCGACAAGGTACTCCGGGGACTGGAAGTGCACCCGTCGTGGCTCATCACTTGCGCTCATATTGTGTGCATGTTCTGCACATAGATTGATAACCATTTCGGCAAATGCACACAGCGTGCACATCGAAATCAGAATCTGCTGCTTTGTACTGGACGTAGTCGGAGAGGCGGTTGAACGCCAACCTGTGCCCCACAATCACCAGTCCCCTCGCGAAAGTCGATCACGTCCTCAAACGCGAGTCAATTCTTGTCTGTTGCTGGGACGATGTTCGCAGGGGTGAATAGGGAGACATCATCTCGGTCTGTGGCAACCTGCTGAAGGCCAGTGGAGAAGCCGGACCGACAGAAGCAACAGTAGTGATATTCAAGTTCGGCGCCGTTGGGTGCCGTCCACTGAATCTGGCTTGCACTTCGCTCCAGATCAGCTAAATCCCCTTCGGTCATCTCACGCTTGGTGTACTTGCACTCGCCCGCGACGAGTGTCCCATCGCTGGCAAGCCCAACAACGTCCAGTTCGTGGTGTTGATGCCACCAGTAGCCGATTCCCTGGTACGTCTTCGGAATGAGTGCAGGCAAGCGATGCTGGCAAACTCGCTCGAACATCTCACCCAAGTATTCTGTGAACGTCGGCTCGACTAACTCCGTGTAGGCCTCATCACCGAGCTGCGTGAGCTTGCCTTCCTGACCGTACACATACCGGAACCAGAATTGGAATAGTGGCTCTTTGAGTCGATATCGACTCTTTCGGGTCGCATTCGGATTTGCCGTCACTGGAATATCGCGTTCAACCAGACGGAGCCGGCGAAGCTTCGATAGATAGGAGCCAAGTGTGTTCGAATCCACACCCGCAAAATCCGCGATTTCACCGGCTGCACGCTTTCCTGTTGCAATCGCCCGCAAGATCGTGTAGTACGTCTGTGGTTCACGGATTCCAAACTCAGTCCGGAGCAAGAATTCAGGTTCGTTATGCAGGACTCCGTGCTCGGAAAGGATGTGGGTCTGAATGTTCTCTTGCAGTGACTGTGATTGCGTCAGCGCCTGAAGGTAATATGGCGTTCCACCGAACACACCCCACGTCTTGATGACGTCATCAGGATTATCTGTCGGGTACAGTTGCTGGGCGTCTGTGATAGCAAGTGGTGGCAAATCGATCGTCCCTGTTCGTCGACCGTAGAGGGGGCTGCCACCACTCAGGGCCTTGTCTTCCATGATGCTAATCGATGACCCAACCAACACCAGGGTCATTTCCGAGTCCTGAAGGTGCATATCCCAGACCCGCTGAATCTTCGACGGGAGGCTCTCATCCGATTCAACCAGGTATGGAAATTCATCGAGCACCACGATGGTATCCTCTCGACCGAGTGCGCGGAGCAGCGCTTCCCAATCTCGCTGCATATCTGCTAGCATCGGGACGGTTTCACTAGCAGTTTCGACAAAGTTCGATAGTTGGGCTTCCGGGGTCTCCTCGGTCGCCTGCCAGTAAACTGCGTTCTCATGGCCGTCGATGGCTTGTCGAACAAGCGCGCTCTTGCCCAGTCGCCGCCGACCATAGACGACGATGAGATCTGCGGTCTCCCGATCGAATCGCGAATGCAGCATCTCAAGCTCGTCTTCCCGGTTAACGAACTCAGGAGAAGTCATACTCCCCGTTAGACACCCCATCAAGATAATCCTACCGACTATCTAAATCACGATTTTACTAATCACGATTTTACTATTCATCTCGGTAGCCGTTCACGGCGGGCGAGAATATCACTTGGAGGTCGGCTGTGGAAGTGTCCCCTGATGGCCGTTGTCGATCGCAGCCATAACGTCCTCTGCCGTGTATCCGAACATCACCTCGCCCAGCGGCGTCCCGTCGATCTGTGAGGAGATCGCGGTCGGTCACTGCACTCCGCAACAGAAATCAGACCTCAGACTGACTCAACTGAGGACGCTTTGTGAGGTACTGATCTTAATTCAGCGAGGGAATCCTACCGTTCACGGAGCGGAGGGTCTCGTCAATTCGACATTCCAGATGACGCCACATCATCTCGTCACCAATCAAATCAGGTTGGTCAAGAAGGCTTATAACTTACTAACTAATTAGTAATCATATGAGCCAGTCACTCTCCGGAAAGCGACCGTGGCTCGCCGCCCTGCTCAACGTTCTTGCAATCGGCTTAGGGCACGCGTACCTCCGACGCTGGTGGCGCGCATTCGGGTGGATCACAGCCCTATTCGGCGCGGCGACCCTGTTCGTCGATCCAGCAGCACTTGAGGCATTCATGCGCGGGCAATCGATCGACCTACTGTCGATCGCGCCAGTCCTCGTCGTCGGGGCTCTGAGCGTCGTGGACGCATATCTCGTGGCACACGCACAGAATATGATGGCCAGGTTTACTCCGAACCAAAGTGGAGAACTCACGCACTGCCCACACTGCGGGAAGGAACTTGACCTTGATTTGGATTTCTGTCAGTGGTGTTCCGCAGACCTCACGCACACCGAAACAGCGAGCCCGACAGAACAACCGGACAAGTACACCTAGCCGTCTCCGCTCTGCTCGACTGCCAGTACAGCTGTGACGTATTCTTCGGCGGTCTGTCGCGCCGTCGCAAGCGACGCTTCCTCATCGAAAACGACCGCCCTAGTGCGGCCTCCGTCGACAATCGTCATTAGCGCGCGTGCGGCATGCTCGGCATCTACATCGTTGAATACGCCATCTTGGATGCCCTGGTCGATTACGGTGCTGAGCATGTAGCGGACGTACTCGTCGTTCTGCTGGAAGCGTTCCCTGAACGCTTCCTTGTATGGTGCTTGACTCCGCATCTCCAGTATCGCCACTAACAGATCCAGGTGATCCTGTGCGTCGACGAGTAGTTTGTTGAGCAGTAGGTCCAGTCGCTGTTCAGGATCGGTGGTTTCGACTTCGTGGACAGTGTTCTGGAACTGATCGAGGATGTAGTCTAGAAAGGCCGCGAGTAAGTCGTCTTTCGTGTCGTAGTGGTAGTGGATGGCTGCTGTCGACTTGCCGTATTCCTCGGCAATCCGTTTGATCGTTAAGTCGGCGTAGCCGTGCTCTTGGAGAGCTTGGTATGTCGCACGCATGATCTCCTCGTTCGGATCAGCGGCAGTGCGGTTCGGCGAATCAGCCATTACGTAGTATATTCGGCGTACCCGGGATAATGCTGTTGACCTTCTCGTCAGATTCCCTTTTTCGGGTGGGGAATTTGTTTCGTTGAACGACCCGTTACCGCGGTGTGTGCGCACCTCCTCATCCCAAAGCCTTTTGACTAACTGGTTAGTAAGTACTGTATCAACCGAGATGGCCAACACCCCGATGACTGATATTCTGGAGGCAACTCACCGCGCACTCTGCCGACACGGCTATGCCGACCTCACAATCCAAGACATCGCCGCCGAATCAGACAAAAGCAAAGCCACGATTCACTATCACTACGGAACGAAAGAAGCCCTCTTTTCGGTATTCCTTGACTATCTCTATGACCAGTACACCGCTCAAATCGACGCCGCCAGCGGCGAAACACCTCTCGAGCACCTTCACTCGCTGCTGGACATCCTTCTATGGGACTCAACGGACCCCGCAAAGCAAGCGTTCCAGACCGCGATACTCGAGATAAAAGCACAAGCACCCTACGACGAATCCGTTCAAGAACAACTCATCGAATTCGACGCATATCTCTCCGACCGATTACAAGCGGTCATTGAAGCGGGTATCCAGACCGGTGAGTTCAACGACGACATCGACCCGTCGACAGCAGCTGACTTCCTCACGACGACAATCAAAGGCGCGCATACACGCCAAGTCACCGTCAACCATCCCCCTGAGCATCTCACCGTCTCAATGGCCAATTACATCCAGACCTACTTGCTTGACGACGACCCAACGGAGGCACCGCCAGCATGAGCATTCGAAGTAAGGTCAGTTCGCTATTCAAAGGCCGCGAAGAGTTCGATCTGACCGCCGGTAGCATTGGAAAGCCACTGTTCTTCCTGTCGATGCCGATTGTCGTGACGAACCTCTTCCAGACGGCGTACAACCTCGCGGACACGTTCTGGCTGGGCCAGTACAGCACGGACGCACTCGCCGCTATCAGTTTCGCGTTCCCGATGGTGTTCCTGCTCATCTCCCTCGGGATGGGGATTTCCGTTGCGGGCAGCGTGTTGGTCGCCCAGTACACCGGCGCTGGCGGAGAACGACAAGCCGAATTCGCCGCCTCACAGACGATGACGTTCGCCGTGATCGCGTCGATCCTGTTAGGTGGTGTCGGCTACTTCTTCGTCGGGGACTTCCTCTCCTTGATGGGGGCATCCACGGACGTCCTGCCACTGGCCTCCAGCTACATGGAAGTCGTCGCACTTGGTCTGACATTCATGTTCGGCTTCGCCGTATTCATCGCGCTGATGCGCGGATACGGCGACACGATTACGCCGATGCTCGTGATGTTCGGGTCGGTCGTGCTCAACATCGTCATCGACCCGTTCCTCATCTTCGGCTGGTGGGCATTCCCCGAGATGGGTATCCAGGGTGCCGCCGTCGCCACGGTCTTCTCTCGAGCACTCGCGCTCGTCGTCGGGCTGGCCATCATGTTCCGTGGACGCCGTGGTGTCGAAATCCACCTGCGAGATATGGTTCCGGAGTTCTCCTACCTGCGCCGCCT
This sequence comes from Halobacterium sp. KA-6, assembly GCF_021029015.1. Taxonomy (NCBI): domain Archaea; kingdom Methanobacteriati; phylum Methanobacteriota; class Halobacteria; order Halobacteriales; family Halobacteriaceae; genus Halobacterium; species Halobacterium sp. KA-6. The sequence goes on from NZ_JAJJZH010000017.1 coordinate 17,870, forward strand.
CGCTCGTATCGGCGTGCCCGCGTCTATTGAGGGGACTGGGCGTGCGCTCTCGATGAATCTCCTCTTGTTCATCGTCGCGACGTTCTCCGATCCGATCGTGGCAGCATACGGTATTGGGACGCGCGTGTTCTCGGTCATCTTTCTGCCCGCCATCGCGGTCGCGCGCGGTGTCGAGACGATGACTGGACAGAACATCGGTGCGGACAAACCGGATCGCGCCGAACAGGCTGTTACCCTCGCGGCGAAGGTCCTCTTCGGCATTCTTAGCGCGGCTGGCGTCATCGTCTTCATCTTCCCTGAACCTATTGTCTCAGTATTCGTCGGCGCAGACCAAGCAGCCGCTGGACAGGTCGTCTCGGCTGGCGCACAGTTCCTGCGCTATGTCGCACTCACCTTCGGGTTCATCGGCATCATGCGGGCGTACACCGGCAGCTTCCGCGGTGCCGGCAAGACGCTTACCGCCGCTGCGATTTCGGTGCTGACGCTCGGCGTGATTCGGTTCCCCGTTGCGTGGGTAGCTTCCGGCCCGCTTGCCGAGACCGGCATCTGGCTGTCGTTCGCTATCTCGAACGTTGCTGGTGCCATTATCGCGTACGCGTGGTTCCAGCGTGGAACGTGGCGTACTGCTGACCTCACCGAATCGAACGTGGACGTCGACAACCCTGCTGTCGACGTGTCGGCAACCGACGATTAACTGATTATGTCACCAGTAACAACAATTGCGGAACGCCGTACCAAAATTGACCGATATCTTGACGCTGCGTTAACTTCCTCCCACGGCTTCAGCCGTGGGATTCCTCCGTGGGTAATCCAGCCAGTCGGTTACCCCGGCTGTGAACTTACGGGTTCGCTGACGCTGGTTTGGTCATGTGGACGCGACTGTTCCCAAAAATCGCAGGTGTCCAGTCGTGTCCGTTCCACTCCCAGTACGCCCCATCATGCTCTCAATTCGGGGAGTTGTTGGGTGCGTCCCTCGGGCGTTCAGCCGCGAGGGCAGCAGGCCGAGCCATCGGCGATCTACAGACTGCAACACGTTCCACGCCCCTACGATGTCGCTATGCGCGTCCAACTCGCAGGCGTGACACCTGAAGTCGTCCCCACTCCGGTTTACATCCCTCGAGCCACATTCGGGACAGAGACTGCTTGAATCGGCTTCACTCACTGATTCAACCGTGATGCCGACATCCCCGAGCGTGAGCTCGAGGCGATCAAGGAGTTGCCCGTGACTCCAGAACGCGTGCGTTTTCTCGTTGACCGACGCACTCCAGTGCGAATCAAGCACATCCTTCAGGTCGCCAACGTACACGGTGCTGATGTTCCGCTCCAGCAACCACTCCGCTGCGTGTTTGACGGCAGCATCTCGAGCGTGGTCGCGTTTCCGCCCACGTTCGTCGTACCGGCGTTGAATCCGCCAACTCGAATATCGGTCGTCAGGCAACTCGGATTGCAACACGGCAATCTGCTCCGAGTATCGGTGGAACTGCTCAATCAGCGGGCGAGCGTGATAGACGGCGGTGTCCCCAGTAACGGTGACAATGGCGAGAGTATTGTTCGCGCCGACGTCGATGGCTGCCGACTGCGTCGTGTTCTCGTGAGTGAGTGTGTGAGTGAAGGCATCCAGTCGCTGTTTTTGTAATCGGTCTGGCTGTATGCGAACTGGATGCTTGACACGAAGTGTGTCGGTAGCCTCGTCGTAGACGAGTTCAAGTCTGCTATCGTCACCATCCCACTGCGGGTTGCCGCGGACTTCGAGGGTGAGGCGTTCCTGATAGTCAAAGTCGTAGCGGTCCTCAAGAACGTCGCCGACGCCGAACGCCAGCGTACTCCGATCCTCATCCCAGTTGAGGGTGTAGAGGTCGTTGCGGACGAGGCCATGCAGCTCGTAGCCGTCGTCGCGGTTGCCCCAGTATCCGGGTGGACTGGGTTTTTCGGTGACGGCTGGGTCGTCGCTGTGGTAGGTGTCGAGCAGTCCGAAAAACGACCGCCATGCTTCGGAGTTTTTCCGGGTGAGTTGCTGGCAGGCGGCTGTCCCGAGGATGGGGGCATCTTCCGTGAACCCCGGGAGTTGATGCCGTATTCAGCGACAAGCATTTTCGCCGGCAACAAGCTCCGCTTGGTTCAGGGGGTGCAAATCTCCCCCGGTCTTTATGTTCTTATATGATGAATGTCAGATTGCGTCGGCCAGTGGGAAGTCTCCACAATCCACCTGTTCACGCTCGCCTGTTACCGAACTTTCCTCCTTGGCTGGCGCACTTCTACATCGTCCCGAAGTCCGCGTTTACGTGAAGAAGGCTGTCAATCGCGCAGCAGTTCTAATCGCTGAACGGTCGGGAGATGCCAATCGTACGTGACCGCAACTAACCGCGTTCCGACAGTCACCACTGCACACGCGACGGCAGCGGTACTTCCACTCGCGCCGACCGCTCCGGTCAGCCAATATGCCGCGCCACCAAGGACGGCGCAACTCGCGTAGAAGTCCTCGAAAAGGATGAACGGCGCTCTATCAAGCAGTATATCGGCAAATGCTCCGCCGCCGACAGCGTTGATCATTGCAATTGCAACGACACCAAACGCCGAGACACCTGCATCAGTAGCGACGATAGCGCCCGTCGTAGCGAAGGCAGCGAGGCCGATTGCGTCTGCGACGAGCGTAACCGGATGAGTGTCCGGTGACTCCAAGACGACGCTCAGCGTGATCGCTAACCCGACGCCGAGTAACCCCAGTATGATCTCGATTGGGGACTGGAGAACTAATGGTACCCGAGTGACGAGCAAGTCACGGGTTGTGCCACCGACAAACGCCATCGCCAATCCGACAATAGCAATCCCGAACACGTCGAACTCCTCACGAATGGCCTTCGAGGATCCGACGAGGGCAAACGCGACCAACCCGATCGTATTCATCACCGCGAATGGATCGCCAAAGAGAATTGAAATAACATCTTGACTCACTTCGCCCACCTATGATAGTGAGTATGTTGAGTGCGACGTATCAATACACTCCCTGTGGCGAACCTTGCTCAGATACCTTGTCCTCGGTCAGATCACCGTAGCTGACAATGTGAAGGCACAAAGAGGACGTGGAGGCGCTGGGCTTGCGCGCCTGTTGGGAACCGCAACACCTACTCGGTCGCTAGTCCATATCTTCTACATGGACCGGCGTCGGTTTCTGAAAACTGCGAGCGGGCTGGTTGGCGTGGCCGGCGTCTCCGGATGTCTTCGGCGTCTCGGGTTCGAGACGCAGTCCGCATGGCGTGACCCCCCACTTGTCGAAGACCGACCGGATGGTGTCTATCACCCTGCGATTGTTGAGGGGATGGGCATGTACGAAACGACGACTATCGATGGTATCGGGGTCGCGTTGATGCACTCGTTCCCTCATCGGTTCTGGAGGGTGACCGGGACGAACAAAACAAAAGTCGTTGTCTCGTCGGACGACTCGCTGCATTTGATGGCGAGCGCCTGGGATGCCGAATCCGGGACAGTGCTCCCGACCGCGGTGTCAGTTGATGTTCGGAGTGAGGACGGTCGCGTCTCTACGACGAATCTATGGTCGATGCTCTCCCCAAATATGGGGTTCCACTACGGGGATAATGTGGCACTTTCGGGGAGCGGCGAGTATGAGGCGACAGTTCGAATTGCGCCCGTTCAGGCAGCACGAACCAAGCCGTTCGAAGGTCGGTTTACTGAGATGCGGACCGCGCAGTTCCAGTTCACCTTCGAGCCGGCGGAGACGTACGACCTCCCGATTCGCCGGCTCAGTAAGAAGGCAGGCACCCGCGGGACAGTAGACTTGATGCAGATGGACGGCGTACCAGCTCCAGTCGCGCCACCGAAAGAACAGCTCCCCGGACGGCTACTTGGGGAAGCCTCAGCTGACGACGCCTTGTTCTACGTAACTCTCGTTACTGACGAGCAGCAATTTTTTGAAACAGACAGCCCACACCTCGTTGTCTCTCCACGCACACCCTACAATCACGTTCTTATGCCGGGGATGTCGCTCTCGATGTCCGTCGAACGCGACGGACAGACTGTCGTGAAAACCGGACTTGATGGTACACTTGATCCCGACCTCGGGTACTACTACGGGACAACTGTGGATCGCGTTGAGCGCGGTGATACAGTCACGATCAAAATTGAGACCCCGCCGCAACTGTCTCGCCACGATGGCTACGAAACCGCATTCATGGATATGTCTGCAGTCCAATTCTCGGTCTGAAGACTACCAACGGGCCCTACCCGAGATACGGGGGCGTTGCGCCCGGTAATGACAGCAGCCAGAGGCTGACAATGGTGTACCCAATCATCACGAGAACGAATGGATACTGGCTTCGGATGGCGGCGATCCGGCTCGAGAAGAGATCGTACGCGGATGCGTGCGCCTCCCAGATTGCGAGCAAGTGGCCTACGAGCACGAACGCGATGCTGAGAGCAGTGAACCAGTTTGGTGGCGCGAGTACGAGCGGATTCGCGGGCGGCGACAGCGGTGACACCACTGCCATCGTCAGCGCTGGACTCAACGAGACGAGCAGCCCTGCGTAGTGGGCGAGGTGGTAGCCAGCCGCGATCGCCAGCAGTGGAGGAGCCAGCCGTAAGGCGATCGAACGGCTCGTAACGTAGGTATTAGTGAGCCGGCGAGCGATCGTGCCAGCATACCAGTACGCCGCGAAGAAGGTGACGTATCCGATAGCGAAGAGAGTCGTATAGGTCAGGACAGCGAGCGGCGTGGCTGGCATCACTGCACTAAGCGGTGACCCAACAATCGTTGTGATGGTCTGTGCGCCGGCTGTCGTTGTGATGAAACCGCTGTACGTGAGCTCCCAGATGAGCGCGATGATGAAAGCGACGTCCGAGGAATCGGTTACGACATCTGATTGTGCCAGGTCGCTTCCCGGGAGTATAATCTCCACGGACCCGTCACGTAGCTGGATAGGTGCAACCGCACCGTAGAACCGGAAGAGAACCGCTATCGGGTCCGCGTGTTCGAACCAGGCGTCGGAGCCGAAGACGACAGCGCCAGCGATAGTGTACAACGAGTACCCGAGAATAGCCGTTGTGAGCACACGCGGAACGGTGCTAACAGGGAAGATGACCTCAACCCAGACGAGCGTGAGGATACCGGCGACGGCCGGCCACCTGTCGAATGAATCCGGGTACTCGTAGAAACCGGTTGGGAGAATCGTTGTAATGGCGCGCCAGGGATTCAGAGCGGGCCATGGATTGCCGACAAGATACGCAACAGCGGGGAGACCGGCGCGAACGCCGACAAATGTGACGAGGACGGTGAGACTAGCCGATGGCAGCTGTGGACCAGTGTATCCGAGAAACACCATGAGACAGAGCCCGATCACAGCCAGCGTCTGGCCAAGGACACCAATCCACCGCCGAACCGCGGGCATTCTTGGCAGGGATACAGACCGAGAATGGAGCGAGTAAATGAACGCGCGATCAGTAACGAAGCTCGCAAGCAGTGCCGACGCACCAATCGTCGCCCCTCCCGTCGCTAAGTACAGCCACCGCGGGATAGCGAGCGCCTCACGTGGTTGCTTGGAGAGAGTCATCCCATTCGCAGCGGCGACGCTATCCGCGAGAACAGTCAGGATCGCTATCCAAGCGAGTACTTGCGCGCCGAAGCGGATGCCGAACGACGGCATCGCGTTTGAACTGGCGTCTTCCCGGGGAGTTGCTTTCTCTGTTGGTTCGTCTGCAGCAGGGTTTTCGGCGTTAGATGGCGTAGATGGCATAGAGGAACAGGAAGACGAAGTACACTGCGACGATACACGCAAGGGCCCGCAGCCGGAACGAGCCGAGGGCGTCGCGTTCGTTCGCGCGCGCATCGTGGAAGTCGGTTCGTTCAGCCTCAGTAAGGTCTGACCAGTGGTTGAGGCCCTTGTGGAGAGTGAGGCGGCCCTCAGTTGGGAACGGCTCATCACAGTACTGGCAGACCACCGGTGAGTCGCCTGGTGGAACGGCTGATTGAACAGTGGACATACCCTCGATAGATCACGTTGTGCTACCGCACATCCGCATGAAATGCTTCTGCTTCTCGCCTGGCAGCCTTGACATCCTCTCCGAATAGAATGCCGTCACATCGACGTCGTAATTGTTGATAGTTACACCCGAAAGTATAGCTAGAGGATTGATTTCGTCCACGTGTGCCCACATTCGCTACATTCAAAGAAATGGACTGCCTCCTCATCGACGGTTCCTTTTCCCGTCGTTTGTGCTAATGCGAATCCACATATTGGGCAGTCGGACACAGCCACTACCTGTCGTTCGGGGAGCGACACGAAAAAGCGGAATGGCCGCCTATCTGTCTTCGAGGAGAGAATCCCGCCGTTTACGGCGTTGACGAGACGCGTTGGGTCTCGTTCGCACACCAAAACGCCCTGCGTTTTGGGGACGGGCGTGAATCCGACAATTCCTCCACGAATCACGTGCTGACGCCGATACGGCTATTTACGTAGCAGCAACTCGGAGCATGACGTACACCGAGGCGGTTCGCCGCCACCTAAATGCACAGTATCAGTTCTGCGAGATCCAGAACGTTCGAGACACCCGCTCGAAGGGCTGTGGTGTCTCACCCAAGATAACTCCGAGTCCCCTCCCGGGAATAGGAGTAACGGCGGTGTGACCCCGCCAGTAGCCCAGTCATGCCGACTGGGCTACAAACCAGCAAATATCCCAAACCAGCGGTGCGGTGCCGTGGGAAGCCTCACCGTTCACGGCGAGGAGGAGGTCACTCTATAGTAGACACTAGAAGTAATTGCTCACTTTAGGGACGGAGAGTTTGTCGAGAGCGGTGTCGATCGCTGTTGTTAGCTCGTCGAGTGAGTCAAAGAATCGGTTGCTCAGTGCCTTTTGCAGCT
>NZ_JAJJZH010000018.1:0-18419 GCF_021029015.1 Halobacterium sp. KA-6
GCTTCGCCGTGCGAGCGCGATCCTGGTTTCGTGAGTTCCGAGAAATCGCACTGATGTGTGTCGTCTACAACATCAAACGTGCTGTGAAACAGTGAAATCTACCGCCTTATGGCGATTCAACACAGCCTCCAAGAGATAAGAGGCGTGACTACATTAGCTCTCGATACAATCACACCCGCCGCGGTTAAGCAGGTTAACAACGTCGAAGTGAGTGTTACAGTCCTCACAAATAATCTGAATATTCGCAATCATACGGAATTCACCGAGAGTAAGGTTGTTGTTCTTCTGTAGTTGCTCGATTTTCCCTCTGTGACGGAAACCATTCGTCCGCGAAGCTTTTGGAAGTTCGTTTTCTCACGCTCCGAGGGGTCCGTCTCCGAAGGTGTGTACTCGGCGCCACGATACTCTTTGAGATAAGTCCGTATTGCCTGATAGGTAACAAACCCATTCAAAAGGGAATCAACGTCTACTCCGTCTCCCTTAAGCCGGCGCTTGATTCGGGTCGATTCAGCTTTCCCGGTTTCGTCTTGATCAAGAGCCGATACATATTCTTGACCTCACCGTCTAGTTGCTGAACGTTAGCCTCGTCAAGGGCTTGCTCCAGCAGGTGGTGGTTAAAGTATGTGGCTAAATCTCGAAGGCTACGGCGGTCCTCGTCTGCCGTCCATAACTGTTCTAACTCCGCACCCAGGTTTTGAAGTCCATATTCCTTGATGAGTCGAGCAACCTTGCTTCGGCGCCCACCCTGTAAGGTCGCGAATTCTTCTGATTGGTTCATATCTATTCAACAAGGTTCGGTAGGTTGTGGCTTTCGTTTAGCAGCCTGAATTCGGCCATCTCACCCGCATAAACTCGGTCAATCCGGTGTTGATCAAAATTAAAATATGACTTCGGGGATTCGTCATGGGAAACATTTCGTTATCAGAAAAAGTGGTTCTCTATATCGATATTAATCTGTATCACATTAGAACTCTCACGTATCTTTTCGGAGAAGGTATGATGGAATTCCTCTTCTCGACAACGCTCAAGCGGTGCTGAAATACTGATGGCACCTCTGACCTCATTTTGTGGTCCTACGATCGATGCCCCGACCGATCTGAGTCCGGTTGTCAATTCCTGGTCGTTCGTCGCGTATCCTCGCTCACGAATCGTGTCGAGTTCGTTTAGCAGTGTTTCTCTATCTGTTATTGTGTTTTCTGTTGCGCCTTCTAACCCATGTTCGTCTATGATCTCGTCGACTTTATCCGCTGGGTATTCAGCCAAAATGGCCTTCCCCGCGGCACTTCGGTGAAGATATTGACGGAATTCCCGGCGACGGATATGGTGTTCCGTCGCGACTGCCTTGTCTCCGTAATGCTCGAAAAGTTTTATTTGCCGTCCTTGATGTGGTGCTATTAGGTGGACGTATTCGCCCGTTTCAGTCGCTAACGACTCTACTTTGTCCCGACCAGCAAGGTAGAGCTCCTCACGATTCCGCGCGTATTCACCCATCGGAAGAAACTGAAGCCCGACTCTGTACGTGTGGCCATCCTTCTCCACGAACCCCAGCTCTCTGAGGGTGTCCAGATACGTATGTACCGTGGGCTGCGACCGATCGAGCGCTTCCGCCAGTTCGACTATCCTTGCCCCATCGCGTTCCTTCAGCTCGTGTAGAATCTCACAGCCGACCTCAATCGCCTTTATTTTCCGTTTATCCTCACCCATACCGGCGTATTTGAACCAATATACAAATATCTTCGGAAATATCAAACCATTGTGTTTAGCGAGTTCCACCAAACGGCAAACGCTTGCAACTACGATTGTGACGTTTCTGTATCAACGTGGCTGAAACTATAACTAAAATATAAATCCCGTTATTTTATCTTTCAGAGACATATTCGGTGTCATTCTGTTTCCCATGGTAAACTGCCTGGAGTTAAGGCCCAACCTGCAGCAGTGCTGTCTCGAGATGCTGGGCGTGATCCACCTGAAACACGGCATTAACGAAACTCAAGGCGTCTCGGTTGTACACCAGAAATGCAATCATCTCTGGGGGATCTTCGACATCGTATCCTCGTAGAGTTTCTGCAAGAACGTTCAGCCAATACCATTGTTGTGGTCGCAAACAGCCAAATATGAGGGATTGGTTTGAATCAGGATTGACCGCAATGTACAGATAGTACTGCAGATCATCCATGCGAATCATCGTTTCGTCAACACCGATCTGATCCGTACTGGCGTCGTTGGCAGGCTGTAGGTTAGCTTTCTGCACCAACCATGGATGTCTTCTCCGATCGTTAGACACTAGAACCCCAATTTTATTAATTGTATTTGGAAGTGGGGAATCAGTAAGATAGGGTCAAATACCGAATCGCATCAACTCGGTCGATATCTGTTCGTACTCCACAAAGTCTAACTTTAGCCAGTTGCTATAACCACTGAAATGTTTTATTTCTCCCAAAGGACGGTAAAATATGCATGTTGTCGCTATTCATCCTTAACTAAACAGGACCGTGCACGGCGGGGAGGAAGTCAAATAGACTCGGTGAGACCTCCATCAACTCGCAGATTCTGACCGGTGATATAACTCGCCTCATCGGAAGCAAGGAACCCGACGACGTCCGCGATTTCTTCCGTTCTAGCTCGTCGCCTCATCGGAATAGATTCGACGCTCTCTTCGCTGACATCGAAACTGTCAACGTACCCTGGGAGAATGTTATTCATCCGGATATCTTCTTCAGCATAGTGGTCAGCGTACATCTTGGTGAAACTCCCAAGTGCGGCACGGAGAGCCGATGAAACCGGGAAATCTAAAGACGGTTCATACGCGGAAAATGTGGATATATTTACGATTGAGCCACCATCTGTTTCGGCCATTATCTGGGTACACTCCCGCGCCATACGGACGACGTTCATAAAGACCAAATCCAGTCCCTCGTGCCACTCGGGATCGGAAATATCAAGGAGGTTACCTGTCGCTGGATGGCCAGTACTGTTCACGACTACGTCGATTTGCCCGTGGCGTTCGCACGTCGTTTTGACTAACGCTTGGATGTCCTCTGGGCTTGTCACAGATCCCACGATACCTTCTCCCCCCAACTCATCGGCGACCTGTTTTGCATTATCCGATTTCGACATTAGAGCGACTTCGTATCCTGAGTTCGCCAGGTTTCTCGCGCATGCTTCACCGATTCCGCTACCCGCGCCAGTGATTATGGCGACTTCTGATCCAGTCATAACTGAGATATTGAACAGCCACATCATAAAATCACAGGCCGTTAGAGATGCCTCCTAGTAAGTACTGGGAGTGGGTTTGGCTGTTCGAGACAGAATCGGTGAGCACTTGGCTCCCGATTGAACCTATGGTTTTATGTGGCCTGATATACCATACCAAGACGATCAACATTCGAGCGGTTGAACTACTGTGCAGTCAGTAATCACAAATATGCAATCAAAAATAAACTTAGAGCAGAAAACGTATCCGACAGGAACTTGGATTAGCATCAACAGCCCCACTGTCGCTGAAGTAACTGCTTCACTTCCCGTGGATTTCGTTGTGATTGACACGGAGCACTCGGCGATGGGGTTAGAGACGGTCGAAAATATGATTCGGGGTGTCGATGCCGTGAATAAGGACACCGGCTCGATTGTACGTGTCCCCGGAAACGACAAGGATCATCTCAAACGAGTCCTCGATATCGGTGTCGATGGCATCTTGGTTCCACGGATAGAGACTGCTGAGCAGGCACGTTCACTCGTCGAGGCGGTTACCTATCCTCCGAAGGGTGACCGCGGAATAGCTTCAGGGAGAGCCTCAAACTACGGCGACGACTTCCAAAAGTACGTGGAACATGCTGATGATCTCATTACTACGATCGCCCAGATCGAAACCAAACGTGGCGTAGAAAACGCAAGCGAAATCGCTACGGTAGAAGGGATTGATGCCATCTTTATCGGGCCAGCCGATTTGTCCGGTTCGCTTGGCGTGTTCGCACAGTGGGACTCCGAACTGCTCAATCAGTATATCAACGAAGCGATTCAGGCGGGCAAGGAACATCAAAAACCCGTTGGTACGCTCGTAATCCAGCAAGAGGATATCAAGACGCGAATCGATCAGGGCTTCGATTTCCTTGCCGTCGGAAAGGATACTTCGACGTTGGGGTCCGGGACGAACGAGCTAATCTCCACCTGTAAAGATCACGGGAAGTAGGGGCTAAATAAGCCGTGTTGAGAAAAATACAACATTGAGATGACGACGTGCTGAGCGAGACTGGATCCATGAGGAGTCACGTTGAATCTCATTTCGGGGTTTTCCTCGTGGATGCTGACCGGCTTCATTGAGAAATATAGCCTCGTGAAGTGGGGGAGTATTACCAACCTCGTATTCGCCCGGTTTTCATCAGAAGCGCTGACTCCGATCAAATCCTGTGGAACAGGTCAGATGGTCCGGGGAACTCTCGCTGTGCTCTTTAGAAAGTAGTGGTTGCTCAAACGAGCCAGACTACCTCAACATCACACGACTAAAGCCCTTGAGTCTGAGCTACGAGGTCCTCCGCCTAGCATGAAGCTCGTCGCGAACATTCTATAGGTAGTGGAGATGAACTGTCAATCCATCGCCGAAAAATTGCTGTTGCCGGAACGGACCGTTAAGCACGCTATCGGATGTCTCGAAGAAGCAGATGTCGTTACATTACGTATCCTCTTGACTGATGCACGGAATGAGACTTACCGGTTCAACGGCCAGCCACGTTTCCTGAATCAAACCAGTAGTCATGGCAGATACGGTAAGTTGAGGCCTCTCACGAGTTCACGCAGTCTCATTTCCTATTATAACGATAACTCAGAAACACAGCCTAACGAACACTTCTGTTCGTGTATGAATGTGGCCCCGGGATCACTACTTCGGGCCGCCGCCCTTGACCGCGTCATTAGTTCGTTCAACTCCAGTAGGGTGGTTGCATGTCCGTTCTAGGATGGATCGCTTGGGTTGAGTGTCCCAGATGTGTTTCGGATTCTCGTCTTCAGTCCTGTACTCGGTCTATCTCCGGTCCTCAGTGATTCACAGATCGTCTGATCGCTATTCACTAATTGCACTGAATTAGAATATATCAAACCTAGTCTAGTAGTATCGGGGCATCAATAACACGAGATCGCTGGCTAGACTAGCGTTTGATAGGTGAGAATGACAAAACTACAGCTGTTATTCTATCTAGACAACTGTTCAAGATCGTAGTTGAATCGGGAGGAGACAAGCCATTGATATGTACAAATTCGGGCCATCCATCAATAATCAACTCCATGGCATTATATCAACAATATTGAATAAGTTATACATGGGCGTGAAGATAGAATCAATCATGCACGTAACGATAGCCGGTGGAGGAATTATTGGGTTGTGTAGTGCGTATCATCTTGAGAAAAGAGGCATTGACGTTACTGTCCTTGAAAAAGGCTCGATCGGCAGCGGAAACACGGAACGGTCCCTAGGCGGCATCCGGAGACAGTTCTCAACGGAGGTAAACATCGAACTATCCCAAATCAGCCACGAGGTTTGGGTGGAATTCGAGGACCGGTTTGGCGTGGACATCGACTTCCATCAAGAGGGGTATCTATTCCTAGCCCGCAACGAGGAAACCGCAGCGGGCTTCGAGGAGGACGTGGCACTCCAACAAGAACACGGGGTCCCAAGCAAGATTCTTGATCCAGCAGAGGCTGCCAAGATCTGTCCTGGACTGCTCTCAGAGCATTTTACGAAAGCAACGTACTGCCCGACGGACGGATGGGCGGATCCACATCTCGCTTTACAGGCGTACGCGGAAGCAGCACGAGAGTCCGGAGCAGATATTCGAACGAATACTGCCGTCACGGATGTCCTCAGGGACAACAACACAGTCAAGGGAATACAAACGGAAGACGGGAAGATAGAATCTGATTACGTCGTAAATGCTGCAGGTGCTTGGGCAGGGGAACTCGCAGAACTCGCTAACGTGCCGATGCCGATTGCCCCTCGGCGACGACAAATCTCTATTGTCGATCCGGAGACGCCCGTTCCGTCTTCGGTCCCGCTCATGATTGATCTCGATACGGGCTCATATTTCCGGCCGGAACGTGGAGGAGCTGCCATAGTTGGTGGTCATTTCGGTTCCAAGGACCCTGACGTCGACCCAGACGGATATTCAAAGAAGCCTGACTTGGAGTGGATCACGACCGCGATCGAACACGTATCCGAATACACGACGTACTTCGGTCCAGACTCGGAAATCAAACGCGGATGGGCAGGCCTCTATGCTGTAACCCCGGACCACCATCCTATCATCGAAGAAACAATACCGGGATTTATTACTGCTGCTGGATTCTCGGGCCATGGGTTCCAGCACGCGCCCGCAACTGGACGGATTGTGGCTGACCTCGTCGAGCAAGGGGCAACGGATCGCGTTGATATCTCGCCACTTACGAGCGACCGATTCGAGGAAGGGACATTAATCAAGGAGAAGAACGTCGCATAGATACCGTGTTCTTCGGATATCTCCGATAGATTGATACTCCGGGCAGAAGGAGTCCGATACCCAATTTTATCGCGGACTCGTGCCGTTTCTCGCTCCACAAACGCTCACTCGAAGCAGTCGCAACCTCCGGTGAGGCGGGCGATTTCTGGCATGGATCACTAGAACTTCGCTCCGCCTCATCCTTATCTGAACACTGCCATGGACACGATTGGAGACCAACGATTTGGAGACAGTCGTGGCCGAGCGACCAAGCCAGCATCAGCGAACCCGCACGTTCACAGTCGGGGTAATTGGCTGACTGGATTACCCACAGAGGAATTCTGCGGTTGAAGCTGTGAGAGGAAGTCAAACGAGCTCAGTGTCATGGGTTGAACAAGACACAAAACAATACGACTAGACTCTGCCTGAGAAAGTAAGAGAACAGGAGTGAGGACCCCTACAGGTCAATCAAGAGGTTCCCGTTTTCGGAAACCGTCGCCGTCGTCTGGGGTGGGAGAATCGACGTACAGCCGGATTCCTCGATGACTGCGGGTCCTTCAAAGGTTTCGCCGACGGAGAGCGCATCACGGTTCACGATCGGGGTATCGACGAAACCCGTCTCCTCGAAGAACACGCCACGAGAATCCTTGACCGGGTCCTGGTCAACTGTCGACACCTGACTTGTGATCCGTTCCGTCGTCACCGTTCCCGCCAATCGAAGAGTGACGAGTTCAACTGGTTCCTCGGGCATTGCGTACCCATACAGTTCGCGGTGGTTCTCGTGGAACTGATCAAGACCAGCTTCGATGTTCTCTTCGGAGTTGGGGTCTTCCGGAAGCGGGACAGTGAGTTCGTAGGCCTGTCCTGAATACCGCAAGTCAAGCTGGTAGGTCAAGTCGACGTCATCCTCCTCGAACCCTTGATCCGAGAACCGGTCGAGGAGCTCTGATTCGAGTTCTCGGAAGCCTTCACGGATCAGCTCGGATTTGATTTCGGCGCCAGCATAGGCTCTGGATTCGTCCATTCGGACATCAGCTAAGAGCAACCCGCGGGCCGAGAGAACGCCGGGCGTGCGCGGTAGAAGCAGCGACTCCATATCCATGTTCTGTGCAACCGAGGGTGCCTGGAGGGGACCAGCACCGCCGAAGGGAACGAGCGTATAATCGGCCGGATCTCGTCCGCGTTCGATAGTCACCCGACGGATCTCGCGAGCCATTTTTGCATTCGCGATCTGGAGGATATCCAATGCGGCCTCCTCAACGGATTCGTCCAATGGATCCGCGATTTTCTCCTTCATGAGCGTGCGAGCCCGGTCCATAGCGGGCTGCATATCGCCGTCGAGGAATGCATCGGGATTGATACGGCCGAGAATTAGGTTTGCGTCGGTGACTGTCGGCTCTTCACCGCCCCGACCATAGCAGATCGGGCCGGGGTCTGCACCCGCAGACTTTGGTCCGACGCGAAGGCCACCGGCGTTGTCCAGCCATGCGATGCTCCCACCACCGGCCCCGACAGTGTGAATGTCAACGAGCGGGGTATTGATCGGGAGATCGTTGATTTCACCTTCCGTTGAACGAACGATGTCCCCGTCCTCGATGATGCTGACGTCAGCGCTCGTTCCACCCATGTCCAGTCCGATTGCGTTAGAGAAGCCACCCTCGGTGGCAACATCCTGGCATGCAACAGCTCCTGCTGCTGGGCCCGACAGAACCGTTCGGAGAGCGAAGTCAGTCGCTTGCTGCGTGCCGAAGATGCCCCCGCCGGAGTGCATCACGTTCAGCGGGATGTCGATATTACGTTCCTCAATCCCGGTATCCAGACGTGCAAGATAATCCTTGATGGTCATCTTGACACCCTCGTTTAGTACCGTCGTCACCGTGCGGTCGTATTCACGCGTTTCAGGATACACTGCCGAGGAAAGCGAATAGTTGAGCGAGGTCTCTTCCTCGACAATTTCACCGATACGTTGTTCGTGTTCATCGTTGAGATACGAGAACAGCATGGAGACGACAACTGACTCCACGTCCGCCTCCTCGAGTGCTCTCGCGGCCTCTCGTACGGCATCCTCATCGAGTTCATCGACAACCTTCCCGTCGGCGTCTAGCCGTCCTTTAACGCCGAACCGATGTTTGCGAGGGATTAGAACTGGCGGCTTGTCAGCTTGCAGGTTGTAGAGCTCCGGTCTTGTCTGATCACCAATCTCGAGCACGTCACGGAGTCCTTCGTTCGTAATCAACCCGAGGTCCGGAATTTCGCTCTCGAGAACCGCATTCGTACCGACGGTCGTCCCGTGGCTGAGATACGATGTCCGTTCGGCATCTATATCAGTTATATCCAGGATTTTGTCGATCCCGTTTAGAACCCCCTCGTCAAACTGTGACGGGGTAGACGGGGTTTTAGTTGTGTAAATTTCGCCCGTTTCATCATTATAGAGCACGACATCAGTGAAGGTCCCGCCCGTGTCGACGCCGATTCGAACCGTCATTTCACATCCCCTCCGTGCTCGAGGGACTTCTCAGCCAGCTCTGCACGCCGTTCGTTGGTCTCCTCGTAGTCGACACGGTCGTTCTGTATTTCGACACCATATTCCGTTCTCGCTTTTTTCTTTGAAACCTTCCCATTCCTAACATCCTCTAGAACCTCGTTCGGATCCCGTTCTAGTGGGTTGCCGTAGCCGCCACCACCGGGCGTCTGGATACTCACTATATCATCTGGTTCCAACTTTGTGGTCGACTTGGAAGCCAGCGGTTCCTTTCCGTCCGATTCTGGATTCCGATAAAATCGTGACGGCCGTGCTGAGTGACCGCCAAATACGCCCCACGGCTCTGATTTTGTACGTTCCGTCAGAAGCGAGAACGAGGCCTCGTGGTCGTAGAACTCGAGGTCTCGACGGACGCCTAATCCACCACGCTGTCGTCCAGCACCTTCCGAGTCCTGAATGAGCGAATAATCACGAACGCGGACGGGGAGTTCGGTTTCCAGTTCTTCTATCGGGCTGTTTGCGGTGTTCTGGAAGTGGGTTTGCACGGCGTCCATACCGTCTTTCTCCGCACGCCCACCATAGCCACCTGCAACTGTTTCATAATATACGTACTCTTCGTTGTCCCGAGGATCCGTCCCACCGTACGCGGTGTTGCAGACGATCCCTTTGGTTGCCCCGATCGTCTTTTCGGGAACTGGTTCGGACATCGCTTTCGTCATCAAATCGCCGGCTCTCATCGGAATCTCCCATCCACCGGCAACGGGACGGTTATAGGTCGGGTTTACCATCGTTCCCTTCGGGGTGATAATCTCGAATGGACGATAGAACCCATCGTTCTTCGGTAGGTCTTCCCCAATGAAGGCCATTACAACGGACATGACGCCGGCAAACGCCATTGCTGGTGTACAATTGAGCGGACCCTCGTTTTCTTCGGCCGTCCCGCTAAAGTCGATCACCATCTCGTCTCCATCGATCGACACGGACAACTCTAGACGGACCGGTTCGTCGATAATGCCGTCGCCGTCCAGCATGTCCGACGCGGAGAACGAGCCATTCGGTAATCCCTCAATTGCTGCTCGAACGCGACGTTCCGTGTAGTCCAGAAGCGCATCCAGATATTCCTCGAGTTGCTCTTTCCCGTAGTCTTCGTAAAGATCGGAGAACCGCTTCTCGCCGGTACGGTTTGCCCCGAGTTGTGCCTGGTAGTCACCACGCCGCATCTCCGGTTCTCGCACGTTACGGAGAATCATGCCAAGGACGTTTTCATCATATTCCCAGTCCTCAACCGCACGGACACCCGGAATGATAATTCCTTCACCGAAGAGTTCGGTATTGTCGTTTGGAATACCGCCGGGGGTCCCGCCGCCGATGTCGACGTGATGCGCCGAGTTGGCGGCGTACCCGATAATTTCATCCTCGTGGAAGAGCGGCGAAATGAGCATCACATCTGGCAGGTGTACTGCGCCTTTATATGGATCATTGATGAGGATGCCGTCGCCCGGCGAAAGCCCATCCTTCCAGTCGGGGACATTCTTGGGAACGACTGAAACTAGGGATCCGATGTGCTGTGGGGCGATATCGTGTTGTGAGATATGTCGAAGCTGGGAATCAAACAGCGCGCACGTGTGGTCTCGCCTGATTTTGATATTCGTCGAATAGGCGGTTCGTTGGAGCGTCACACCCATTTCTTCGACGATACTTTTCAGTGAATGCCTAAATATCTCTAACTCACCTGAATCAGGCATAGGAATATTTTATCGCTTACTGACTAAACTATGCAGGTAGTGGCAAAAGATGTGAAAAGCTAACTTGGTGGGGAGTCCCACACGCTACCATCGTCTTTTGGTTCGTATCCGAGAAGGTCTTGGGTGTGGTCAAGGTTTACCCACGTCGACTCGTTACCACTCACACCCCAGAAAATGTCGAAGTCTACCGAGTCGTCCTCCAGGCAGCGGGAAACGAGTTGGCCCAGGTCACGATGAGAGAACCACGTACACTTCATCCGCTTTGCCATGAGATCGTACGAATCGCTATCGCGTTCCCACCAGCCCTCGTCAACGCCCGTCTCGGCCAATCCGTACGGGTGGTCGTACTGTTCTTCTAGGACAGTTAGGATGCGAACCGAGTAGAAACTGGTCGGGTAATCTCGGCGGTTAATCTCGTAAACCGGATGGATCTCTCCCAGTGGATTCGGCTTGCTTTCCACAAACTGCCGACCCATGGCTTCCCCGAACACCTTCGAAACTCCGTAGAAGGAGTCAGGACGTGGCGGGTCTCGGTGTGTGACCGAAAGGTCGAACTCGGGGTCGTAGAGCTCGGGGGCGTGGTCAATCTCATACATCCCGACCGTATGGATAGAGGAGGCGAAAATGAAGTCCTCCACTTCAGCATCTGCCGCGGCTTGCAGCACGTTATACGTGCCGTTGATGTTCAGGTCATTGACCGTGTCCCACGGAACACTGAGTTCGGCCGCTGCTGCGAGATGGATCACGGCATCCTGGTCTTCGAAGTGTGGCCGAATATCGTCGTAGTCCGTGATATCGGCGATGACCGTATCCCGGTCCGGGTGATCTTCAATGTCGAGGCACGTGAACTCGTACTCGTCTCGGTCACCCAATTCCGACAGTATAGCGTTTCCAACGGTACCGTTAGCGCCTGTTATGAGGATCCTCATCGCGTAGAATCAAATTAGTAGCACAAAAGAAAATTTGGATACATTCCAAAGTTGCCGCCTAAATATCCTCACTGATCCTCGCTCGGACACCTAACATCAGACTATACGGACATATTAGGAGGAGGCAAGAGCTGACAGGTACAAATAAAACGTGAGAATTAGTAGTCCGAACGACCGGAATTAGCTGAAGTAGCGCTCGATTTCGATCGTCTTCTCGGTGTAGAAGTTCACAGCGTCTTCACCCTGTGCGTGCAGGTCACCGAAGAACGAACCTTTCCGGCCGCCGAAGTGGAAGAATCCCATTGGTGCACAGACGCCGACGTTGATCCCGATGTTTCCGGCGTCGACCTCGTACCGGTACTTGCGTGCCTCGCCGCCACGCTCGGTGTACAGCGTCGAGGCGTTACCGTACTCGGTACTGTTTACCATCTCGATGGCGTCGTCAAGGTCGTCGGCGGAGGCAAGACACAGTACTGGCCCGAAGATCTCGGTCTGGGCAATTTCCATGTCCGTCGTCACACCTTCCAACAGGGCCGGTCCCATGAAGTTGCCCTCGGGATAGTCGGGGTGTTCAAAGTCCCTTCCATCAACGATGAGGTCAGCACCCTCTTCGACGGCGTCCTCGATCATTTCAGCAACCCGATCGCGAGACTTACCGGTGATTAGCGGTGCAACGTCGGTGTCCTCGTCGAGGCCGTAGCCAACCGTGAGGTCGTCGACGGCGCTAAGCAGATCCTCACGCAGGTCATCGTACACATCGCCGACACCGACAACAACATCGTTGGCGAGACAACGCTGACCAGCGTTGCCGTACACCGAGCCAATCACGTTCGGAACGGTTTGGTCCAGTTTGGCAGATTCCGTGACGACCGCGTAGTTCTTCGCGCCGCCCTGGGCCTGAACACGCTTGCCATATTCGGCCGCTGTCTCGTAGATATGCTGTGCGACGGGTGTCGAACCGACGAAGGAGATACCTTCGACGTCCTCGTGTTCGATCAACGTGTTGACGGTGTCGACGCCTCCGTTGACGAGGTTCACGACTCCGTCCGGGAAGCCGACTGCATCGACGGCCTCGAAGATTATTTGGGAGCTCAGCGGGACTTTTTCACTCGGTTTCAATACGAAAGTGTTGCCCGTCGCGACTGCGTAAGGGAGGAACCATAGCGGAATCATCGCCGGAAAATTAAACGGCGTGACCGCCGTAAAGACGCCTAGAGGCTGCCGGACAGCGGATTCATCCATCCCTGAAGCGACGTCCTCGACGACGCCGCTGCCTTCTCGGAACATATTCGGGATTCCAGCAGCGACCTCAACGTTCTCGATACCACGTTGGATCTCACCACGGGCTTCGCCGAGCGTTTTACCGTGTTCTCGGGTGAGCGCCTGTGCGATGTCTTCTTTGCGGTCTTCTAGCTCCGTCCTGAGGTCGAAGAGGTACTGTACCCGCTCAACTGGTGGTGTTCGTCGCCATTCTTCGAAGGCCTCACTAGCCTGCGCAACCGCGGCATTGACGTCATCTTCAGTCGAGTAGGTTATTTCTGCGAACTCTTCGTTAGTTGCCGGGTTTACGATGGAATGGGTTTTACCACTCGTATTGTCCCAACCGCCAACGTAATTTCGTGCTGTCGTAGGTATTGCAGCTCCTTCCGGTAGCTGCTCTTGATCGCTAGTCATTCGGTTAGAGATTTAATGGGAGGCATAAGTAAGTTTCGCGAAGGGCAAGTTCAGGTTGTATTTGCCGATCACTCAATTTCCATGCTAACCAGCAATATCATTTGTAAATATCAAACCTAGTCTTTGGCCTCCTTGAGGATTACCAAACATCGATCACGATTTAGTGTCGTTTCTCGTGGTGGAGGTTTTCTATCAACTCTGCACAGAAGGCAGAGGTCTGTATCATGTCTGCTGTCGTTCTTACTCTATATTTTAGAATATTTAAATAGTTAAAACAATTATCCGTGGCTATCTCCGATGTTGTAACAGCCTAGAATAACAATATTACTGTTGTTATAGAGTTACAGGGGACTCCTATCTCGGCGGAAGAAACGGGAAATCCTCCGACAAGCATTTGTATATATCAAATTTTGGCCGGAATAAAATTATAGAACTCAGTATTTTCAGCTGTTGCTATGAGTACCGCTCCAGCTATAGTAGAATCTGGAAGTCTTTGTAATGACACCCATCGTAGATCGGCGAGCTCAGTCGGTTCTGGTTGGTCTGGTGGGAGATGTGAGTAGACACTTCTGGAGATTACTATAGTTTCCTAATGCAGATGAAACCAGAAAACAGGATAGACGAAGTCGTATATCTTTAGATCAAGTCACGATCTCTGAAACAGGCTTAGGGAATCTACTCTCGACGCGTGTAAAAGAACACTTCATCCCACTATATAGACAATATCTGGTTTGCTTTCGTAACTGAAGCGGTCAAGCGCTATATCGATTGAGGAGCAATAGCGATCCCCTCTTGCAGAGGCAGTTACCTCAAGAGTTTCCGGAGGGAGTGTGGCAGTTGATATTCCCACACCGTTCAAAGAGACATGATGCCTAAGGGGTTATGCTGGTCATTAGTGAAGCTTATGTCCAACAGCCAATTTAATTGCCGGAATAATAACTATTTTTCGTAGGATGATGGGTATCCGATTATGGATAGTGGGCAGATCTGGACAGCGGCTATTTTCCTGTTTCTCTTCAGTTGTGCGGTTGCGATGCAATCCAGAGGCCCGATTCTCGTTCACCTCCAAGAAGCCTTCAACGTCTCGGAGGCGTCACTTGGATTAGTTGCACCTGCCGGAACTGCCGGATTCACCGTCGCTATCGTTGTAACAGGGCTGTTTGCTGGTCGTATCCACTAGACCGATTACTTCCGCATCCACTCGCTTGCTTGAGGTTCATCGGGATCGGTGCGCACTTCCACGAGTGATGGACACTTGGATGCAAGAGCGTGGGAAAGTGCTTCGCGTATTTTCTCAGATGTGTCAGCCCTCGTTGCATCCATCCCCATCCCTTCCGCGACGGTCACGAAGTCAATTGAGTGGTTCGCCCATTCGTACTTGAACACTACGACTACAATCGATATACCCTCAGCGACAGCTATGTGAAGCTCATGGATACACATCATAAGGCCACCGTCACCTGTTAGTGTCACGACAGGGGCGCCCGGATTCGACAACGCTGCGCCGATAGCGGAGGGGACTCCGGTGCCCATCGTTGCCCACGACCCCGGGTTGACATACCGCGGGGGCCATATACTTCGAACACGTTGAGTGCCCAGACGCGGAAGCCGCCGGCGTCGGCGGCCACTATCGCTTCCCGAGGAAGAACGTCACGGATCACAGAGAGTGCGCCAACAGACGTAAGCGGGTCGTGGGAATCAACGAGTTCCGACACGCGTTCAGCAGTGCGTTCCCTAACGTGGCGGGCACGTTTGATGCCATTTTCAATCGATGAATGGATGTCTTGATCGGTGAGTTCGTCGTCCAAGGCCGATAACGTTAGCTTGGCATCGGCCACTATGCCGAGAGTCGGGTCATATCCGTGCCTATGTCGTTTGCGTCAAGCGTGACGTGTATCAGCTTGTCAGGGAAGTCAACCGAGAACCCTTGAGTCGCCGCCGCATCAAAGTCAGTTCCGACGCCGAGAACCATATCAGACTCTGCAAGACACGACAAAAGCTCGGGACTTGCACACCCGCTTAGGCATCCGACTGAGAGGGGATGGTCTTCCGCTAACACAGCCTTGCCATTGTACGACGTGACTACTGGAGCATCAAGCTGTTCAGCTACTGCCTGGAGTTCATCGCTTGCATCAGCACTCCGAACTCCTCCGCCAGCATAGATGATGGGAGTATCAGCAGATCTGAGCAGGTTTCCGGCCTGATAGATGGTCTCCGGGTCGGGTTCGATACGCTCTCCATCCGAACACGTGCCACGCTTGGCTAATGCTACATCGATCTTGAGGAAGTTTTTCGGGATGCCGATTCGTACCGGTCCTTTCGTCTCTGTCCGAGCTATCTCGGCTGACGGTTAATCTCCGCAGCCGTCGACTCGGGATTCTTCACCAGAATGTTCTTCTTAACGATATTATCATAGGCGTCTGGGGGCGTCTCGTGGATGGCGTCGCCGTCTCGGAGATTGAGTTCGGTCTCGATGGCGATATGGAGTAGCGGCGTACAATCATTAAGTGCATTTTTCAGACCGTTCATGGCATTCATATCGCCAGGGCCCGGAATGACGACGGTTGACGCCATCTTGCGGCTCGTTTCAGCATCCCCCATGCTTGGTGGGAGACAGCCGTTTCATGGTGTGCGACCACGAAATCGATGTCATCACGTGACCCGATTTTCTCGTTGAGAGGTAACGACTGCTCACCCGGGATTCCGAAGACGGTATCGATTCCATTAGCTACGAGTTGGTATATAAATGCTTGATTAACGCGCATATTTATATAACAGTGCGAAGTAGCAAATAGATTGCTTGACCGGTAACATTCTCTACGACTATTGACGTTGACTTGTTGAGGTTCTGATGGTGGCCGAGGATCGTAATCGCGATGAGTGGTCGGACCTTGACGAATGGACACTTCGGCTGATTGTGAGGGGATCTCGGCCAGGATTGAGATACTAGGTAATAAGCAAAGTCTTCATCTCAGTCCATCCTATCTATAGAGTATTCAAACCAACGTACTTCGAGCGAGAGCCGCAAGCTGGCTCTGGTTTGTAACCGTACTACCGACGTTCGGTGACGTCGCCGATGGGAGATAGCTGAGTCCGCCGACACCTAATGCCTAATATTCTCCCGCCTTCGTCAGCTAGTAATCCGCCAGTCTTGTCTGAAACGGTGACCGGGTACCCCGGATTGTTCAGGGATCGGAGCATCCCCTGTTCACAAGACGCGAAGAATCTTACACTGAGGCGATTCACGGAAGAGGATCCGATATAGTTGGCGGGGCTTGAGGGAGTGACCGCTCGTACAAATCACGTGGTCCGCCCGAGTAGAATCGCTTCTACCTTATGCAGGTGTTCATGCAGCGTGGACGTCGTGATCGGAAGCTCATCCGCTAAATCACCGGCTGACGCTCCCTCGGGTATTCGTAGTACCCTTTCTCGCATGCAAGTTGAAACACTTCCAACTGCCACTTCGTAAATTGATCCATCGGTAGTTTCGTCATCGAGTTCTGATAACTTGCTTGCGCTATGCCCTAGACAGTAATTTCCGCATCCAACTCCTCTCTAATGCCCATAAATTTCTCTTGGACAGTCCCCTGCTCGTGGGTTGTAATGAGCTCCTCGTACTCGCGCCCATCTCGAATGTCGACCGAACCGGTACGGACGAACCTTCGAGACGTCAGTGGTTGACTGATCTGTTTGTTCCCGCTATGAACGACAAGCAACTCCCGTATTTCGTTTCCCTGGTTTCACCCGATCCGCCTGACGAAATCGGGACACAGTCTTGGAAACCGAATGGACGTGCTCTGACTTCGAAATTATGTTGATACCTTCTGAAATCGTCTCCTAATCGTCTGTATAGATCCTGAATGGCGTCGTAACTTCTTCACCAGTCATGTAGATACCGTAGCCGAGAAGTCCGATATCAAGTTGCTTCGTGACCTCAATCTCCCAGCAATCGGGATACCAAAGTTCAATCGACACGCGGAGCACATTGTGAGTTCGTTCGGTTGTCGTCATCACTGGGCTTACGTCTCACTCCTACACTTCCCGCTGCCAAAATTGTCCACCTCGGCATGAACATGGGAGAATTCCGATCGGCAATCGTTTAAGGTTTGTAACCACGGGCGCCGCCGTTAATTACCCCGGCTGTGAACTTACATGAAGTGCAGGAGAAAGCCCATGACTGAAGCCGTGTGGGGGATCTCAATGCGCGTGTCTCGGTTGTAAAACTTCTCAACAGGTTCTGTATTCACTCTCTACACCACTACTCCTCCACGTGAGGTTCGACGTAACAGAGAGTCAGCAGTCAGCCCGATGCGGCTTTCTGGAGTTTGCCACGGCTTCAGTCAGTGCAGCGCACGCAAAGGCGATGGCCGAAGAGTACGGAGGATAAGTACGCGCCCTTAGTTACGATTTCAACTCCGGAAGGAAAATCCGACGAATATTGTAAAACTGTCGCAAATCAGGTTAATGAGGCAGTTCTTGACACGCTTGACTTCCCGCCGGACGACCGCTATCAACTCGTTCGAGAATTCCCGTCACGGGACCTTGAGTTACAGGAACGAGAGAGATAGAGTCGTGCTCGAGTTGATAATGCGTACCGCGCAAGCTCGCGAAGACAAACAGGCGTTTTACGCCCGAGTAACCGAGATATTGGGTCCGGATCCGGGTATTCCGGCAGAGAATGTAATGATCATCATTACTGAGAACGGCGAAGAAGACTGGTCGTTCCGAAACGGCGTGGCCCAGTTCATAACTGACGACTGATCCTTTTTCAACTATAAAGAGCTCGGAGAATATCGTACATTTAGGCGTCTCCGGAACGATTTGTGTTCTGATATGTGATCGATAGATGGGGTGTCTCGTAACTGCAGGGTGAATCCGTGGGATCTCCCTCTCAAATATCTGTGAACACCACTGTTCAGAGGTTCCAACCAGTGTAACACTGTGGCAACCTTTATGTGGGTCGTCGCCCGGGTTGCAGGTATGTCTTCGTTCGTGCTGGCGCAAGCCGGGGTTGAAACGCGGCCCACGTTCTGGCGCATCGGCCACGTCGGCGAGGCGCTGTTCTACTACCTCGCCGCGGTCGCCGTCGCCATCTTCCTGTACGGCGTCTACCAGCGCTTCGCCA
>NZ_JAJJZH010000019.1:0-16410 GCF_021029015.1 Halobacterium sp. KA-6
GGCTGAGCGCCGCCGACAGCGACAGCTCCGCCTTCGATCAGCGTTGCTCAACCGTGATCGACGACTCACCACAACAAAACAGGTGGCTCAGGTCACACTAACTGGCAATGCTTTGTGAGGTACTGAGGTTTGGTCCCACCAGTAATCACGAGCTTCCCACTGCCGAAGAGGAGAACAACGACGTCGGGGTCGTCGAGGCGGTAGACGAGGCCAGGGAATTGTTCGGGTTCATACTCAATTTGCTCCAGTCCCAGGCCGATCGCAATCGCATTCAGGTTCAGTGATTGCTTGAGGTTGGCGCTGGAGACGATATTCTGTACCTCAACGGAGGGATTGCTCGCGACATCGATCCCTAACTCGCGAAGGTCCTCAAACACTATTTCGAGAGCTTCGTGGACATCGTCGACGCTTTGCGCACCGGTACAGACAACTTTCCCTGACCGGAAAATCAGCGTGGCTGACTTCGGCTCCTGAAGGCGGTAGACAACCCCAGGGAAGTCCTCTGGGTTGTACTCCGCGCCAGGGAGATCCGTTGCGAGCTGGTCAAGGGCGAGTTCTTGGCCGATATCACTGGATGCGACGACGTTCTCGATTTGAATCGTGTCCGCAAGAGCGCTCATACAGGTACATTTCGGACAACCCACTTAAAGTACGGCGGGCGGAAATTTGCACCGCTATTGAACTCCCCACTGCGACTAGATTCGAGCTTCGATCGGTCAGTACAGTAGATCTAATCGTCAAACAATTAGGTGATTACACAGCAGGGTCAAACATGCTTGACTGGAAGGGGGAATAGATGGGTCGAGACCTTTCGTTCAAAAATTTCCTGAAAGATCTGGGAATGCGGATTGGAGCTGCAGCCGTCGTCCTCAGTATTTTCTTTGGGCTGGGGTACATCAACCGAACTAACCTCTTCGGTCTTTCCAGCCTTCTTGGCGATCAGCTTGCGTTCTTTACAGTAGCGTTCCTCTTGGTTGGCGTTACCTCCATCTGTTGGATTGTGCTCCAGCGCTCCAGAAGTTAACTACAGACAAGACACTTACCGAAGCCGAGAGACCGATTCGGTATGAAACGGCGGAAAGTCCTCCTCCACGCTACCGTTGCTGTCTCGTTGACTGCAGGGTGCCTATCAACCTCCGAAACATCAATAGAGACGACTACAGAACCACAGCAGACGAATGTTGAGCCAGAAATCAAACCCCTCTCTCAGCAGCCACCGGACTCAGATGTTGACTGTAGCGACGAAGCGATGGAGCCGATTGACTTCCTGACCCGTGAGTCGTATCCCAAGCGGGCGGATGACTTTGAACTAACCGCGACAACTGAGACAGTTACTATTGGCGATGAGATTACGTTCTCGCTCCGGAATGTCGGTACCGAACGGAATTCTGTCGGAACAATCTACAAGTACACCTTCCAGCGACGTGAGGGCGACGAATGGGTGCCTGTGTACTATACGCCCAACTCAGGTTGGATTGATGACGTTAATGCTATCAGGCCCGGTGGCGGCTACGACTGGCCGTTCACGTTCAACCAAGAAGGCCTCGAACGAGAAAATCCCGGTAACGCCGACCATTACGTCTGTACGCCACTCGAACCGGGGACGTATCGGTTTCTCTACTGGGGCGTAGGGGAGGAGGCGATAGCGACAAGGTTCACCGTCGAAGCACCCTGAATCAGCTGATTGCAGTTCAAACGAGTGAGTGGCTACCCAAACCAAATCCTGTTGGTGCGAATCCGTCCTGATGCGTCGAGTAACGTCGGTAAGTCCGGAATCCTACCGAGCGGATATTTCATCAGATAATCCGGCGAATAAAAGGCGCAAGGTACGCGCACTCGATGAGAATCTCGCATAGTGGTAATTACCACCTCTCTTATGCTGTTCACCATCCAATAGTAGATTATGTCGAGCCATTCCCACGACCACGGCGATGCGGCGCCTGTCACCGACCGAACGCACGACAATTCTTGGTCCGCGAACCTGGAAAAACCACAGTACAAAGACGACCAAGCCCTCCTCGTCGAGCATGCGATCGACGCCATCGAACAGACGACCGCTGGCAACCACGTGAATCTTGTCACGCATGCCGCACACGGCCATCCTGAGTCGTATCTCTACGACCCACTCGACGAACACTTCGGTGCTAGCGACACGCACTGGGAGTACATCGAACAGTGTGGGTGTGGCGGCCACGTCCTGCGTGTCCACGTCGAGTAGCGCCAGACTCACCGCCGTCTCTTGGCGGCTGAACCAGCACCGTGGCCCCCATCTATTTAAGATGTATAGTTCAGTTTAAACTATGTCACCAGACATGAATCGCCGGGATGTCCTGAAAGGCACCGGCGCTGCTAGCCTCGGCGCGTTGGCTGGCTGTACCGCCCCCGCGGGCAAGCGCAAGCAGTCGAAAACACCGAACGCTGACGTTGACCGAGTTGCAGCAGACCCAACCGACGTCCCTGATCCCGTGGATTGGAACGAGCCGCGCCGCCACGAGATTTCGATGGAGACCGAGGAGTTGACCGCGGAGATCGCGCCCGGGAAGACGTTCGACTACATGACCTTCGACGGGCAGATTCCCGGGCCGATGATACGAGTGCGGGAAGGCGACCGCATTCACATGGAACTCACCAATCCCGAGGACAGCAATCTCCCCCACAACATCGACTTCCACGCCGCCTACGGCCCTGGTGGCGGAGCCGAAGACACAACCATCACGCCCGGTGAAACCGCCGAAATCGAATTCACGGCGATGTATCCTGGCGTCCACATATACCACTGTGCTGTCTCTGGGTTTGATCATCACATCGCCTCCGGAATGTTCGGCGCGATTCTCGTTGAGCCGAAAAACGGCCTTCCTGAGGTTGACCGAGAGTTGTACTTCGGCCAACACGAGATTTACACCGGCGAGCAGGATCAGAGCGGCGACCTCACCTTCGACTTCGACGCGATGGCCAATGAAGAACCGACGTACGTCGTCTACAACGGCGAGCCATACGCGTTCACTGAGGACAAATACGGCCCCATCGAAGTCAACACTGACGAACGCATTCGCATCTTCTTGGCGAACGGCGGCCCGAACTTCACCAGTTCCTGGCACGCCATCGGGAACGTCTGGTCGAACCTCTACCGCGACGGCGACCTCGTCTCCGATCCCGCCAGATACGTCGAAACCACATCCGTGCCACCGGGAAGCGTCTCTGCGGTCGAAATCGATACGCCCGTTCCTGGCCCGATCATGCTCGTCGACCACGCTGCCACACGGGCAGTGAAGAAGGGCGCGCTCAATATGCTTCAGGTCAACGGCGAAGAGAAACCGGAGATCTACGACGGCGGTGGTGAGGGTGGCGATGCCGGCTACGGCAAGGGGACTGACGACTTCAACGGCTGGTTCGACGACGTCGACGACTACACAGGCGTCGTCGACAAGACCGAAGTGGACCGCCCGGT
Source organism: Halobacterium sp. KA-6 (assembly GCF_021029015.1). Classification (NCBI taxonomy): domain Archaea; kingdom Methanobacteriati; phylum Methanobacteriota; class Halobacteria; order Halobacteriales; family Halobacteriaceae; genus Halobacterium; species Halobacterium sp. KA-6. The sequence continues at coordinate 3,449 of NZ_JAJJZH010000019.1, forward strand.
GGTGGCTGTCGGTGCCGGTGGGAACGGCGGCCAGTTCGCGTTCGATCCACCCGCTATCGAAGTCTCAACGGGAACAACCGTCGTCTGGGAATGGACCGGCGAAGGCGGCTACCACAACGTCGCCCACACTGGCGACGCCTTCGAAAGCGACCTCACCCAAGAATCCGGGTACACCTTCGAACACACCTTCGACACCGAAGGCCAATACAAGTACGTCTGCACACCCCACGAAACTCTCGGCATGAAAGGCATCGTCGTCGTCACCCCCTAACCGCTACTCTTCGTTAGCTAATTTTGTGCGGATGTAGTATGGGCCTTCCCAGTTTTGGACCCATGCTGGCGCGGTTGGGTGGGATTGCAACTGGTTTGCTTCGTAGGATTTGTCCGGGAAGATCGTTCCCTCTTCGTCAGTCCCATCTTCCCAGGCGACGACGAACGTTACTGGGTCCTGGTCTTCCGCAGGGATTAGTTGCTTCTCTGATCCATCGTCTAGGTGGTCCGGTGCATCCACCCATTTCTGCGGGTTAAACGTGACCTCGATCTCTGCGTTTGTGGCTGTCATAATCTTCGCACTCCAGTATGTGTTCTAAATCAGTATTCGACGGGTGAAATAGAAGCTGGGTGAATCCCGAAACTTCAGAACCGACTGGCCCCTAAGCATTTGCGCGAAACACCATACTATGAGATATGGCACTAAATCGCCAGGATATACTAGACGTCACTAGTATCCTCGGCTTCAGCACGTTGGTGTGCTGGCCAATCGGCGAGCGCAGCTGCTTAAGATACCGATCAGGGAGTGAAAACCGGTAGTGACACTTGACCGGCAGCAGTTCTAGGTAGCGCACCACCGCTAACTGGCGTCAAACACGATCCGGTTCGGACGCTCTCAAAGAACACGAATTCGATTCCCTCAATCAAATGACGGCACAAATTCGAGCACTCGACGAACTAGACGGCAAACCGCACGCAAACCCCTTCCCGAACTCGGAACCAAAAACGATCAGACTCACTCTCGATGCCGGAGAAGCAGTCCCACCACACGCACACCCAGGCCGCCAAATCGTTTGCTACCTCGTTGAAGGCGAGCTCGAACTAACATTAGGCGACGACACCCATCAGTTGGCCGCCGGTGACATCGCACGCTTCGAAGGCGACCAACAGATTGCACCCGAAGCAATCGAAGATAGCACGGCTGTACTCGTCCTCGCGCCGGCAGCCGACAACTGATAAGTCCAGCAGCCAGCCACCCGTTGTACGGTGGCCTCGACGTCGCTAGCCAGTCGTCTGCTGTGTATGCGTACCCACGACAGTCTATTCGAGCGACGACAAGCCGCCGTTCGTCCTAGTAGAATATCGCGGAGAGACAGAATCCTTCGCCTCGAATCTTCTTGTGCCGGCGTTTTGCAGCGGTTCACCGTAGTCCGGCGGGGTCGCGCCACGGTGAAGTAACTATTTCGTCAAGCTTGTCGAGGATTCGGTTCTGCTCGGTGGGTGAGAGCGAATCAAGGCCGGGTTTGGGCCGGTTGCGGAGAATTCCCACATCCACCCTATCACTCATCGCTCGTCCCGAACGCTTCGCGCGTTTCTTCGGCGTCTATCATCTTTTCCTTGCGGGTGTCTTGCCCGGCTGTCAGGTGCAATAACGGGCCGACTAGTTTGGCGTGATGACGGCACGCCCCTCAATCTCGCCGTGTTCAAGCTTTTCGGCGACGTTGTTGATTTCCGAAAGATCATATCGCGTCGTCCGGAGGTCGACATCGCCGCGTTCGACGAGGCGGACGAGTTCTTGGAGTTCGGTGTAGCGACCGACGAGCGTGCCACGGTAGGCAAACTCGCCATCAACGAGTGCCTGTGCCGGCTCATGGATGTGGCCACCGTACCCGACGATGTGGTGGTCGCCGCCGGGTGCGACAATATCGGGGGCGTATCCAGTTGTTTCATCGGCACCGACGAAGTCAAGCACCTGTTCGGCGCCGTGGCCGTTTGTAATGTCTGCAATGGTATCGGGGATGTCCGCAGATGTCGGGTCAACCGTATAGTGGGCACCGAGCTCTTCGGCAAGTTGGCGTGCCTCTGGTTTGACATCAAGTGCGACGATGTTAGCGGCACTCATTGCGTCCAAACACTGGAGGCCGATGTGGCCAAGCCCTCCGACCCCGATGACAACTGCTGGGTCGCCAGGATTGAGTTCATCGACGGCTTTCTTGACCGCGTGGTAGGCCGTGATGCCGGCGTCGGCGTGTGGAGCAATGTCTGTGGGGTCGACGTCGTTGGGGAGCGGGATCGTTGCGCGTTCGTTTGTGAGGAGGTATTCGGCGAACCCACCGTCAGTTGTGAGTCCGGGGAACGCGAGGTTTTCGCAGTACATGTCTTCGCCGAGCCGGCATTGTCGGCACTCCCCGCAGGTTGCGACAGGGTGACAGATTACCTTGTCGCCGACTTCGACGGTTTGGACTTCGTCGCCGACCTCGACGACCTCGCCTGCGTTCTCGTGGCCGAGGGTCATGGGGAGGTCTTGGTCGACGTAGTCTGTCCACATCCCCTCGATAATGTGGTTGTCTGTTTGACACCATCCAGCGCCTTCCACTTTCACGACCACGTCGTCAGAGTGGGTTACGGCGGGTCGTTCGATGTCATCAATGCTGAGTGCGTCTCCCATCTCCTCCGTGTACTCGTGGAGTCGTGCGGCTTCCATGACTGTGAATATCTGTCGTGGCAATCTCCATAAACGTTCGGTATAAATCTGCCCCGAATCGGCAACCACATTAACAATAATGATTTTTATATGGTAGCACTACACATGGTAGGCCGTATGTATCGCACATCCGACCCAGACCAAGACGACATCTTCGTCATCGACTCCCACCTCCACTTCTGGGATGCTAGCAAAGAGAACATCATCCACGAGGGCGGCGAGGAATTCATCCGATGCTTCTACGACTACCACACCGGATTCACGCCGCCCGAGCGCGAATGGACCCTCGAAGAGTACCGCAAATACTCCCGAGAACGGATGCTAACCGACCTCTTCGAGAACGGCTCCGTCGACATGGGCATCTTCCAACCAACCCACCTCAACGAATTCTACGACCAGGGATTCAACACCGTCGACGACAACGCCGCCATCGAAGCCGACTACCCCGAACGATTCATCACAAACGGGCGCTTCGACCCCCGCGAAGGCGAAGCCGGACTCCGAGAGCTCGAACGTCAGAAAGAAGAATACGACATCGACGGCGTCAAGCTCTACACAGCTGAATGGCGCAACGACTCGAAAGGATGGCGCCTCGACAGCGAAGAAGCATTCCGCTACCTCGAAAAATGCGCGGAACTCGGCATCAAGAACGTTCACCCACACAAGGGACCGACAATTCGCCCACTTAACCGGGACGCCTTCGACGTCGCAGATGTCGACGATGCCGCAACCTCGTTCCCTGAACTCAACTTCGTCGTCGAACACGTCGGCCTCCCACGCCTCGACGACTTCTGCTGGATCGCCGCCCAAGAGCCAAACGTCTACGGCGGGCTCGCAGTCGCCGCACCAATGGCGCAAAACCGCCCTCGGAAGTTCGGCGAAATCATGGGCGAACTCCTCTACTGGCTCGGAGAGGACCGGATTTTATTCGGTAGCGACTACGCCCTCTGGAACCCCGACTGGTTAGTTGACTGCATCATGAATGCCGAGCTCACCGAGGAGCAACGCGACGAGTACGGCGTCGAACTTTCAACTGACGTGATGCGGAAGATCATGGGCGAAAACGCAGCCCGCCTCTACGATATCGACATCGAGGAAAAGAAAGCACAACTCCAGGACGACGCCATCACCGAAGAATTCGACCTTGCGGCGCACTACACCGACGATACCCCCTCGACAGCCGACTAACGATGACACCCGAATCCACAGACAAACAAGCTGATGGCATCCCGACGCCCGATCGCATTCGGTCAGTATTAGAGCCCGTTACTGACCCTGAACTCGACCGCTCCATCGTCACACTCGGCTACATCGACGATATCCACATCGAAGACAGCGAGAACACCACGCACGTCCACGTCGCGGTCACGCTCCCGACGGCATGGTGTTCGCCGGCATTCGCGTGGATGATGACAGCCGATGCCCGCGATGCTATCGAGGGGCTCACGTCGGTCGATAACTGCACTATTGAACTCCGCGAGCACATGCACAAGACAGAGGTCAACCACGGCGTCAACAATCGACTCTCATTCGCTGAAGCGTTCCCGGACGCCGAAGACGGCATCACTGCTCTCCGCTCAACCCTCGACGAAAAAGCCGTTATCTCCAGGCAATACGGGGCTGTCGAATCGCTTCTTGACGCCGGTCTTACCCTTGAACAGATCGCGCGCCTTGAACGAAGCGACCTCAACCAAGACGCCGCCGAAGACCGGATTGCCGTCGACGTCCCCGGCGCAGCCTTCACAGTCGTGGCATCGGCAGCCGAGATTGACCGATATCTGGCAAAAGCCCGTTCGCTTGGCTATTTCGCGGACTCCGACCGGCTGTTCCGGACGCCGGACGGCGATCCCATCGCGCCTGACAACGCCGAACTCATCCACCGGCGTGCACGCCTCGCACAAGTCAACATGGACGGCCAAGGCGGCGTCTGCGATGCCCTCCACCAAGCACGCCAGTCCGAACCCTCTGACTGAGCCAACCCGGCAGTTCTCTACTAATTCGAACGATCATTCCCGCCGCACGTTCTCTCGTCTACTTCGTTCAGTCGCGTTCCCACTCGCCGGTTCCCGGCCGCGCAAGGTTGTATCGGTTACGCGCTCGAAACTCCGAGCTGCTCCACCCACAACTCGGACAATCACCGTTATCGTACTCGAATTGATCCCCACACCGGAGACACCGGACACCATCTGAACCCATGTGTTATCGTACCACAACCATGTACTTCAACATCCGGGGTGGTGCGTCGGGTAGTGTTCAGATAAGCTGATTCCATGCGAAGGCGAACGATTTCAACCACTCGTCAACAGTTTCTGCTTCGGCGTTGCTAAAATAGTTTGAAAAACAGAGGGTTCTTCTTTTTACCTTTCTAAAGACATGCTCGACGCTATTCCGATTTCTATGGCGTTCATATCTGAAATCGAGGCCGTGACGAGAGCATGCGTCTTGGAGCGGTGCCGATCCATCAACGAGAAACACGGTGTCATCGACGCCGTGTTTCTCGCGGAATTCAGCGAAGAACGTGTGAGCGAAACGTTGGTTATCACCGGATCAAGCTTCGTATGGAGAATTCGTCTGACTCAGGACCGACAGCAGCGTACAGCCAATATCGTTCGTCACCGAGCTGGATCACGGTCTCATCGGCCGCCACGTGATCTGGATTTTGCCCCTTCTTCGGCTGTAGCTCTGCCTTGTGAGCCCAGTTATGAACGGTTGAACGCGCTCCTCAACACCGAATACCGCAAGAATAGAAACTGTATTCAAAAATGATAGTACAGTAAGATGGAACTGAATACTGAGCTTCATCAGCAGCTGTAGTGTCGCTTCTCGTTCAACAAACGATAAGTCGATCTGGTCTAAACAACCGCTGTGGCGGGCGTTTTCTGACATAAATACTTGAAAACCACTCCACTTCGCTTTTCAATCCTTATCTGAACACTGCCGTTCGGTGAGCCACAGCGCATACGGCAGTGATTGCTCAGTAACGTACACGTAAACAGCGTCGCGCGCCGTGAGCTCCATGAATTCCGCCTCGTAGTTCGCTGGATTGTTTCAAGCAGCCCCGATTCCATAACAATCTCCAGCTCAAAGCCACCGACTTCCAGATGCGGCCGCAGAGTCTCGAAATACTCCTCGCGGACAACCGGCGCGGTCGCCGTCATTTTATTCACCTCCGGTAAAATTGCCGAACCCAACTGAAACTATTACTTAACGAGGAAGTCCGCCGTTCTATCATTATAGAGGAATGTTAACGGCGTTTCTATGACAAACCGGCTGGAATCAGAGTTCAATCGCCGCAAGGCCGTCACGAGATACTGGGCGTGGTCAATTAGAAACACAGCAAAGCGCCACCCTCAACCAGCGAGTCCGTCTGGGCGAGCGGAATCGGATAGGGATCAGTTACCCGATAATATCTCGGTCATCGAGATTGGCGATCGTCTCACTGTCATATCCGAACTCGTGGAGGATCTCTTCAGTGTGTTCACCGAGCAACGGTGGATGACGCTCAATTGCGGTTGGTGTCTGTGAGAAGTGCATCGGACTACCTGCCATCTTCATCTGGCCGATTGTTGGGTGCTCGACTGTTTGCTGCATGTTTCGAGCTCTCACCTGTGGGTTATCGAACACTTCCTCCATATCCCGGACTCGACTGGCCGGGACACCAGCTTCCTCCATCCGTGCAACCGCCTCTGCAGTTGAATACTGTGCGAACTCATCGTCTAGGATTTGATCAAGCTCCGACCGGTTTTCGACACGATCAGCATTAACCGCAAAGCGTTCATCATCGATTAGATCCTCTCGATCAAGCGCCCGGCAAAACTTCGGCCAAAGATTCTCGGAGGCAGTCGCAACGACAACATACCCATCAGTAGTCTCGAACGCCTGATACGGCGCAATTGTCGGATGCTTACTCCCCATTCGACCGGGTGGATCCCCGGTCGCGAAATAATTGGAAGCCATGTAACTCATCCAGGCTACCTGCCCGTCCAGGAGACTCACGTCGATTTTTTGACCACCACTATCACCAAGTTCGCGATAGAGAAGCGCCGCGAGAATCGCCTGCGTCGCGTACATGCCAGCACCGATATCAGCGATGGCTACTCCAACGCGAACTGGTGGCCCATTCTCCTCACCAGTAATACTCATCATACCCCCCTCAGCTTGCATCATAATGTCATAGGCCGGCCGGTCTTTCTGTGGGCCCCACTCCCCGTAGCCGGAGAGCGAACAATACACTAAATCCGGATTACGTTCTTTAAGCGTCGAATAATCAAGCCCCCACTCCTCCATTTTCCCAACCCGAAAGTTCTCGACTAGAACATCAGCCTCGGAGGCTAGATCACGGAACACCTCACGACCGTCCTCACTAGCCAGATTCAGCGTTACTGAACGCTTATTTCGGTTGATGCTGACATAGTAGGCACTCTCCTCGCCGTAGGTTGGTGGATGCCATCCCCTCGTTTGATCTCCACCATCTGGCCGTTCAACCTTGATGACGTCCGCCCCTAAGTCGCCAAGCTGCATCGTGCAGAATGGGCCTACGAGGACCCGCGAGGCATCAAGAACGGTTAGGCCATCGAGGGGCTGCTCATCGCTGCTGGGGTTGCGTGCTTCACCGGTCATTAATTACTGATAAGCTTTGAGTCCAGTAAGGTCTTCGCCGAGGATCAGCGTGTGAATGTCGTGGGTGCCTTCGTAGGTGTAGACGGTTTCCATGTTCGTCATGTGGCGCATCGGCGAGTAGTCCGTGGTGATGCCATTCCCGCCCAGCATCTCCCGGGCAACCCGTGACTGGTCGCGGGCCATCCGGACGTTGTTGCGTTTCGCCATCGAGACATGCTGGGGGCGCATGTCGCCGCGCTCCTTGAGGTCCGCGAGACGGTGAGCGAGCAGCTGTGCGAGCGTAATCTGGGTCGCCATCTCCGCGAGGTTCTGTTGCTGGAGTTGGAAGCCGCCGATTGGTTTGCCGAACTGCTCGCGTTCCGTCGCGTACTCGCGAGCGGTCTCGAAGCAGTCCCGGGCCGCGCCGACCGCCCCCCATGCGATGCCGTAGCGCGCCTGCGTCAGACACGACAGCGGCCCCTTCATTCCCTCTACTCCGGGCAGTATGTTCTCTTCGGGAATGAACACATCATTAAGGCTGATCTCGCCCGTGATGGATGCACGGAGGCTGAGCTTGTCGTCGATTTTGTTCGTGCTAACACCGTCGCGGTCAGTCTCCACAAGGAATCCGCGGACAGGAGTATCTGAATCAGTCTGGTCCCTGGCCCAGACGATGGCTACGTCGGCGATGGGTGAGTTCGTAATCCACGTTTTCGACCCGTTTAGCACATACCCGTTTTCTGCCTCTTCAGCACGCGTTTCCATTGCCGTCGGATTTGAGCCATGTTCGGGTTCGGTGAGACCGAAGCAGCCGACTGCTTCGCCACTCCCTAGTTTCGGGAGCCATTTGTCTTTCTGCGCTTCAGACCCGTAGGCATGAATTGGATACATCACGAGCGCGCCTTGCACGCTCGCCATTGACCGTAGCCCCGAATCGCAGGCTTCCAACTCCTGCATCAACAGTCCATATGCCTTCTCGCTAACGTTAGGTGATCCATATCCTTCCAAATTCGGCGCGTAGAAACCCATCTCACCCATCTCCGGAATTAGATCCGTTGGGAACGACCCCTCAATCCAATGTTCGCCAATATCTGGCTGAACTGTTTCGCTGACGAACTCTCGAGCCGCCTCTTGGATCATTCGCTCTTCTTCCGAGAGATCCGCCTCTAAGTCGACATAGTCTAGCATTAATCTCATAGACCCAGACAATATTTAATAAAAGTTTGTATTTAATGTAGACTCTCTGAACATCTTGACCGGACCACGTTCGATACTGTATTCCTCAATACTAGAGAAGGTATTCGAAAATGGAAGGTCAGTAAGATGGAGTGGAATACTGAGTTTCAAGCCCGCCACGAGTAGTAGCCAGAGCGGGAGTTCACTGACAAACCCACCCCTTTCGGGGAGGTGGTTGGCGTGAATACTGGGAATGAATCTTGAGGACGTCACCGATCGCTTCCGTTGGGCATTCGGTAGGTGAGTCCAATAACGATAAGCATCACGCCAGAAAGAACGACGTAGCCTGTATCGAAATAGCCATGGTCACCAACCACGCCGAAGATAACCGGGCCAGTAGCCGCTAGTGATGCTGTGAGCGTTCTAATGACACCTAGTCCCGTTCCTTTCATCTCCTCGGTGAACGCTTCCGCAATAAATGACTGGGTAATCGCCCCAGCTCCGAGCATAGTACTAATAAGCGCAGTAACTCCAACGAGTAGCCAGGTGCCATTTATAAACGGGAGGAGTAAGAAGCCTGCGCTCGCTGGCAGCAGAATACCGATAAGTGACCGACGAATTCCGATTCGGTCATAGGCTGTCCCGGAGAGCGGCTTTACGAGAACACCGACGGCAAAGAAGAGTCCGAAGAGAATGCTCGCCTGTTGCGAGGATAGTCCTTTCACTGACGTGAGGTAAGTCGGGTAGAATGCGGTAAATGACTGCCAGATAAACATATACAGGAAGAAGATGACAGTGATAAATCCAAGCGCCGGGTCTCGAAGTTCTGCGAAGACACCAACAGCATCCCGCAACGACTGCGACTTTCCCGAGTCCGTTGCCGAGTCCTGTTGTGGCGATGTAGCATATATTAAAATTCCAGAGATGACCAGTAGCGGGGGGATAAATCCGAGTCCAGCCTGCCAGGCGATTGACGCGGCGAGAATGGCGGCAACCGGTGGGAGGGCAGTCTGACCGATGTCTCCCATAGCCATTGTGACGCCGAGTGCGCTGCCAAGACGTTGCGTGTAGAGCTTCGAGAGAATCGTGATTCGAGCGATTGGGTACAGTGAGTGGCCTAATCCCCAAACAGCGGTTGCCAGAAACAAGATGACTGGCGACGAGGACGTGACAACGAGACTAAGGGCGCCCGCAACGACAATCACGCTCGCAGCCATGAGTTTGCGTTCATCGTATTGGTCTGCAAGTATTCCGCCGGGTAATTGACCGATCGCAGCAAAAAACCATAACACAGTCACGAGAAAGCCGGCGATCGTGAGGCTGAGGCCGTAATCAGATTGAAGATATGGAATGATGACGGGATACACCATCCGTCCACCGTTTAATAGCCCCCAGCCGATCGCAACTGCGGCAAGCGAGATTCCTTTCCCACCACCCCATAACGCCGCTATTTCTTTCCGCATCTCGGTTCGAAAACTCATTAGGATTTAATTGAACCAGACAGCCAATTAACTATAGTCCCTGTGCTTTGCCTTGGACAGCACTGTCCTATCTGTCAACTGCCCCGCGCACGATGGCACGGGGCTTGTCAGTGAACTCGGCCTCTGCCCCGATTAGGGGGACGGGACGAATCCCCGGTTCGGCGTCACTACTCCTGACTTCAGGGCGAGTTGAAGTCAACCACGTGCAGAACTTGTTGTTTCGGGATTCGTTGAGTATTCAAGACTGACTACTTCTCGCGTCCGTGCGACCGCGGTTAGCACCGGATACGTCCATGGTTTGTCCTCATAGAGGTATGCACACAGGGAGTGGTGGTCAATTTTGGGAAGAGAGCCACGCTCCTGAATCGTTTGCTGGCGGCGCTCTGCAACCGTATCTAGCTGTTCGGTAAACGACTCGCGGTGCCATTCCGGGATTATCGTTGTGTCGAGCGCAGCGGAGACCTCCAAGAGATCGGCCCGCGCCGATTCAAGTGACTGGATTTCAGTTTCGAGGATCCTGATGAATTCCTCGCGTTTGCGAATCGCTTGCGTTGCCCTTGCCTCGAGTGTGTTCTTGTACGGTAGGGTGAATGACATCGACGATTCGGGTCGGATATTTACAGCGACAGCTGCGCCGAACTCGTTGGCGAAATGTTCGACGAGCGATTCGCCGTACGCGTCATCGTAATGTGGGATACTCAGAACAGTTTCTCGGTAAGCGGTGCGAACGCGGTTGACTTGGTTGGTCGTGGACGCGCGACCAGTAATCCGCATCGCTCGGTCTGGTGGCGTCGGCGCCGGGTCGATGCCCCCAAGACGCTCACGGAACTTCTCAAATGCTTCCTGTTCGACATTCACTTCCTTGCGTTCCTGGTTGACAAGGTGTGTAGCCGCTGACAGCGGCGCAAGAACGTACTGTTGGAGGGAATCCACGAAGTACTGCGGGCTCCGCTCGCTGCTTGTGTTACTCATACACGTGCTATTCAGTAACGTGGTACAAAAAATTATCTGAACTGAGGTGCTGAGGCCTTTTCCTTGACGATCGAGTAGGGAGAGGATACCGCGTCCATCTGGGACTAGGTTTTTTATACTCTACCAGATAACTGAAAGCTGATGCCCGTGAACTTCCGAAAACAGAGGGTGTTGTATGACTGTTGGTGATGAGGTAGTCAAGCGCCTTTCGGCGGAAGGCGTCGAAACTATCTTCGGCATCCCAGGCAAGCAGACGCTCCCGCTGAATAAGGCCATGAATGAATTTGGGATCGAGTTCGTTATGGCGCGCCACGAGACTGCGGTTTCTCATAATGCATGGGGATATGCTGAGTCAAGTGGTGAAGTTGCGGGTACGGTTGTCATCCCTGGGCCAGGTGATATGAATGCAATGAACGGACTGAAGAATGCATTAAATGACTGTACCCCGTTAATCCATATTGCCGTCGAAACCGAACCAGAGGTCCGGGGTGGTGACGGAATTCATGAAACACCACCAGATACCTATGATAACGTGGTGAAGGAGAATTACCTCGTTGAGGAACCACAAGCAGCAGCGCCGATTGTTGCCGAAGCAGTTCGGACTGCTCGAACCGCGCCAAAGGGCCCAGTCCGCGTGGGCATTCCTAAGAACTTCCTCACGATGGACGTGCCGCAAGCGGCACCATCAGATACTACCCCTCCAAAACCACGACAGCCAGATGTTGATGCTGTAGATACGGCTGCTAGTCTCCTCGCGGATGCTGACGAACCGGTTATTGTCATTGGCGGCGGGGTTCGCGCATCGGGGGCTACAGATAGCCTCCTTGCTCTTGCAGAGCGCCTTAACTCGCCAGTGCTAGCGACATACAAAGGGAAAGGTGGATTCCCGGAAGATCATCCCCTCTCTGCCGGTGTCCTTTGCGGGGGTACTAGCCCTGAAGTGGCCGAAGTGTTGGCTGAATCAGATGTGGCGCTAGCCGTCGGAACTGACTTCGACGCCGTATCAACCGGTCAATGGAGTCTCGATGTCCCGGAAGATCTGATTCACGTCACGCTTGACCCGAACGACATTGGAACTGGCTATGAACCATCCGTTGCGTTGGTCGCGGATGCAGATACGACACTTTCCATGCTGTCTGATGAGGTGCCCCAGAAAGAGGGAACGGGCGCCGAACGCGCACGCACTGCGCGAAACTCAGATGAAAACCGAATCAAGGAGTTAATTGACGGAGATGAACCACCGCTTACCTCGCCGACAGCATTACGAGCGGTGCGATCCGCGATATCGGAAGACACCATCGTTACTGCAGACGCTGGCGGGTTCCGGCTCTGGACGCTTGTCTCATTCCCTGCGTTCGGTCCACGGTCCTACGTTAATCCCGGGTCGTGGGCAACCATGGGAACTGGTCTCCCGTCTGCTATCGGTGCGAAGACCGCAAATCCAGATTCCGACGTAGTAGCCTTGACTGGTGATGGTGGTCTACTAATGTGTGTTCACGAATTGCATACTCTAGCAGCCGAAAATATCGACGTTACCGTAGTTGTATTCGCAAATCAAGACTACGCGATCATCAGCGAGGAAGCTGAACGAAGTTACGGCTTAGAGGATATGACGTACGGATGGCCACGTGCATCTTTGTCGTTTGACCTCATCGCCGAAGGGATGGGAATCGAGGTAATGAACGCGGAAACGTCAACCGAGATCGAGGAGACGGTCGCCGAAGCGGTTGAAAGTGAGGGGCCCACACTCGTCGAAGTCCCCACTGATCCAACAGAACCCCAGGCTAGCGAGTGGATGACACGCCCCCAGAACTAGTCATCTAATTAACTCTTCTGCCGGTGCACACTGGGTGTATCTCACCCCCACATTTAATAGTAAAACTTAACAATACAGCAGAATTCCGCTGTGGTGTGAAGGTACTTGTCACTGTCAAGGAGGTCGCTACTGTCGAGGACGACTTCGAGATTTCCGGCACGGAAATCGAGAGCCGGTATCTCGACTACGACCTCAACGAGTGGGACGACTACGCCGTCGAGGA